>CANBTI010000020.1 GCA_947372355.1 Bdellovibrionales bacterium | reverse complement strand
AGTCCTCAAGAGGGAGGTGGGGTTTCCTATGAGCAAGTAGTGGATAAAGAAACTACCTTTGATCATTGGATGTTCAAGCTTCGTGGACAAATTGCGAGAGCTTGGTTTTGTGGATGGGTTCCACCCATTGAAGCTGAAGTGGCAAAACTACATTTAAATCCGTTACTCATTAAAAAATCACGAGAAATCAAAGAGTCATTAGAAGTGATTGAACAATTGTGTGTTGAAGGTAAAACAACTGCAAAAGCTCTTATTTCTACCTTAGCAACGATTAAAAATCATAAAATCATGTCGGTAGAAGATCGTGATGCGATTGAAACTCACGGAAAAAAACTTTTAGAGATTGAAGGTTTGTTTAGTCGAGTGGTGAACGTTGAAGTAGAGCTGAAGTGTTTTTATGTTTGGTACCAAAACTTAATGCATAATTTAAACGGACAAACACTGGATCAAATGGCTAAGGAAACTTTTCAGGCGTTTGAATTAGTGAGTGAAGGTGCTGAACTGGTTCATGTCTACGTTGAAAAGGTTTTGTCTCTAGCAAAACCAAAACCAATCAACCTTTCAGAACACATAGCGCCCTTCAAAGAAAATTGAACTGTTTTTTCTGAGTGCTCCCAAGGGTCTGGATTCGTCCCCGCCGTAAAATTCTCCGCCCGCGAGAAATTTTAATCCTTCAATTAACTTGTAACTAACTTGGGGCCTGACTAAATAATCTTGTCCCTGTGAGAAATATCCCACTAAAAATAAATCTGCAGTCCAAGGGCTCGTTTCATTTGAAAACCCGATTCTAAATGTAGCCCCAGGATTATCTTGTCTTTGAAAATTGAGTAATAGCCCATTAGATTTCGCAACGCTTCGTTGGATTTGAGTGAGTACTGGACTGGCGGTGGTGTAGAGGGCGGGATCTAAATAGGCGACATAGTATCGATAAAGAAGCTGGATTTGAGTATGAATATCATCAAAAAAAGTATGCTCAATTCCCACCACAGAATCCCAATGGGTGGGTTGAACTAAACCATAAAGATCAGAATTTTCTTTTCCAGAATCTGGAACAAAGTAGGCTGTTTCTGCACGAAAAACAACACTCCCACTGGTAAAAGAAGCATCACCACCGATGGCTGTTTGCTGAATGTTTTGGGGCGCGATTAAATTTTTTTGAATGTCGTAAACATATTGGGCAAAATGATTCACTCCTCTAAAGGCAGAGATAGAAAAATCGTAATCAGTTTTCAAATATGAAAGTTTAGCGCCATATTCGACAGTGTCAGATTGAAAGTAAGTGGGTGAATTTGGATATTTTTGAAACTGAACTAATGAGGGAATGGCTTGATCTGGAATAATGAGTTTAGTTTGAGGGTAAACTCCTTGAAAAATTCCTACGAAGTTAAAGGGAGAAGCTCCTTGGTTTGGCGTAAAATTAAGCATGATCGCAGGAGCGCCCGTCCTTTTTACTTCTTCATCCGGGTTTAGTAAGGTGTAATCTTTTGCAGTAAAATAATCTGTTGGATTCACACCATCAGATTTACCCCAAGGAATAATTTGTTGCCCAACCCTTAGCTCAAATGAATCATCTTGATAGCTGAAGTATCCCTCACGTAATTTACCCTGGAATGAGGATTGGTTGGTTTCAGAAAGACTTCTTAAAAAGGCGTCTCCCTCACCCACGGCATGCATGGAAGTTGTTTTAGAGAATTTAGCTTGAAAATCAAGCCAGGTAGAAATTGAGCTCTGAAATATCCCGCTAGAATAAGTGGTCGAAGGATAAATTGGAAAGTATTGATCCGTGTATATTCTACCACTTAAGATATAAGAAAATTCAGATTTGGGTTCCTTGGCAAAGGAGTGACCACTAAATATAATGAAAAATATCGTTAATATTAAGGCCTGAAACGACATTTAAAGTTATTTTACCTTCTGAAGATTTTGTTGAGTAAAGAGTGCATCAGAAATGTCTTTTGTTACATCCACATTTGAAAAATGGAGTTCTGTAAAATCATTCGTGATTTGATTGGTGATGGAAAGTGAATGAGCTAGCCACTTTTTATTTTTTTGATCAATGATTTTTATTTCAGTGGCCTTAAGTTTTTTCCAAAGTTTTCCATCTGTTTGGTAGTAATCGGCTCTCTCCACCATAAAATTATCCGGACGCACCCAAATGATGGATTTACTGTAACCAATACGGTTTTTAACTTCTTCATTTGCCGGTGTGTTTTCAATCTTAGTGCAAGTTAATTTCGGATCACCCATGCAAGGTTCGGTTCCAAGTGTTTTGTACTGATAATCATCTACGTGTGGAGTGGCAATATCTGAGTAACTAAACACAGACCCCATGAAGCTTCCACTTTGTTGCTGACTTTCTACGCGACGAATTTTTTTAAAATTAGGTAAGTAAAGTAGCACATCATTTTTTCCGGAAGCATTTTCAATAATCAGAATGCCTTCATCTCTCACTTCTGCTGGAGCGTGAAAGCGAGTGAGGGTGCTGTTATGGATTCCATCAGGTTGAACTTTTCTCCAAATCGTAAAATCTTTTACTTTTGGTGATTCTCCTGCATTTCCTGTGGTCAGCACTGCTCTGGCTTCATATACGCTCACTTTTCGTGCCTCTTCATTTTTAACCATGATTTCTTTGGCGCTCATTGCAAAAGTGGGAAGGGAGAAAAATATTAAAGTTAAAACAATTTTATTCATAATCAAGTGATTCCGTTATTTCTAAATTAGCCGCCCTACGAGCTGGCAATATACCAGCTATCATTGCAACTATAATACCAGTTAGTAGAGTCTGCAGAACGGATTCTTTAGGGAAGTGAAAATCGATGATCCATCCTAAAGTAGTGGTCAGTGCATATTCTACAAACAATTTACCCACATAACTGCCCAAGATGATGGCAACAATAGAACCAAAAACTCCTTGCATTAGAGATTCTAAAAGGATCATATTGGAGATTTGTTTCTTGGTGGCTCCCACTGCTCTCAACATTCCAATTTCTCTGGTTCTTTCCATGACGCTGATCAAAAGAGTATTTAACAAGCCCAGTAAACCAACAAGCAGCGCAATCGCTTCAATCGCTCTTGTGTAGGCGAAACTTCGCTCAATTGCTTGCTGCATCTGCTCTTTAAATTCTGCGTTTGAAATGGTGATCACATTCCATTTTTTACCAATTCTTCGATCGATCTCAGCGCGAACCTCTTCTAAAGAATGCCCAGGTTCAATGTTAATTATAAATGCCGTTACTAAAGGATCTTTCCAGTATTTTTTATAATTCTCACGAGAGATATAAATCACACCTTCCGCTGAAGCAAAATCAGTAATAGATCCAACAATTTTAAATGCAATCGTACCGCTGGGGGTGTCTAATTCAACAGATTCACCAATATTTTTATGTTGTTTAGTTAAAAATGATTGAGTGAGGATCACATTTGGTTCGCCTGTATAAAGAAGTGGCGCTATTTTTTTTCTATCCCCGTTTTGAATTGCAAAATTTTGATATTGATAAAAATCGGCGTAATGATCATAGGCTTTGATAGCCATTTTTTTACCATGGTAATAATAAGGAACAATTCTGGATGCTGATCCTCGATCTGCTCCAATAGGTTTTACACCCGGTATTTCTAAAATTTCTTTTTGAATTTCTTCGCGAATGGGTTGGACATCGGCAACGATCATTCTTCCGGTTGAAGCAACCATCACATCAGCAATAAAGATTTCATTGAACCAGTTAGTTAAGGTGTCGTGAAAGCTTGCTCTCACGGTAGCGATCATCATCACGAGAAATAATCCCACCATTAACGCCATCACGTTTGAAGTGGTTCTTTTGCGACTGCGAATCAAATTCTCGAGTGAGAGTTTGATCATTGGTCGTTTTGTGTTTTTACCTAGTGATCTAGCCGCATGAATTAAAATGAAAACTAAGTAGGGTCCAAATAGTGCTGATCCAAGTACGGAAGCGATTTTAGTGAAAAGATCAATTCCAGACCAATATTTTCCCCATCCCAGAGTCATAGAGAAAGTGGTAAAAACGAGCAATAAAAAGCCAAAAATAATCATTAATTTTGATCTGTTTTCATCTTCAGCGGATGAAGATTCGGCATGCTTTTTCATGGATTCTAGAGGGTGAATTGCCGCGGCCTTCAGTGCCGGGAAAAATGCAGCAATGACTGAAGCAAGAGTTCCAAAAGTAATGGCAGTGATTATTTGGTGGTAGGAAAAATCCAAATGGGTCACTTCAATGCGGGTTTGAAATTGAGAGGCAACTGAAGCGGTCACTTGTTTTACTAATTTTTCAGCAAGTCCTCTTCCAATGAGACAGCCTAAGGTTGATCCAACAAGTCCGATCCCAAATATTTCTGTTACAAATAACGAAACCATTGAAAAGCGGGTAGCGCCCAGCGCTCTTAGGGTTCCAATTTCTTTTTTTCTTTCGGCAATTGCCACGGTGATGGAGTTCATCACTAAAAACAAGCCTACGAGCAGTGCAAGGGTACTAAAAAAAGTGAGAATCAATTGATATGCTGCCAGCAACTTCTCCATTTGTTCAGATTGAGTTGCGGGACTTTCAATTGAAAAATTTGCCCCTAAAGATTTTTGTAATGATTCTTTTAAAGTTTGGTTGGTCACCCCTTCCAGTGGAATCACATCGACGCGATCGAGTTTATTTTCTTTACCAAACATCATCCGTGCGCCATCGATATCCATGATGGCAAGTGAGCCCCCATAGGCTTTAGCTGTTCCTTCGGGCTTTAGAAGGCCTCTAATGGTGAATGTTTTTAGTCCAAGGGTAGTAGAAAGTTTAACTTTTGAATCAATTTTCAGGCCACGTTTTTTTGCCAATGTTTCAGTGAAAATAATGCTGTCTGGTTGATTGAGGAAAGTGAGTGGATCATCAATAATGCGCTGATCAGTGGCTTGATAGGTTCTCACCGAGGTTTCTTGAAGAAGATCAACACCTAAAATATAAAGTCCATCGGCCGATTCTTTTGCCCCTTCAAAAAATGCGCGAGCTTCAATCATGGGAACCGCGGATTTGATTCCAGGAGTGTTTCTAATGATTTCTAATTTATCTTCACTGAATCCCGCCACGCCTGCAGAAATCGTCAGACTCGCTTTTCCTGCAACGGCTTCGATACTTTCTCGGAGTGCATTTTTGGTGGATTCATTAATGATTGCAATTGCTACATAGAGTGCAATTCCTAGAGCAACGCCTAGAGTGGTGAGTGCCGCTCTTCCGGGATGAAGTTTTAAGTGTCTCCATCCAACGTATTTAAATAAGTTAAATTGAAGTCCTTTACGCATGGGAGATTTTTTCGTCCGTATCTAATGTTCCATCTTTAAGACAGATCAAGCGATTGGCAAAAGAGGCCGCTTTGGAGTCATGAGTCACCATTACGATCGTTTTTCCATGTTCATTTACTAAGTTTTGTAAAAGCTTCAAAACGGCTTCACCGGTTTTTGAATCCAAATTTCCTGTGGGCTCATCGGCAAGAATCATAATGGGATCACCAACAAGGGCTCTGGCGATCGCCACTCTTTGCATTTCTCCTCCAGAGAGTTGATCAGGCTTATGTTCCATTCTTTTTTCTAAGCCCATCATTTTTAATAATTCTTCTGCTTTTGGACGAATGTCTTTAATGGATTCACCATTAAGTAATCTAGGTAAGGCAACATTTTCAAGAGCACTTAGTGTTGGCAATAAATTAAAAAATTGAAAAATAAAGCCTAGTTTTTGCCTACGAAACAGTGAAAGTTCATCATCATTGAAAGAGTCGATTGCTTGATCTTGTAAAATTACTTTTCCACTGCTGGGGCGATCTAAGCCCCCCATGAGATGAAGGAGTGTGGATTTACCAGAACCACTGGGGCCCATGATGGAAACAAACTGTCCGGATTCGATTTCAAGCGAAACGCCACGCAGAGCTTCCACAACTTGATCGCCACGTTGATAGATCTTCTTTAAGGACTCAATTTTAAGGAGCATGCCTCTTAATCCCATGGTTTCGGGTACTAGACAATGATTTATGCGGTCGGTCATGTGTGAAGATCGAAGAAATGGGCCTCATTAGTCAAAATTGCACTTGACCAAAGTGGGGTATTTCTAATAACTGTACTACTTCCTATATTAATTAGAATTAGGTTGCGTCACCTTAATAAGGTGAAATGAAAGGACTGTAGGAATGCCTACTATTAACCAATTGATCCGTACTGGACGTAAAAAAACGACTTGGAAAACTGGTTCTCCAGCGCTTCAGTCTTGTCCACAAAAACGTGGTGTTTGTACCCGCGTTTATACCACTACCCCTAAGAAGCCAAATTCGGCTCTTCGTAAAGTTTGTCGTGTTCGTTTAACGAACCAATATGAAGTTTCTTCTTATATTCCAGGCGTAGGACACAATCTTCAAGAACATAGTATCGTGTTAATTCGCGGTGGCCGTGTGAAAGATCTTCCAGGTGTTCGTTACCACACTGTTCGCGGAACCCTTGATACTCAAGGTGTTGCAAACCGTAAACAGAGCCGTTCTAAATACGGCGCTAAGAAACCTCAAGGCGGAGCAGCAGCTGCTCCTGCTAAAAAATAATTACGAAAGTATTAAAGGGAACATACAATGGCTCGTAAACAGGTAATTGCAAAACGTGAAATTAATCCAGATCCAATTTATAACGATCTAGTAGTAGCTAAATTCATTAACGCTCTTCTTTATGATGGTAAGCGTGGAATCGCAGAGAAAATTTTCTACAATGCGATGGAAATGATTCAAGAAAAAACAAGCGATGAAGGCATCAAAGCTTTCAAAAAAGGCCTTGAAAACGTAAAACCAATGCTCGAAGTGAAATCACGTCGTGTAGGTGGAGCGAATTATCAAGTACCTATCGAAGTGAAACCAGCACGTCGTCAATCTCTAGCAACTCGTTGGTTGATTGATTCTGCTCGTGGTCGCGGAGAGCAAACTATGGCTGAACGTCTAGCGATGGAAATCATTGATGCTTCTAACTTACGTGGAACAGCAATGAAAAAACGCGAAGACATGCACCGTATGGCTGAAGCCAACAAAG
This sequence comes from Bdellovibrionales bacterium, assembly GCA_947372355.1. Classification (GTDB taxonomy): domain Bacteria; phylum Bdellovibrionota; class UBA1018; order UBA1018; family CAIMNF01; genus CAIMNF01. Next base: position 27,939 of record CANBTI010000020.1, on the reverse strand, counting down.
CATTCGCTCACTTCCGTTGGTAAGCTTTTGCTTACCAAAACGGACAAAACTTAAAAAATTTAAAAATCCCGATCACAAGCTCTGTGGTTGGGATTTTTTGCATTATGGTCCAAGGCACGAATGTGCCGGAGGTAGCGAGTTTAGTTCGCATCTTCTAGCTCTCAAAAGTGAGCTTTAGAAAGGTATCAATGAGTAAGCCGATAGAACACAAGTTAGATGAAAAAGTATTTCAAGCGTTATCCAAGATTCGCAATATCGGAATCATGGCCCATATCGATGCCGGTAAAACGACGACTACTGAACGCATTCTTTATTACACGGGTAAAACCCATAAAATTGGTGAAGTTCATGAAGGTACAGCAACGATGGATTGGATGCCTCAAGAACAAGAGCGCGGAATTACAATTACTGCTGCTGCCACCACTTGTTTTTGGAAAGAAAAAACAATTAACATTATCGATACTCCGGGCCACGTGGATTTCACGATTGAAGTAGAAAGATCCCTTCGAGTATTAGATGGAGCGATTGTTGTTTTGTGCGCAGTAGGTGGGGTAGAGCCCCAAACAGAAACTGTTTGGAGACAAGCGGATAAGCATAAAGTTCCTCGTATTGCATTCATCAATAAACTTGATCGTGTGGGTGCAAATTTTGATCAAGTTTTAAATCAAGTGAAGGATCGGTTGGGCGCAAAAGCGGTTCCAATTCAGTTGCCATGGGGAACTGAGGATCAGCTTCAAGGGGTGATTGATCTTGTTGAAATGAAGGGTTTGCGCTGGAAATCTAGCGATTTGGGTTCAAAATACGAAATTGAAGAAATTCCTGAAGAGTTGAAGGAAGATGCAGATTTGTTTCATCAAAGTTTAATCGAAGCACTCGCTGATTTTGATGAAGTGGTGATGGAAAAATATTTAGGTGGTGAAGAGCCAACGGTTGCCGAAGTAAAAGCAGCAATTCGTAAGGGAACAAATCAACTAAAAATATTGCCAGTCCTTTGTGGTGCAAGTTTTAAGAACAAAGGGGTTCAAACTTTGCTCGATGGAGTGATTGATTACTTACCATCTCCCATTGATGTTCCACCATTGGTAGCGCATGCGGCTTCTGATGATGATAAAGAAATCGCTTGTTATCCCGATCCGAGCGAGCCCTTTGCAGCGCTTGCATTTAAAATCATGACTGATCCATTTGTGGGGCAGCTCACGTTCATTCGTGTTTATTCAGGCACATTAGAGGCGGGTGCAGTTTTTTGGAATACAAACAAAGGAAAACGCGAAAGAGCAAATCGTTTGCTCCGCATGCATGCAAATAAAAGTGAAGAAGTGGCTTCAGTTTCTGCGGGAGATATTGTTGCGGTTGCAGGATTAAAACTTGCCACTACTGGGGATACTTTTTGCACAGAAAATCGCCAACTATTTTTAGAGAAAATTGAAATACCTGAACCGGTGATTTCTATTGCAATTGAGCCTAAAACAAAGGCAGATCAAGATAAACTTGGGCAGGCTCTTCAGCGTTTAACCGTTGAAGATCCATCTTTCCGTGTGATTCAAAGTGAAGACACCGCTCAAACATTAATTAGTGGAATGGGAGAGCTCCATCTTGAAATTATTGTGGATCGATTGAAGCGAGAATTTAAAGTGGATGCAAATGTGGGAACTCCACAAGTGTCCTATCGTGAAACGATTCTCTCTGAAGGTAAGGGAGAGGGAAAATTTATTCGTCAGGGGATGGGTGTGAAGGGGCAGTATGGTCACTGTGTGATTAAATTGGCACCAAGCGAGCGTGGTAAGGGGTTTGTGTTCTTTAACAAACTCAAAGATGGCGTGATTCCAAAGCAATATATTCCAGCAATTGAAACCGGATTAAAAGAAGCGATGTCGGGTGGGGTTTTAGCGGGCTATCCAGCAATGGATATTGAAGCAACTCTGTTAGATGCCTCTTTTCATGAAACTGAGTCTTCTGAGATCGCTTTTAAAGTGGCTGCGCTCATGGCCTTCAAGGATGCAGCCGCAAAGGCAGGACCAACCATATTAGAGCCCATCATGGCTTGCGAGGTGGTTTGTCCTCAGGAGTACATGGGATCAGTGATTGGAGATATTAATGCTCGTGGAGGTAAAATTCAGGGGATGACGGCCAAATCTGATCTTCAGGTAATTTCGGCCGAAGTTCCTTTGTCTCGAATGTTTGGTTACTCCACTGTGCTGAGGTCCTCATCTCAAGGAAGAGCCACTTTTTCGATGCAATTTGCTCATTATTCTCCTGTTACTGGGGCTATTTTAGAAGAGATTAAGCAAAAGGCTGGAGTGATGGCACCGCGTCCAACGGCGCCTGTGGGTGTAGCGGATGAGGAAAGTTAAACTTTTATCTAAAAAATAAATCTTTTTACTTGTCTTGTATTTATATTTTCGCTATTTATACCAACTTGTCGCACCAAATTTTAGCTCCGCTACTACATTTCGTAGTCTAGCTTGGTAATACCCGATAGCGCTAACACAACTTAACCGTTGAAAAAGTTAGCACTAGTTCTCCAAAGAACGCCAAGCTGGGGGGATTGATTAAAAGGCTTAGGCCAATTAATTGATACCAACGAATGATGAGAGCAACATTAGGTCGAAATTTAACCGTGGTTTTTCTGAGGCTTTGTCGTGTTGTACGGCAGAGTTATTCAGTTTTACTCATAGTTTAGTTAATAGAAGGAATCGATATGGCAGTTACTGAACATAAAATTCGAATCAAGTTAAAAGCATTTGATGCTCGCGTTTTGGATAAGTCAGTTTGGGAAATCGTGAATACAGCTAAGCGCACTGGTGCTGTTGTGAGAGGTCCAATTCCTCTTCCTACAGTAATCAACAAGTACACGGTTCTCCGTTCTCCTCACGTAGATAAAAAATCTCGTGAGCAATTTGAAGTACGTACGCACAAGCGTTTGTTAGACATTGTTGAGCCAACTCAACAAACAATCGATTCTTTAATGAAGCTCGATTTGTCAGCTGGTGTGGATGTGGAGATTAAATCATAATTTTTAGTATAGATAGAGCGTCTACGGGTAGAGATATCCAGTAGAAGGGTCTGCATTCGTTCCGGAGGGAACGACGATGAGACAGGGTGGTTTTAAAGTTTTAAAACCGCACTTGCCTAAAAAGTAGAAAATATCATCCTAGTGGATGAATAAGGTGAGGATATGGAAGAAGCACAAAAACAAAATACTAAGCCAACTCTTTCTGCCGGTCTCGGTGGAATTCTTGGTGTTAAATCAGGAATGACTCAGGTTTACGCTGAAGACGGTCGTTCTCTAGCCGTTACTGTGGTGGAAGTGAAACCAAACTACGTAACTCAAGTTAAAAAATCAGAAAAACACGGATATTCTGCTGTTCAAATTGGTTTTCTTCCTAAAAAAGAAAGCCGTGTGAACAAAGCTGAAAACGGACATTTCAAAAAATCAGGACAACCTGGTTACTACCATTCTCAAGAATTCCGTTTTGATAATGATCAAGCAATTGAATCTTTATCAGAAGGAAATGTACTCTCTGCTGATTTCATCAAAGCTGGTGATTTAGTAGATGTGAGTGCTGTGAGTAAAGGTAAAGGCTTCCAAGGTACAATGAAAAAGTACAACTACTCTGGAAGTTATAAAACTCACGGAGCTTCAGTGAATCACAGATCAATTGGATCAATTGGTATGCGTGCTGAACCAGGAAAAGTATTCAAAGGTAAACCAATGCCAGGCCACATGGGTCACGTTAAGGTTTCCATTCAAAATGTTAAAGTTGTAAAAGTTGATGTTGAAGCAGGTATTGTTCTTCTTCACGGAAGCGTTCCTGGTCCAAGAAGTGGTATCGTTACCATTCGTAAAGCAGTAAAGGCTGGGGTGTAATATGCCATCATTAGAACTGTTAAATCAGAAAAAAGAAAAAGTAGGAACAATTAGCCTTAACGAATCTGTTTTCGGAACAGAAGTTAATCACGCTCTTGTTCATCAAGTGATTAAAGCTCAATTGGCTGATCGTCGCCAAGGAACAGCTAAAACTAAAACTAAAGGCGAAGTTCGCGGCGGAGGCCGTAAGCCATTCAAGCAAAAAGGTACTGGTAATGCTCGTCAGGGTTCTACTCGTTCACCTTTGTTAGTGGGTGGTGGTCAGAACTTTGGTCCTCAACCACGTTCATATGCTGAGAAAACTCCTAAGCAAATGGTTCAAGGAGCTCTTCGTTCAGCTCTTTCGGATCGTGCTAAGGCTTCTCGCTTGATCATTGTTGATAAAATTTCATTTGCGAAACCAAGTACTCAAGCTGCTAAAAAAATGTTGCTTGAAACTTTCAAATTAGAAAAAACTCTCATTGTTTCTGTAGCGGATAACAATATTGAGCTTTCAATTCGTAACTTAAAAGGTATGAGAGTTCTTCGTACTGAAGGTTTGAATGTTTACGATATCGTAAGACACGAGTGGTTAATGATCACTCAGGATGCGGTAAAAGTAATCGAAGCTCGTTTGGGAACAGAGAAATAAGCGCAAAAAGGTTATAATTTATGCAAGAAAAAATCTTTAGTATTATAAAAAAACCAGTAATCAGCGAAAAGAGCACGGCTCTTGCTGAAGTTGCTAACCGTTATGTTTTTAGAGTAGATAATGCTGCTACAAAAACTGAGATCAAAGAAGCGGTAGAGCAACTTTTCAAAGTGAAAGTAAAAGCAGTCAATACTATCGTTATGCACGGTAAAAATAAGCGTGCTGGACGTTTTGAATTCAAACGTTCTAACTGGAAAAAAGCGATCATTACTCTGATTCAAGGTCAGAAAATTGAGCTTTTTCAAGTAAAGCAATAGGAAAGGATTGAGAGGATAACGTTATGGCAGTTAAAAGTTTTAAACCTACTACGCCGACATTAAGATACAAGACAGTTGCTGACTTTTCAGTTCTTACTAAAAAGTCCGAATTGCCTTCACGTCCTAAAAAGTTGACCCAATCAAAATCTAAATCAGGTGGACGTAACATGTACGGCCGCACCACTGTTCGTTATATCGGTGGTGGACATAAGCAAATGTACCGTGTTGTTGATTTCAAACGCGCTAAGGAAAATATTCCTGCAACCGTTTTATCAATTGAATATGATCCAAACCGCACAGCTTGGCTTGCTCTTCTTTCTTATGCTGATGGTGAAAAACAATTCATCATTGCTGCTGAAGGCTTAAAAGTTGGCGATAAAGTGATTGCTAGTGATTCTGCAGATATTAAACCAAGCAACAATCTTAAGTTGTCTTTAATTCCTGTAGGAACTTTCATTCACAATTTAGAAGTGACTCCTGGTAAAGGCGGAAAATTAAGTCGTTCAGCTGGTGCTTATGCTCAGTTGATGGCTAAAGAATCTGAATATTGCCAAGTTCGTATGCCAAGCGGAGAAATTCGTTTGATTCATGCAAATTGTAGAGCTTCTATTGGTCAAGTTTCAAATCTTGATCATGAAAATATTACTATTGGTAAAGCGGGCCGTACTCGCTGGATGGGTATTCGTCCGCACGTTCGTGGTGTTGCGAAAAATCCTGTCGATCATCCTATGGGTGGTGGTGAAGGTAAATCTTCTGGTGGACGTCATCCGACTACTCCATGGGGTAAACCAACTAAAGGTTATAAAACTCGTAAAAATAAACGTACCGATGCGTTCATCGTGAAGCGCGCATAAGGAGATATTATGGCTAGATCATTAAAAAAAGGTCCATTTTGTGATGATCATCTTTTCAAAAAGGTGAATGTTGCTAAAGACACTAATGACAAAAAAGTGATTAAAACTTGGTCTCGTAGATCTACAGTTCTACCTGAGTTTGTTGGTTTAACTTTGGCAGTTCACAACGGGAAGAAGTTTGTTCCTGTTTTTGTAACTGAAAACATGGTTGGACACAAATTAGGCGAATTCGCACCTACTAGAACATTCAGTGGCCACTCGGCTGCCGATAAAAAAGCAGAGGGGGCATCCGCTGCAGCTAAATAAGCTGAGCGGTGAGTGATTTATGGAAACAATGTCTTCAATTAAAAATATTAGAATTACACCTAGAAAACTAGGTATGTTGGCGAATGAAGTTCGCGGTAAATCTGTTGCTCAAGCAATGAATTACCTCGCTTTATCACCACGCCGTCGTGTTGCTGCTTTAATCTCTTCATGTTTGAAGAGCGCAGTAGCAAATGCTGAACAAAAAGGCACGATGGATATCGATAAATTAGTAATCAGTAAAATCTTGGTTGGTAAGGGCGCAACGCTAAAACGTTTCAAAGCTCGCGCTAAAGGTTCTGCTAGTCGTATTTTAAAATACAGCTGTCACTTAAGTGTAGCTGTGGCTGAAGATACAAAAGCAAAATCGACTAAGAAAACCAGCAAGAAAGCGAAGGCTGAGTAATGGGACAAAAAGTACATCCAATTGGATTTCGTTTAGGGGTAACAAAAACTTGGGATAGTCGTTGGTACGCTAAAAAAGACTACGCAAAATTACTTCATGAAGATCTTAAATTAAGAAAAGAATTGAAGAAGAAACTTTACTCTGCAGGTATCGCTAAAATTGAGATTGAGCGCGCAGCAAATAAAGTGAAAATTAACGTTCATACAGCTCGCCCTGGTATCGTGATCGGTAAAAAGGGTGCTGGAGTTGATTCTCTTCGTGCAGAAATTCAAAAGTTTTCTTCAAGCGAAATTTTACTCAATATTATTGAAGTTAAAAATCCTGAAGCAAATTCACAATTGATTTCTGAAAACGTTGCAGCTCAACTTGAAAAACGTGTAGCTTTCCGTCGTGCAATGAAAAAATGTATGACTGCTGCATTCAAGCAAGGTGTTAAAGGGATTAAAATCCGTGTAGCTGGTCGTTTGGGTGGTTCTGAAATTGCTCGTGCTGAATGGTACAGCGAAGACAGCGTTCCACTTCATACCTTGAGAGCTAACATTGATTATGGTACAGCAGAAGCTCATACAGTTTATGGAATTATTGGTGTAAAAGTTTGGGTTTACCACGGTGAAGTTCAAACATTAAAACGTCAGGCTGCTATCGAAGCAAAAGCGCTTCTTAACAGTGACGGAAAAACGAAATAGGACTCTGGAGAACTAAAAAATGCAAATTCCTAAAAGAGTAGCATGGAGAAAACAGCAAAAAGGTAAGAACAGAGGACGTGCGGAAGCAGGTTCTGGTGGTCTTCTTCACTTTGGTGAATTTGGTTTGCAAGCTTCTGAATGCGGAAGAATTACAGCTAAACAAATCGAAGCAGCCCGCGTAGCGATGACTCGTCACGTGAAACGTGGTGGTAATATTTGGGTAAGAATTTTCCCACATAAACCAATCACTAAAAAGGCAGCTGAAACTCGCATGGGTTCTGGTAAAGGTAACGTTGAAGAATGGGCGGCGATGATTAAACCAGGCCGTATCGTTTTTGAAATGGCTGGAGTACCCCAAAATGAGGCGTTTGAAGCGCTTCGTTTGGCTAGTCACAAGCTTCCATTAAAATTTAAAATGATTAATAAAAAGATGGAATCTGATGCAATTGCTAAGAAAACTTCAGTTTCCGTTGCAAAAATAGCAGCTAAAAAAGCTTCAAAACCAACTGAAGTGCAAGCGGCTAAAAAATAGAGGTTTTTATGGCGAAAAAGAAATTAGAATCAATGATCAACTTGTCTGTAAAAGAGCTTGAACAAAAGTTAACTGAAAATCAAAAAGCTTTATTTGAAAGCAAAATTAAGTTATCTACTGGCCAACTAGAAAATACGGCAACGATTTGGAAAATACGTAAAGAGATAGCAAGAGTGAAAACTTTTCTAACTCAAAAGGCTTAAGGATATTAATTATGGCAGAGTTAAAAACTAAAAAAACTACCAAGATCGCATCTAAAAAAACTGACGTAGTAAAAGATGCTTCTAAAGAAACTAAACTTCACCGTCGTACAATGACTGGTGTTGTTGTAAGTGATAAAATGATGAAAACATGTGTAGTGCGTGTTGAGCGTCAGGTTAAAAACGCTATGTATGGTAAATACATCGTTGAAACAAATAAATTTAAAATTCATGACGAAGATAATCGCTGCAAAGTTGGCGATTTGGTTTTAATTGTTGAATCTCGCCCATTAAGCAGAGAAAAACGTTGGGCGTTACAAAAAATCATTCGTACAGCTTCAGGCGAAGTACTGGTGAAAGGTTAAGCTGTTCATAAACAGCAAAGGAGAGTCCTATGATTCAAACAGAAAGTCGTCTAGATGTTGCAGATAATTCTGGTGCACGTAAAGTAATGTGTATCAAAGTTCTAGGTGGTTCACGCCGTAGATATGCATCTATTGGTGACATCATTGTGGTTAGTGTTAAAGAAGCGGTTCCTAATTCAAAAGTGAAAAAAGGGGACGTTATGAAAGCAGTAATCGTAAGAACTAAAAAAGAAGTTAACCGTAAAGATGGAACTTATATCCGTTTTGATAATAACTCAGCGGTTTTAATTAATAACCAAAACGAACCGGTAGGAACACGTATTTTTGGGCCAGTTGCCCGCGAATTACGTGCGAAAAGCTTTATGAAAATTATTTCATTAGCACCGGAAGTGATTTAGGAGCGTATAGAATGTCGACGAAATTATTTATTCGTAAAAATGACATGGTTGCAGTGGTTGCTGGAAAAGATAAAGGCAAACAAGGCAAAGTGATGAAAGTTGATGCTGCAAAAATGAAGCTTCATGTGGAAGGTGTTAGCGTTGCTAAAAAGCACGTAAAACCATCTCAAAAAAATCCACAAGGCGGAGTGATTCAGAAAGAATTAGGAATACATTACTCAAACGTAATGTTGATTAGTCCAACAACTAAAAAACCTACACGTGCAACTAAGTTTACACGTGGTAAAAAAGGCGAGTTGATTGAAAAATCAGCAGCTGCTAAAAAATAATAATTTTTGATATATTTGGAGGACTAACTCGTGTCTGAAGTAAAAGATGAAAAGAAAAAAGAAGCAAAGCCTAAAACAGAAGCAACAAAATCTTCTGGAAAAAGAGAAAAGGCTGCACTAGCAAACAGCGTAAAAGTTACAGCTGCTGGTGAGTTAAAAGTTTCTCCTGATTATGCTATTCGCTTAGAAGAACATTACAAAAATGTAGTGGTTCCAACTTTGATGAAACAATTTGGTTTCAAGAGCTCTATGCAAGTTCCACGTTTTGAAAAAATCGTTGTGAACTGTGCTGTTAAAGAAGCAATCGGAAACCCAAAAGTACTTGATAGTACTATGAACGATATTATGGCTATCACAGGCCAAAAACCGATCATGACTAGAGCTAAAAAAGCGATTGCAGCTTTTAAAGTACGTAAAGGAAATGCAGTTGCAGTAGCTGTAACTTTACGTCGCGCTAGAATGTTCGAGTTTTTCGATCGTTTAGTAAATATTTCTATGCCACGTATTCGAGATTTTAAAGGTGTTAGTGCGAAGTCATTTGATGGTCGCGGTAACTATTCTTTAGGAGTTCGTGAACAAATCATTTTTCCTGAAGTGAATTATGATTTAGTAGATAAAGTTCGCGGTTTAACGATCACAATCGTTACCACTGCAAACAATAACGAACATGCACGTGCACTTCTCGCTGAAATGGGAATGCCGTTTAAAAAATAATTTAAGAGTAGGATGAAGAAGGAGACTTCCCTTGGCTAAAAAAACTAAGCTCGTAAGAATGAATGATAAACCAAAGTTCCAATCGAGACAAAAAAATCGTTGTCCTCTCTGTGGGCGTTCAAAAGCTTACATGAGAAAATTTAATATGTGTCGTATTTGCTTCCGTAATTTAGCGGTAAAGGGATTACTCCCAGGCGTTACGAAGTCAAGTTGGTAAGAGGGTTAAATTATGAGTATGACAGATCCAGTAGCAGATTTACTTACACGCATTAGAAACGCATGCATGGAAAAACACGAAAAAGTGGAAGTTCCAGCATCACGTTTAAAGGCAAACATCGTAAAAGTACTTAAAGAAGAAGGTTTTATTAAAAACTTTCGTCTAGTACGCGATGAAGATGGGCATGTATCTCTTAAGATTTATCTTAAGTATGATGATACAGGCGCAAGCGTAATTCGTGGTATTCGTAGAGTGAGTAAACCAGGAGTTCGTAAATATACAGGTATTGCTGAAGTTCCTAAAGTTTTAGGAGGAGTGGGTACATCTATTCTTTCTACTTCTAAGGGTGTTTTAGCTAGCCAAAAAGCTGCTCAAAATAAAGTGGGCGGCGAAATTCTTTGTGAGGTTTGGTAAATGTCACGTGTAGGAAAAGCCCCAATTAAAATAGCTTCCGGTGTTAAGATTGATTTTAAAGGTCAAATTCTTAAGGTTGAAGGACCTAAAGGAAAATTGTCTTTTAGAATTCCAAACGGAGTTAATCCGAAAATCGACGCTCAAGAAATTAACGTTATCAAGGATGAAACCTATGGTAATGCTGATGCTCTTCAAGGCGTAATTCGCACACAAATTCAAAACATGGTAACTGGTGTATCAACAGGTTTTACAAGAGAACTTGATATCGTTGGTGTAGGTTATCGTGCTGCTGCTAAAGGAAACGTTCTTTCCTTAACAGTTGGTTTTTCTCATCCAGTTGATTTTCAATTGCCAGAAGGAATTCAGGCAAAAGTTGATGCAAATACTCACATCGTTCTTACCGGTTACGATAAGATGTTGATTGGTATGGTTGCTGATAAAATTCGTGGAATTAGACCTCCTGAGCCTTATCAAGGTAAAGGAATTCGTTACACAAATGAACACATCGTCAAAAAAGCAGGTAAAGCAGCTGCCGGCGGTAAATAATAGAGGTTTTTTATGGCTACAAAAATTAGAAATGCTACAAGCACAAAACAAAAAGTACGCTTTAAGCACAAAAAGAAAATTCGTTCAAAAATTTTCGGAAGTTCTGAAAGACCACGTTTGGTTGTTTTTCGCTCAAACTCGAATTTATATGCACAAGTAATTGATGACAATAAAGCTCACACTTTGGTTGCAGCATCAACTGTTGAAAAGGAATTGATTAAATCAGTTTCAAATATCGATGGTGCAAAACAAGTTGGACAATTGGTTGCAAAACGCGCTCAAGCTAAAGGTATTAAAAGCGTTGTATTTGATCGTGGTGGATATCTCTACCATGGAAAAATCAAAGCATTAGCAGATGCAGCTCGTGAAGCTGGATTACAATTTTAATTAAAAATAGAAATTTAAGATAAGGGGCTCATTCAATGGCAATAGGATATAACGATAAAGCAGAAGAAAACGAATTCGAAGATAAAGTTATTCATATTAATCGCTGTGCAAAAGTGGTTAAGGGTGGTCGTCGTTTTAGTTTTGCAGCAATTGTTGTTGTTGGAAATAAAAAAGGCCAAGTAGGCGTTGGATTAGGAAAAGCAAACGAAGTTCCAGAAGCAATTAAAAAAGCTGGAAAACGCGCTCGCAAAGCACTAATCACAGTACCTCTTCACGGAAGTACTATTCCACACGAAATTACAGGAACATTTGGAGCTAGTTCAGTATTGATGAAACCAGCACCAGAAGGATCTGGAGTAATTGCCAGCTCTACAGTTCGCGCAATTTTAGAAGCTGCTGGTGTTAAAAATATTCTTACTAAATCTTTACGTCGTGATAATCCACACAATGTTGTGAGAGCTACTTTTGAAGCTTTAAACGCTTTGAGAAGTTTATCTGATATTGCTAAATCTCGTGGCAAAACAGTGAGTGATTTACAAGGTTAAGGTTGAAAGATAAAGAAGGTTGCTATGGTAAAAGACGCAAAAACTAAAACGATCGTAATTCGCCTCAAAAAAGGAAGAATTGCATGTAATCCAAATCAACGTGCTTGTTTACAAGGACTAGGTTTGAAGAAACGTCATCAAGAAGTGTCTTTAGAAAACACTCCTTCAGTGCGTGGAATGATCAAAAAGGTTATTCACATGCTTGATATCGTTGCAGACAATTAATATTAAATAATAGAAGCGATTTGGAGATATTTTATGTTGAAATTAAATACTTTGAAGCCTCAAGCAGGCTCTCATTCACAAAGAAAACGTCTAGGACGTGGTGCCGGTTCTGGTTTGGGACAAACTGCCGGTAAGGGTGATAAAGGTCAGTTGGCAAGAAGCGGCGGAAGTGTACGCGCAGGTTTTGAAGGTGGTCAAACTCCTCTTTATCGTCGTTTACCAAAACGCGGTTTCACTAACATTCACGCTCGTAACCATGCAATTATTAACCTTGCTGATCTAGAGTCAAAGGTACCTGCAGAAATTAAAGAAATTGATCTTAAGGTAATGAAAGAAATCGGACTTGCTAAAAAAGTCGCAGAGCGTCTAGTTATTCTTGGAAATGGTTCAGTAACTCGTAGCTTTAAAATTAAAGCTCACCGCGTTTCTGAGTCTGCAACTAAGAAAATTTCAGCTGCTGGCGGCTCAATCGAAATTTTGAACTTTAATTAATTCAAACAATTCATTTTGAAGGGGGCGTAGTTCAGCGAAAAGCGGACTACGCCTTTTTTAGTCAAAAAGCTCTAGGCATTTGACCTGAGTTACAGGTAATATTTTTTAATAAATTCACAAATTTAAGGGGAAAACATGGCAGGACCTCAGGGCTTAGTAAAAATTCCGGAATTAAGAAAAAAAATCATCTTCACATTGATTGTGTTGGCTGTTTACCGAATCGGTGTACATATCCCAACTCCAGGTGTTGATGGAGCTGCTCTTCAACAGGCATTTGCTAGTATGCAAGGAACAATCTTCGGATGGTTCAACTTGTTTAGTGGTGGAGCTCTTGAAAGATTTAGTATTTTCGCACTAGGGATCATGCCTTACATCTCTAGTTCAATTATTTTCCAATTACTCACAGTGATGGTTCCTTATCTAAGTGAACTTCAAAAAGAGGGTGATCAAGGTCGTAAAAAAATCACTCAATACACAAGATATGGAACTGTGTTTTTATGTTTCATTCAAGGTTTTGCAATTTCCAGTACCTTGATGGCTTACAGTAATCCTCCAATCGTTCTTGAGCCAGGAATGGCTTTTAAGATCATGACCACAATCACTCTCACTGGTGGAACGATGTTTCTAGTTTGGTTGGGAGAGCAAATTTCTGAACGTGGTATCGGAAATGGAACTTCAATGATTATCTTCGCCGGAATCGCAGCACGCATTCCTCAAGGTATTTCTAGTGCAATTTCTTTAGTTCGTTCAGGCGAATTGGGAATTGGAAAATTAGCAATCGTTGCAGCGTTAATTCTATCTGTGTTTTTCATCATCATTTTTGTTGAGCGCGCTTCACGTCGTATTCCTGTGAATTATGCAAAACGAGTAGTGGGTAGAAAAATTTACGGTGGTCAAAATACTCATATCCCTTTGAAGTTAAATACAGCTGGAGTGATTCCTCCAATTTTTGCTTCTTCATTATTGATGTTCCCTGCAACTATTGGAACTTTCGTTGCTGCGGGAGCAATTCAAACAATCACTAGTTGGTTATCTCCAGGTGGTTGGTTGTATGAAATATTGTTCGTAGGATTGATTTTCTTTTTCGCTTACTTCTACACTGCAATTGTTTTCAAAACAGAAGATGTAGCTGAAAATCTAAAAAAATACGGTGGCTTCGTTCCAGGAATTCGTCCGGGCGAAAACACAGTTAGATATATTGATTATGTTCTAACTAGAATTACATTGGGTGGAGCGGTTTATATTTCCATCATCTGTGTTTTACCAACGATCATGTCTCAAACATTGAAGGTGCCATTTTATTTTGGTGGAACATCTGTTCTGATTTTAGTGGGTGTGGCTCTAGATACAGTTGCACAAATTGAAACATTCATGTTGTCTCGTAACTACGAAGGCTTTATGAAGCATGCAAAAGTTAAAGGAAGAACAGGATCAGCTTATTCATGAACGTTCTTTTTATGGGTCCTCCTGGTTCAGGAAAGGGCACTCAATCTAAATTGTTATGTGAGCGTTTTGGAATGGAACATCTTTCAACGGGAGATATTCTAAGAGAAGCGATTACCAATAAAACTGAAGTTGGAATGCGCGCCAAATCTTTTATGGATAAAGGCGAGTATGTGCCAGATGCTGTCGTCATTGATTTGATTAAAGCGAGACTGAGTTCTTTGGCTGGAAAAGGCTTTATTTTAGATGGATTTCCAAGAACTGTTCCTCAGGCTCAAGCATTAGATAAAGTTCTCATTGAGTTGAGTCTTGCCTTGAAGGGGATTTTCTTTTTCAACGTAGAGAAAGATATTTTAGTGAATCGTTTATCTGCTCGTCGTACTTGCAGAAGCTGCAATCGAATTATGAATGCAGAACAATTGAGCGCTGATCCGTGTTCTGTTACTGGTAGTCCTTGTGATTTTTATCAACGCAATGATGATAAGCCAGAAGTGATCACTAAACGTATTCAAGTTTATCAGGAGCAAACAACGCCCGTGATAGATTATTACAAAACGAATTCGAATTTTTTGACCGTTGATGGCACTTTGCCAGCGGATCAAGTTTTTCAAATCATCGTTAAAAAATTAAATTAAGTAGTGGGTGTATTTTGGTTTTATTGAAGTCTAAATCTGAAGTGGAACAAATGAGAAAAGCTGGCCAGATCGTTGGTCAGATTCTCAATGAGCTTGGCGAAATGGTGAAGCCTGGGGTATCAACCGCAGATCTTGATCTTTTTGCTCAACTTAGAACTAAGGAATTGGGTGCTAAGCCTGCTTTTAAGGGTTATCACGGTTTTCCTGGAACTCTTTGCGTTTCAGTTAATGAAGAGGTGGTTCATGGAATCCCTTCTAAGAAGAGACTTTTAAACGAAGGCGACATCATTGGTGTCGATTTCGGAGTGATTTTAGATGGTTGGTTCGGCGATTCGGCTAAAACTTTCTGCGTAGGCAAGGTTTCAGCTGATATAGAGAAGTTGGTAAAAACTACTGAAAAAAGTCTCTATTTGGGAATCGAACAAGTAAAGCCAGGCAATCATTTATTTGATATTGGATTTGCGATTCAGAATTTTGTTGAGTCTCATGGGTTCAGCGTGGTACGAGAGTTTGTTGGTCATGGTATAGGTCGTAGCCTTCACGAGGATCCTCAAGTTCCAAATTATGGTTCTAAGGGCAAGGGAATGGTTTTAAAGCCAGGAATGGTGATTGCGATTGAGCCAATGATTAATGCTGGGAAACCAGAAGTAAAAGTTTTGAATGATGGATGGACGGCAGTGACAGCGGATCGTAAATGGTCAGCACATTTCGAACATACTATTGCGATAACTGAGCAAGGTTATGAGATTTTAACATTAGCTTAGTTTGTTGGAGAAAAAGGGAATAATGAGCGAAAAAGAAGAAGGAATTCAGATGGAAGGCGTAGTTTTAGAGCCTTTACCGAACGCTATGTTTAAGGTAAAGCTTGAGAACGGTCACCAGGTTTTAGCTCATATTTCGGGTAAAATGAGAATGTTTTACATCAAAATTCTTCCAGGTGATAAGGTGACAGTTGAACTTTCCCCTTATGATCTCACTCGAGGCAGAATAACGTACCGGGCGAAGTAATTTTTAAGTAATTTAAGGTTGATGAACCAGACGGTTCAATAGGAGTAGGGTAATGAAAGTAAGAGCATCAGTAAAAAAAATGTGTATGAAATGTAAAGTTGTACGTCGTAAAGGCGTTGTTCGTGTGATTTGTGAAAACGCACGTCATAAACAGCGTCAAGGATAAGTAACAAAGAGCAGTCAAATCGTATTATTTTTTAATCGAGCTTGACATTTTTGTCAGATCTGAATAATTCAGTTCTTTCGAATATATTAATTAAGAAGGGGTATCACTGTGGCACGTATTGCAGGAGTCGACTTGCCAAAAAACAAGCGAGCTGAAATTGGTTTAACTTACATCTTTGGAGTAGGTAGATCTACAGCTAAAAAAATGCTCGAATCAGCAAAAATCAATCTCGATAAGAAGATTGATGAGTTGAACGATGATGAAGTTGCGAAAATTCGCGAGTTCATCGATAAATATTTAAAAGTAGAAGGCGATCTACGTCGTGATGTTACTATGAACATTAAACGTTTGGTTGATCTTGGTTGTTATCGCGGAATTAGACATAAAAAAGGTCTACCTGTTCGCGGACAAAGAACCCATTCAAATGCACGTACTCGTAAAGGTCCAGCAGTGGCCATTGCCGGTAAAAAATCAGTTAAGGCAATGAAGTAATTTTGGAGTATTGATCATGACAGAAACAAATGTAACAAAAAAAGTAGAAGGCGTTGAAGAAGCAGCAACTGAGAAAAAAGTTGTTAAAGTTTCTTCGTCTAAAAAAGGTGTATCAACTGGTAAAGCGTACATCCTTTCAACATTCAACAATACGATCATCACTTTGACTGATCAAATGGGAAATGCAATTGCTTGGTCAAGTGCAGGTCACAAAGGTTTTCGCGGTTCACGCAAAAACACTCCATTTGCAGCTCAGGTTGCAGCGGAAGAAGCAGCAAGAAAAGCTTATGATTCAGGTCTTCGCTCTGTAAGTGTTTACGTGAGCGGCCCAGGATCTGGACGTGAGTCTGGTTTAAGAGCTCTTTCATTGGCTGGTTTGCGTGTAACTTACATCGAAGATACAACACCAATCCCACATAACGGATGTCGTCCTCCGAAGCGTCGTAGAGTTTAAGGATTAGGGTTAAGGAAAAAAATTATGGCTAGATATACTGGAGCAGTTTGTCGTTTTTGTCGTCGTGAAAACCAAAAGTTGTTTTTAAAAGGCGATCGTTGTTTTACAGAAAAGTGTTCATTTGAACGTCGTGCATACCCACCGGGACAACACGGTCAAGGACGCATTAAGTTTTCTGAATACGGACTTCAACTTCGTGAGAAGCAAAAAGTTCGCAGAATGTATGGATTGTTAGAAAGACAATTCCGTAATCTTTTTGCTAAAGCAGATCGTCTTCGCGGTATTACCGGCGAAAACTTTTTGAACATGCTTGAACGTCGTCTTGATAACGTTGTTTACCGTGCAGGTTTTGCTGGTAGCCGTTCTGAAGCTCGTCAACTTGTGCGTCACGGACACTTCTTAGTTAATGGTAAAAAAGTGAACATTCCTTCACTTGAATTATCAAAAGGCGATGAAGTTGCTGTTACAACTAAGAGCCAAAATTTAACTCAAATTAAGGCATCTGTTGAAGCTTCTAAGCGTAAAGAAATTCCACAGTGGATTGAATTGAGCCCAGCTGATCTTAAAGCTAAGGTTCGCGATCTTCCAGCACGTGATGATATCACTGCACCGATTGAAGAGCGCTTGATCGTTGAACTTTATTCTAAATAATAAAGTCTTAACGTAAGCGAGTTTTCTAATATTCGAGTAAAAATTTAAAATATTTAATTAGCAAGTGGAGAAAATATGATCGAAAGAAACTGGAGAGACTTAATTAAGCCAAAGGCACTAGATGTTGAGAAAGAAACGCTCACACCAGCTTATGGTAAATTCGTTGCAAGACCTCTCGAAAGAGGTTTTGGACTTACCTTGGGTAACTCTCTTCGCAGAGTTTTGCTTTCATCTTTACAAGGTGCTGCTATTACCGCGATCAAAGTTGATGGTATTGTTCATGAGTTTTCTACTTTAGAAGGCGTTCGTGAAGATATCGTTGAAGTGATTCTTAATCTTAAAGAAGTTCGCTTTAAACTTTTCTCTGAAAAACTAGTTGTTGCAATTAATTTTCAAGGTCCAGGTGAAGTATTTGCAAAAGATTTAGTTTGTTCTGATCAAGTAGAAGTAATGAATCCAGATCAAAAAATTGCAACTGTTGAAGGAAAAATCAACTTCAAAGCTGAAATTAAAGTTGAAATGGGTCGTGGCTACAGAGCTGCAGAAAATAATAAATCTGCGGATCTTCCAGTAGGCTGGATTCCAGTAGATAGCTTTTTCTCTCCAGTTCGTCGTGTGAACTACAACGTGACTCAATCACGTGTAGGTCAACGTACAGACTTCGACAAACTTACTCTTGAGCTTTGGACAGATGGTTCAGTAAAACCAGATGATGCTGTTGCTCTTGGTTCTAAAATTCTTAAAGATCAGTTATCTGTATTTTTGAATTTTGAAGAAGAAGCAGAAGTTGTTGCTGAGATTCAAACTGAAAAAGGATCACAATTTAATCCTAACTTGTACCGTTCTGTAGAAGAACTTGAACTTTCTGTTCGTTCTGCAAACTGTTTACAAAATGCAAACATTCGTTACATCTATGAGCTTGTTCAAAAAACAGAAGCTGAGATGTTAAAAACTAAAAATTTCGGAAGAAAATCTCTAAACGAAATTAAAGAAATACTTGGCGAAATGGGCTTGAGTTTAGGTATGAAACTAGATGGTTTCGTAGCTCCAGCTCACGGTGCTAAGCCAGCAGTTGAAGCATCTTCAAATGCTAATGTTGAATCTGATGATCTTCTTGATGAAGGTGACGACGAAGATTTCGCAGAAGAAGATACTGAGGAGTAATTATGAATCACGGTGTAGACGGAAGAAAATTTGGTAGAAATACATCACACAGAGTGGCGATGCTTAAAAATCTTGCTAACAACTTGATTAGACATGAGCAAATGATCACTACAATCGAAAAAGCTAAAGAAGCTCGTCGCGTTACTGAGAAGCTTATTACTTTGGCTAAAAAAGATACTTTGAATTCACGCAGACTTGCATTTGCTCGTACACGTGACAAAGAAGTAGTGGCTAAACTTTTTGATGAGTTAACTACTCGTTATAAAACTCGTAACGGCGGTTACACTCGCATCGTGAAGATTTCTGAAACACGTTGGGGTGATGCTGCTAAAATGGCTATGATTGAGATGGTTGATCATCCAGTTTTAGACAAAAAGAAAAAAGTAAAAGAAGCTAGTGCTGAAGATGCTGCTAAAGCATCTGGTGAAGCAGTAGATCCTTTCAGTAAATTTAGAAGACTTTTCGGTGCAAGCAAGAAAACTGCTTCTGCTGAAAAACCAGCTAAAGTAGCAAAAGCTCCTAAAGCTGCTACTGAGAAAAAAGCTCCTGCTAAAAAAGCAGCAGCTAAATCTGAAAAATAATTCTGACTAGATAGTAGATATCCAGATAACAACTTCGACTTGGCCACTAGGAACTTTCTTAGTGGCCATTTTCTTTTTGTACCAGCTCATTTTAAGTGTGTGAGATTGAGAATCAGCGATGCTTTCAAATTCTATTTTCAGTGGAATGAGTTCGCTTACCTTAATCAAGGTATCGTACTGAATTCCGCCTGGTGCAATGGATGAATGAATGGTTTGAGTGGTGTGCTTTTGAATAAAGGTCTTTAGCTCTTTTTCTAAATCAATCTTTGCTGAACCCGTAAATGAGAAACGCCACACTTCGCCCTCTAGCGCTTTTGGCTGCTTACGTTCTGCTTTAGTTGCATCGCTTACGGGTTGTTCTTCAACCGCTGCAATCACCTCAGGTTCAATGATACTAGGCTTAGTATCTAATTCTGGGGGAATGGGCGCATCTTTAATCGAACCACTCACAAAATACTCACTGGTCTTTTTTTCGATCCATTTTTCATAACGTTTTTTGAACTCTGGAATGCTCCAAAGAACAAAAATCACAGAAAACATAATGATAAATGATTCCCAAAGATACCGTTGAGGACGAAACTTGTTTTTTAGTTTTTGAATCTGAGAAAACCGTCTTTTTTCTAATGGCTTTAGCCGTAAGTGAATGTCTTTAATTTCAAAATCGTTGAGTTGAATCAGTTTTCTGAGGTGATCCACCTTAAAGGTAATGGTTTCCACAGGTAACTTTAAAATTAAGGATAATTCATCGGGAGTGAGCGCATAACGGATCGAGCCCACTAAGAGCAAAAATTCCTCAGGCGATAAATGCAGAAGGGATTCAAGCTTATCGGGGAGTGCGTAGTGCGATTTTAATCTGAACTTTATAAAATGTTTGTGAGCATTGCTAATCGCTTTTCTAAAACTGTTCACGGTTTGCTCTAAAACGTCGTCGTTTTTAAGCGGGCAAAAGGAACGAACCTTGATGAGCTCAATTTCTTTTTTAGGAAGATCAATGGATAGGTAAAGCTCGATGAAATCGGAAAGGGAATGAAGTAAGTTCACGTTACAATGATTCTAACTCTCAGGCTCATCACCTGCATAGTTTTTTACTAAAATACGAATGTATTCAGGACTACTGGTGAAATCGATGTTCAATCCCATGAACGGAAGCCAAATGGGTTGTTTAGGGGGCTTGCGGAGTTTCATCTGGGCTTCGTCGGGGGTGCGTCCCCCCTTTTTTACGTTACAGGAATGGCAAGCGGTGACGATGTTCTCCCAAGTTTTAGGGCCACCTTTTACTACTGGGATCACGTGATCCATGGTGAGTTGGCTTTGCTGAGGTTTTTTGCCGCAATATTGGCAAGTATGATGATCTCGCAAGAAAACATTGTTACGACTGAAGCGAACGATGTTTTTTCTACCGGGAGGAACGTATTTTAATAAACGAATTACCACGGGCATCCGAATCGATATTGAAACCGATCGAATTGTGCGATCTGATGATTCAACCACTTCTACCTTACCCGAGAAAAAAAGCTGAAGAGCCTTTTGCCAAGGGATCACTTGGAGTGGCTGAAAAGAAGCATTTAAAAGAAGGGCCCGACCTTCCATACTATTTAATGATAATTTAGAATGGGGTGAGCCAACAAGAGGGAATCATGAAACGTAAGTATATAGTGGGTTTTTCAATTTTATTCGTTGTCGTTTTAGCCCAGGTTTATGGGTTTTTTAAGCATAAGGGTCAAAATAATGACATTTACTCTCAATTGCAGACCGTTCCTGGTTTTGAACGAAAGGCAGTAGAGGGACATTATTTTATTCTCCATTTTTGGGCAAAGTGGTGTGCGCCATGCGCGGAGGAGATTCCTCACTTAGTGAACTTTGCCAGTATCGCTCAAGAAAAATTACCAGACCTAAAATTTGTAGCCGTGAGCTTGGATGAATCGCTGGAGATTTCAAAATCGATTTTGCCAAATCAGGGAGTAGGACTTCCCGCGAAT
Source organism: Bdellovibrionales bacterium (assembly GCA_947372355.1). Taxonomy (GTDB): domain Bacteria; phylum Bdellovibrionota; class UBA1018; order UBA1018; family CAIMNF01; genus CAIMNF01. The sequence continues at coordinate 6,937 of CANBTI010000020.1, read as the reverse complement.
TTTATGCTCTTACTCGATCATGAACATGCGCTTGCCGAGATGTTGGGCTCTTACCAATATCCTGAAACTTATTTTTTCGATCCAAAAGGAAAAGTGATGGAGAAGTGGGTGGGAGCACAGAAGTGGGATACGGGTGAAGTGATGGAGTATTTTAAGGGGAAGGTTTTGGTGGGGAGGTAGGGTTATAGCCTTCATTTCTAGTCTACCTGTTGTGGGTTATACCCAACAGTAAATTCAAATGATAATGCTAAAGCACGACTATAACTTAGCTTGGGTTTGGCAGAAGGATTGCAGGTTCCATAAAAATACAGCAGCATTTTAGCTGAAATTTGATTGTGAGAACTGATGTTTGTAAATAAAACAATCAATACTTGACGCAATGTGTGACCTGCTGTAAAATCAACGACGTAGAGGAGTAGCTTGACATGGAAACAACAACAATTAATCTAGATATTTTTAATGAGACTATTTTTGCAGAAGCTAGAGTCGACGAACATTAATCAATGATTATTGGGGAATTACAAGCAGGACGTTGGGTAATCCCAAGACTCATTGGGGTCTTTGAACAGGCACTAGTTTCCCGCTTAGACCCCTCTATTGCCTCTGAATGGCCGCTTTTTATAAAGACAGCTGCCTACTACCGGATTTTAGATGATCTTGAATTAAAATTTAATGTTGAATTTCAAACATCGATTAATGGGCTTAGTATTGACGTAAATAATAAGTTTACTAGAGCCTCGGTGCCTGGTTACGAGCCGCTTCCGCAAACGCAGGTCTCTAAAATTGAAGTTGATAGAATTTGGACTTGCCTCGTTGAGTATGATCGAAGCTTAAGTGAAATCTTCAACTCAACAATAACAAATACTCTAGTTGTAAGCGGTTGTAGCTTTAAGGCCGCATCTTCACCACTCATATTTGGATGCCTAATTGCATCACAGGCTTTGATGAAGGTAAGCAAAGAAGAGCTTGCGCTTTCCCTTGTTCATGAATTAGCTCACCATGAATTGTTTCTTATTAATACAACTGACAGGTTAGTTGCAGCAGAGGGTGATCAAAATTTCAAATATGCTCCACTGCAAAAAAAGAATAGACCCACTATTGGAAGATTACACTCAGCGCATGTTCTCTATCGAATGATTCAATTCCAAGAATCAATTGAAATTAACGCCGATAAAAACAAACAATTGCTGGAGCAGACTTGCCAAACATTAAAATCCGATGAACTCACCCAACTGGCAAATATGATGATCGAGAAGGTGTATTCGCAGTGTCTAAATTAAAAACTTTAATTATTATTTTATCTTTCTTATTGAATATTGAGGCAAACGCAATTATGAGAACAATTGGTCTAATTCCCACAACTTTTCCAAGAGATACAATTGAGTTCGATACCTATCTAGAGCAAATGGCGATAGGGCATGTGCTCGAGCCTTTGGTCATTTCAGATCAATTTGGAAATATAGCGCCATCAGTTTCAGATTCTTGGATAGTGAGCGAAGATGGACTTCGGTTGACCTTTCACATTCGTGACGATGTTGCCTTTTCAAATGGAAAAAAAATTACTACCAAGGATGTAGAATATTCATTGAGCAGACAATGGAAAAACAACAAGTCTCAATCCTACCCGTTACTAAAGAATATAAAAAAAATAAAAATAATTTCTAACTCAGAGTTGGCGATTGAGTTAACTGAGCCACAAGTCGCAATTCTGAAAATATTGAGTCGAGATCACTTAGGAATCGTACCTGCTGAGTGGTCCTTTGACCAACATTCATCAGAACCCTATATTGGGAGTGGAGCCTATAGGCTTTTGAAGAGGGAAAAAGATTGGATATATATAAAAAACAGTAAGTTCCGCAATGAGAAAAAAATAAACAATGAGGAATGGCGTATTGTTTTTTTACCAAAGAATCTAAATGATTTGGAAAGTATTGACGAACTTCCAAATTTTGCTCCAGCATTGAATCAGGCACAGATCGATCTATTGCGAAAAAATAAAAAATTTGATGAGAGCAAGTATCTAATTAAACCTCGAATAGGTTTTACACAGACTTTAGCATGGTGGAATCCAACCGGTCCAAATGCTGGTAGTACCCCGGCGAGACATTTTAAAATGTCTATTTTTAGAGAGCTAATTCAAAATCGAAGAAACACATTACACTTACAGCCGGCTTACGGCCTAATTCCTATAGGAGTAAGTGGACATATAATAAATGAAATAGTGTTTCCAAAAAATAAATCCATCGAAAGCAAAGAAATTGTCGCTAAACATGCTGATTGGTCTAAAATTACAATCGTTCTCCCTACTAGGCTCATGGGAGAAGTGGTTGATGTAGACCTAATTAAAAGCATTGAGTCGATACATGGTATAAAATTAAAAGTAATTGAAGAGAATAATATTGCCAATATTGATTTACATGACGTTGATATAATCATTAATAGATGGGCTGGTGGGTTTAATGATCCGGAAGGCTTTCTACCAATTTTAAATAAAATTGTAAAAAATTCTGTCCGTAGTTATTCAAATGAACTAAACACAAAACTAGTTTCAGCATCTAAAGAGCTTTCTTGGTCAAAGAGGTCGGAGTTATTTAGAGATTTCGATAGTACATTAGTAAAAGAGAGTTGGCTTATACCGGCATGGAAGACGACCGATTTTACCTTTACTAGCAAACCACTTGAAGAGCCTGATTCGAACCTAAGGTATACGCCAAAGGTTACAGATTTGTTGAATCAATGAAAAAGCCAATAGACTACGTAAAACATTTCGCACTAAGCGATGCTCTCTTTAGGGGTACGGCGCTTTCCTCCAATTTAATTCTGCTTTCAATTATAGCAACTACACCTGCATTTGGTGCGAAAGGCATTCTAGGAAATGCATTTTTACAACTAAGCATAAGCGGTCTATTGGAAATCCCTACTGGGAGATTCGCAGATAAGTTTGGATGGTATCAATCGATTAAAATCGGATTAAGGCTGAAATTCATAACCACATTTTTATTCGCCTTAGCAGTAATGTCGGTTCACGCGGGTATGACAACGTTGAGTTGGGGTTTTATTGGAGGCGAAGCAGTTGTGGACGCGTTTGCAGGTGCATTTATCAACGGAGCATATGCAGCGGCATATGGAAAATGGTATGAAGAAAACTTAAAGAGTGTAGTTATTGGTGGCTCAAGCATACCGCCACTTTTTGTTTCTGCTTTTAAGTATGCAATTCCAGTTCGTTTCGGTTTACCTATTTTTTCGTTATTGATTGGTTCACTAGGATTTTACTTTGGTCACCTCAATGCAAACGTAGTTTTTCTAATGCTAATAGGTTTTGTTTTCTTTCTTAGGTTTGTAGTCTATTCAAGGGTAATTGGTGATTTAAAGTTTGTAAGCAATTCAGTAATTCATAAAAGCAAACGAGATCGATTTTCAGTTAAAGACATTATTGCTCTTCAGTCTACACCTTTAGTTTTATACGGAATTTCAGTGCTTTTAACTCTAGGTACAAGTTTCTATCTATATGGCGAAATATATAAATATCTAAGAGTTGATAGTCCTGATATTCAAAGATTGTGGATTAAAGGTACTGTTGTTGGGCTGGCGATTAATTTGATTAGCGTGCTTACTTCCAGGAGTTTGTCATCAAAGGTAGCCAAGCTTGGAGCTCAACAAGTATTTCAAATTGCACCTGTTGTTTTACTTGTTCTTAGCTCTATGACTTTGCTTTGTAAGTTCCTCGTTGATCGGGCTTTTCCGAATGCAGTTATTTTATTTCTATTTTGTATATTTTCAGCAACTTTTGGTCAGCTGATACAAAGCTGGATCTCCTCAAACATAATAAAGCAATTACCGGAAGCGGTTAGAGCAACTTGGAGTAGCGTTGGGCAAGTGTTTGGTTTGTTTTCTTTTGGTGTCATCGCTTTTTTTGGATTGATATTTAAGTACGCATTCCCATCTGAAATAATTTTTTTTATTGGTGTTATGGTACTCACGCTTTTCAGTTACGGCTTGATAATTTCCGATAAAAATCCTGTTTACCTTTTAGCCACCTCTTTAAAGAGCTATTTAACTAGGGCCATAATTGGAACCACAACACTTTGTTTGGTATTTTTGATAGGTATTGATCTGCTAACTTATAGGCGTTCCTCAACTTTAATTAAGGAAAATAGTAATACAATTGTATTAAATGCGCTGACTGCTGCGTTAAAGGAACCAGCGAGGCAGGGTAGCTATACCGAAATTCTTACAAGATTGGGTTCGATTCAAAAACAGGTTCCCGATATTTGTGTTGTAGTCACAATCAATGCGGCGGCTTTGGGAAGATGTGAGACTTTCTCTAAGGGGGCATATGTTAGACGTATGGTATCTCCAATCTATTATGATGAGGAAGGTAGGAATCTAGCTGCAAACGTCGAATTGTATTGTGATTACGCAGAAATTAATACGGCTGTGTTACATCGTGTACTGACTAGTTTAATTGGATATAGTTTGCTTGGTTTTTTTCTGTTTATGCTAATTTTGCAAGCATCAAAGCAAATTATTAAGGAAGTGGAAAGCTTAAGAAGGAAAGAAGTGCTGCCAAATGATCAATTTGTTATTTCAGAATTTCGAGATCTTTCCCAAGAGCTTAGTTCTTATAGTAGGCTTAAAGAACATGCACTTGCTCAAGAGATCTCTTCTAGGGTTGCATCACAAGTCTCCCACGACATTCGCTCACCACTCGCTGCACTTGAAATGATTTCTGGTTCTTTAGGTGAACTTCCTGAAGACAAACGCCTCATTATTAGAAACTCAATTAATCGCATTCGAGACATTGCAAACTCATTACTAAATAAAAATGCTTCAATTGAATCTGACTTATCCACTCAAAATGAAGTGGTTCAAACAGAATCATTTTCAAACACATTGCTTGGTCCACTGGTAGATTCCATTATTACTGAGAAACGAATTCAGTATCGAAATCAGATTGGTGTGCAAATTGATTTTAATCAATCAAAGGATTCGTATGGTTTATTTGCTAAAATTCAACCCATAGAGTTTCAGCGGGTTTTATCTAACCTCATTAATAACGCCGTAGAAGCGTTTAAAGATAACCAAGGATCTGTTGAGCTCATTATGGGTACAAACCATAAGAACCAAATTGAACTCACGATTAAAGATAATGGTAAGGGGATCCCCGCCGATATTCTCTCTAAGCTTGGCAAAAGAGGGGAAACCTACGGCAAAGAAAACGGGTCGGGTCTTGGGATTTTTCATGCAATGGAAACCATCAAATCTTTTCAAGGTTCTTTGGAAATCGATTCTAAACTTGGAAACGGAACAAAAGTTTCAATTTTTCTACCCAGAGAAAATGAACCCGCTTGGTTTGTGCCTGCGATTAAATTAAAAACGAATCAAACCCTCATTGTATTTGATGATGATCAATCCATTCACCAAATCTGGAAGGGTAGATTGGAATCAGTTCCGAATGGATCACAAATTCAAGTGAGAAACTTCAGTGATCCAACGGAGCTTCGTAAGTTTTATGGTAAAAACTTTACCGATCTAGATGAGGCTCTCTTTTTAATGGATTATGAAATATCCGGATCCAGTGAAAATGGATTGGATCTGATTGAAAATCTTGGCATTCATAAGCAATCCATCCTAGTGACCAGCAGATACGAAGAAAAGAACATTCGAGACCGCTGCGAAGGCCTTGGGGTAAAGCTAATCCCTAAGAGCATGAGTGGGTTCGTGCCGATTGAAGTAGTTATTTAAACTCATTCTAATGTTGGTTTTTCACTACAGTTCAATTCTTCATGTTTACTCATCTCAAATGTAATCTATTTTAAGTCCTAATTTGAGGATCAGACAGTTGGTCTGAATCCTGCTCATGTGAGTACATGAAAAAAATAGCATTTATTTCCTTGTTGTTGGCTGGTGGGATTGCTCAAGCGTATCCTACCGTTTATCCTAAAAAACCAGAATTGATGAAAGGATTGAAGCTTCCTGAAGATGTGCATGTGATTGCTGATAATTCAGATGATCATGTGTTTTATGTTTTACCACCGGCAAATGCATATGCCTATTCAACGGATTTGAATACTGCAAGTTCGAACCTTGGATTTTGCGATACGATGGCCATCGCGCAAGATACCATTCACGGTTACGCATTAAAAATGGATGACATTCGAAAACAGATGGATGTAGCCCAGCCTGCAACGGATCAGGCGCTTGAAGATTATCAAAAAGCACTTGAAACAGCGAATGCATATCTTGCTAACAGTACGGTTTCGAGCAGTATTGCTCAAATCGATGATAAAATTCATAGCGATCAAGATCGTCTAGATTCTCTTTATAAACTAAAAGAGACCTGCACCACTCAATGCAAAGATATTTTCAATGAAATCAAAACACTTCAAAATGATGTTAAAAACTTGAATGTTCAACGCCGTAATTTAGTGGCTCAGCATGAACAAGAAGTAAAACAATATGAGCGACTCAAGGGAATTGCTGAGGTGAAGAATCAGCAACTTCTTGCCAGACAAAACTATCTCAATCGTTTTCAAGATAGTTTAGATGAAATTTCACAGAAAGTTGCATCGATCTATTCTCGTTACGCAAAACTAGAAGGTGGAACGGTTACCATTTCTTACTCCAGTGGTTGGGAGAAGAAGATTGCTGAAACTCAACAATTGAATCCTGATCAAAACTTTAAAAAAGCGGATGTATATGGAATCAAGTTATCAGCCGGATTAATTCCAATGGCTGATTCCAATTATAGTGAATCAATCCCTGCAATTTTGGATTATACGGTAGCAGGAAGAAGAGGCGCTGAAGTTATCGATATCGGCAATTATCCCTCTGAATTTACGGTTAATGCAAGATTGTCATTGGCGGGTGCTTGCGCGATCGCAAATCCTGAACGATTCAAAGTGGCTGGCATTAAGCCAGGAGAAGTGAAGTTTGG
>CANBTI010000019.1 GCA_947372355.1 Bdellovibrionales bacterium | reverse complement strand
TATCTTCCACGATGAAATAAGGAGATTCAACATAGAGCGTTTCCCCTTCCTTCATCTCATTCATTCTTTCCAAAATTCTTGGAAACACTTTTCTACGATCAGATTGAGGAAAACCAGGCATATCGGTAACATAAGAAAGCGATTCACATTTTCCAGTAGAGTTAGGGAATCTGAGAATCATTCCACCCACTCGTTTAATTTCACCACGTAAAAACACATCGTGGGCATTTTCAGTAACGAAATCTTTCGCCTCTACGGTGATTCGTTTTTGGGGTGCCTTAAACGTTTGTTCGTTATTCCAGTAATCATCAAAGGATTGCTGAATAGTGTCCACAATTGGCCCTTCTACCCAGATATCACGATCTCTAAAATTGAACTCTTGATGCATATCAAAATATTCATCCGCAATATTTCGGCTACCGGTAATGGCTTCTTTTCCATCCACTACGATTAATTTACGATGATCTCGGTATTGGGCCTTTTTAAAATGGCGAATGAGTGAAATCGGATTGTAGTGACGAACTTCGATTCCATACTTTTGAACAATCGAACTGAATTCATTTTTCAATTGCAATACGGTGGCCGAAGCATCAACAATGATTCGAATTTGAATAGAAGGATTTTCCAATTTCTTTTTAATTAAAGCCTGAGTGAATAATCTACCAGCTTCATCGGTATTGTAGATGAAATACTCCACATCAATGCTTTTTTGAGCTCGCTCAATCATATCAAATCTTTTTTGAAATGCAGCCACACCATGATTCATCACTTGAATCGTATTTGCATCCTCAGCATAGGAATAGACAGGCAATAGAAACGCTAAAAGAGTGATCATTTTAAACATCCGGAATTTATATCATATTTATATGTAAAAACTCAAGTCATGAAAATCATTAACTATTTTGATTTAATTTAGTTTAAGGAGCGTTGAACTATTTCATTGCTTTATTATATAATAGTTATATAATGCGCCCATGAAGTTCAATCCACTCTTTACCACCCTACTCCTCTTCTGCATGCTACCAGCCTGTGGACAAATCAATCAATCCACCGAACATCTTGGATCGATGGATCAAACCTCAAAACAAATGCTAGAAGAACTTAAAAGTAGCCGTGAATCTCTGGCGATTGCTACCCATCAATCAGAACGAATTGCAGATGCCATAGTTGCACTAAAAGATCTCAGCGTAGATCTAGTGAAAGTGATGCAATCAACGTTTGCGAAAAAAACTACTGAAAAAACCGATGACATCGACTCTGTCATTGCCCCATCCCCTTAGGAGATACCCATGAGAACAACTAAAAAACTAACCTTACTCACCCTTCTCGTTTCACTCAACTCCTATGCTACCGAAATTCACGAACATCATTGCGTGGATTCAGGAATTGAAAAAGTACATCAACTCCTCACTCGATATAGTGAATATTCAACAATGAATGGCTCCAAATACTCTGTGAGTTTAGCGGGTACCGAAGTTGATCTTATTCAGATGATCAAATCTCAAGCCAAACCCATCACCTCAACTGAAGCGATGAGTGAAAATTTAGTCTGGCTTGTTTTGCAGCCAGCGCTCATTGATAATGCCAAACTCTATCCAAGATTTTTACTCGATTGCAAAGTGAACTGGTCTGCTCGCAACTCGTTCACGCAAAAATGTACCCTCCAAAAAGATAAACAACACTTTGGATTGAGCGATCTCACGATCAATCTATTGATTCAAACGCAAGATCCACTTTGTAAAGCAGGCAGCACAGGAATGAAGATGGATTTTCGAATCGACGGCAACTCAGATGAGATCGATCAAATCAAAAAAGCTACCCTAGGACCAGCGGGAATATTGTCTCCTTTGATCAGCACTTTCTTTGATGAAGACGCTTTTTTTAGAAATTATTTTAGCCATCTCTACGATCAGTGGACAAAATCACTTTAAAGAGTCGATTGCGCGCCGCGCATGCTCAATTTTTTCTGTCATTTTTATGACACTCCAAGTAGCTTAGCTGAATGCAAACTACCAGCCCTTTTAAACGCCTTACGAGCAGCGCGTTCGCCACTCTTCAACGACTCGGTCAAGCACTCACTCTTCCCGTAGCTGTTCTTCCAGCTGCAGGATTGATGGTAGCGCTTGGGCGTATGTTTACTGATTTCACTCACAACGAAAAATCATTTTCTTATCAACTCGGAAAAGTTCTCTACACCAGCGGACTCAGCGTGTTTGAACAGCTCTCTCTTATTTTTGCTGTCGGTGTAGCACTTGGCTTCACGAACACTGCCGGCATCGCTGGTTTAGGAGCAGTAACTGGTTACTTTGCATTCGCCACTGTATTAAAAACAGTGGGAGACATTCTCCATTTACCGAGTGCAATCAACACCGGAGTTTTCGGTGGTATTTGTGTGGGATTCTTAGTGGCTTGGCTTTACAACCGTTACCACACTCTAAAACTTCATCCAGTATTGGGATTCTTTTCAGGCAAGCGCTTGATACCAATCATCTCTGTTTTTTCATCCGTATTTCTCGCATTGTTATTTGTTATCATTTGGCCTCCCATTCAAGAAGGCATTCATGCATTCGGTGAATCCGTGATGGCCTCTGCTTATGGCCCGAGTATTTACGCATCGGTAAAACGTTTGCTCATCCCAGTGGGATTACACCATGTATTTTACCCAAGCTTTTTATATGAATTCGGATCATTTGTAACTCAAACAGGATCAGTGGTTCATGGGGATTCCACACGTTACTTCGCAGGAGATCCAACTGCGGGTAGATTCATGGCTTCTGAGTTTCCAATCATGATATTTGGTCTACCTGCTGCAGCTTTAGCAATGACCTTAAGAGCAAAAGCAAAAAATCGTAAACTCATTGCAGGGGTAATGCTATCGGCATCCCTCACTTCCATCATCACTGGGATTACCGAGCCTATCGAATTTGCTTATACCTTCGTAGCTCCCCCTCTCTACATTGCTCACGCAGCGATCACCTTTTTATCAGGATATTTAACCAGTTATTTTGATATTCATTTGGGATACACTTTCTCATCCGGTGTGATCGATTTAGCGCTAGGGTTTTTTAATCAAAAAAATATCTCTTATTTGTTCTTCATCGTAGGGCCAGTCATTGCTCTCACTTATTTCTTCACATTTTATTGGGCTATTGGATTTTTCAATTTTAAAACTCCAGGCCGAGAAGATGAGGATATGAATCTTGAAAATGATTCGGAAATCGCACCAGCAACTTCATCCAATAAAAACTTAACCGAGAAAGCCACTGGTGTACTCGTTGCCATTGGAGGCAGTGAAAATATTATAGACATGCAAGCTTGCATCACCCGTCTTCGCTTGATCGTTAAAAACGATCAGTTGATCGATCAACCTGCTTTAAAACGTTTGGGTTCATCGGGTGTGATGAAAGCGGGTGGTGGGAATGTTCAAATTGTTTTTGGAGTCGAATCAGATTTCTTAAAGACTGAAATTCAAAATGTAATTAAAAACGATCAAAGCAAAAAAATTACTTCACCGATTGCAGGAAAAGTAGTTTCTTTGAACGAAATTCCCGATGAAACATTTGCTGGAGAAATCATGGGTAAAACCATTGGAATCATTCCTAGCGAAGGAATTGTTGTTGCTCCATTTGATGGAGAAGTGGCTACCATTTTCCACACTAACCATGCTGTTGGATTGATTTCTAAAGATGGTGTTGAGCTCCTCATTCACATAGGGATCGATACGGTTAAAATGAATGGAAAAGGATTCAAGGCATGGGTAAAAAATGGTGACCAAGTGGTTCAAGGTCAAAAACTCATTGAATTTGATCTTAAACTGATTGAACAAAGTGCTAAATCACTCATCACGCCAATGGTGATCACTAATCCAGATCAATTTAAAAACATTCAAATGATTGCTCAACCGGGCAAACAGCTTAAATCAGGAGATGCATTATGGAAGTATTCTTAAAAATTAAAAACAATGAAGGTTTACACGCTCGTCCGGCAGGAATTTTAGCTAAAAAAGCTGCTGAGTTCCAATCTTCAATTCAAATTGAAGTGAACGGACAAATCAAAAGCGCAAAATCAATCATGGCGCTGATGGGTCTTGGATTAAAAAAAGATCAAGAATTTAAACTCATCATTGATGGTGTTGATGCTGAACAAGCTAGCAAATCTATTTCTGATTTAGTGGAAAGCGAATTCAAACAAGCATGATTCCTAACGAGCTATCTCATCTACCACTAGCGCAAGGTAAAGGGGTTTCCCGAGGTTTTGCTGTGGGAAAACCATGGGTGTTTAGAAACAATAAACATCTCATTGCAGAGATAGGTCAAGGCCTTGAGATTGAATCCAATCGATTCAAAACAGCTCAATCCCTAGTACTAAAAAACATAGAAATCTTAATTTCTAAAACAAGAACAGAAGTGGGCGAACACGAAGCCGAAATTTTTGAAGCACATTCCATGATGATTCAAGATGAAGAACTCGTAAATCCGATTCTTCAAATCATCAAGGAAGAAAATACTTCCGCCGAAATGGCTGTTGAAAATTCATTTAAAACTCAGATTGAAATTTTTAAGTCTTCTGAATCTGAATACATGCGTGAACGCGTTTTAGATTTAAGAGATTTAAAAAATCAATTAATTGAAGCCTTAGATCCAAGTGAAGGAAATAATCTTCAAAACATTCCCACTCCCGTTATCTTAGTGGCAAAAGATTTAACTCCTTCTCAAACCATCACGATGGATCGAAAAAATGTATTAGGAATGATCATCGAAAAAGGTGGAGAAACATCTCACACTGCAATCATCGCTCGTACAATGGGAATCCCTGCGATTGTGGGCGTAGCCAATGCCACCAAAGTTTTTTTATCGCCTGAAGAAATTGGCATTGATGGTGAAACAGGTTCCATTTATTTAATCCAAGATTCAAAACTAAAAGATTATTTTGAAAATAAATCCAACCTCCATCTAGGCGAGAAGAAAAAAACAGAAGCATTTCGAGGTAAAAAAACCCGCACTGCTGATGATCACTCCATTCAACTCTTTGGCAACATTGGCAATTCTGCAGATGCAATCACTGCCACTCAAGATGATGTAGAAGGGATTGGGCTTTTTCGCACTGAATTTCTCTTCATGGAACGTGATCAAGCCCCTACTCTTGAGGAACAAAAAAAGATCTATCAAGAAGTTCTCACTACCCTTGCGCCCAAAGAAGTGATCATTCGTACGATTGATATTGGGGGTGATAAACCAATCCCTTACATTCAAATTGCAAAAGAAGAAAATCCATTTCTTGGCGTGAGAGCGTTCCGCTATTGCTTAAAAGATCTTGAATTGTTTAAAACTCAGATTAAGGCAATGTTACTAGCAAACACTTTGGGTAATCTTTCGATCATGATTCCCATGATCAGTAGAGCCAGCGAAGCAAAGCAAGCAGCGGGTATCATTCAAGAGTGCCACGAAGAATTAAAATTACTCAAAGAATATCCAGCAAAACCTTACAAACTAGGCGTGATGGTAGAAATCCCATCCCTTGTATTTGAACTCAATGAACTCAAAGGAATTGTTTCTTTCGTGAGTGTTGGCACAAACGATCTCATGCAGTATTCAATGGCTGTGGATCGCATGAATCCTGAACTTCAATATCTTTATTCTCCTTATAATTTAGGATTCATCAGAATGATGAATCTGTTGGCGAGTGAAGCAAAAAAAGCAGGATTAGACACCAGCATTTGCGGCGAACTCGGAGGCGTAGAAGATTTCATTCCACTTTGGATTGCAATGGGATTTAAAAAGCTGAGCATGGTTTCGTGTGAAGTGATGAGCCGTCGCTCGCTGATTTCAAAATTTGATTTTAAACTTTGTCAGAAACTTTTAACCGAGGTTCTTTCTGCCAAGGATGAAACAGAAGTAAAAAGTAAGTTAAAAACATTTTTAATGGGGGAAAAATAGAAATGGTACGTACACTTTTTTGGATTAATTTAGGACTAATGTTTACCTTGAGTGCCAACGCACAGATCAGCACTCAGTTTCGAACTCAATATGATCGATCTATTCAGGGTGCACTTGCAAACATGCTCGATAATGGAGCTACCGTAGCCTCTCCTTCTCAGTCTGCTCCTGATTATTATTATGATTGGGTACGCGATACTTCTCTCACCATGAAGATGGTGGTTCAACTCGCTGAAGATCCAACTACCAATCCAACTCTTCAAAAAAAGCTTCAAGCAAAAATTTCACGCTGGATTGATTTTGAAATGAGCCGTCAGCAAACTCAAACGCTAGTGGGTTTAGGGGAACCTAAATTCTACGTGAGCGGAAAGGCAAATCTTGAACCTTGGGGACGTCCTCAAAACGATGGTCCTGCCCTTCGCTCTATCACTGCCATCAGCATTGCCAATAACATGATTAAACAAGCTCGATTTGATGAAGTGAAAGCAAAGCTTTATCGCGCTGAAATTCCTGCTAATACTTTAATCAAACGCGATTTGGAATATGTGGCTCATCACTGGAATGAAACCAGCTTTGATCTTTGGGAAGAAGAACGTGCGATGCACTTCTACACCCTCACTGTTCAGAAGGTTGCATTGCTCAAGGGCGCAGCTCTTGCTCAAACGATGAATGATCCTGAGGCATCAAAGTTCTATCTCGAGCAATCTAAAAACATAGATCACTATCTAAGTGCTTTTGTGGATTCATCCACAGGCATCATTAAATACGCTCTCAACAAAAGCCCAGGATTACCTCACAAAAAAAGCGATCTTGATATCGCCGTTTTACTCGCTGCAATTCAAACTTTTGATGGCCAATTTTATGTGCCGATTCAAGCCATGATCACGACTGTGAATCGCATGATTGAAACATTCAACAACATTTATCCGATCAATCAAATGCGCGTGAATAAAGCAGGCGCTGCTCTTGGAACTGCATTGGGCCGCTACCCCGATGATGTTTACAGTGGTTTTGATTTTAGTGCTGGCAATCCGTGGTTTTTATCCACAATGGCACTTGCAGAGTTTTCCTGCGATTTAGTGAAATCCAATAAAATGAATGCACATAGCTTTAAACAATTAGGGGATACTGCGATCGCCCAGTTTAATCGCGCTATCACACACGTCAATGCGGATGGATCATTCTCTGAGCAGTTCAACCGCAATAATGGTTATGAACAAGGGGCTCGCGATCTTACCTGGAGTTACACTTCATATATCACCGCGTACCGTGCTTGCTTTAAAAATTAAATTAGTTTCATTTAATTTTCTAGTCAACGCTGACACACTTCACATTCTTTATTAATTCCCCCATAATCATAAGTGGGGGAATTTTGAAGAAACTATTTGGGATTATTTTAATCACTTTTATAAGCTTTATTCTCGAAGGCTGTTTTGCCATTCGTGGAGTGGATTCTGATGAGGTATCGCTTAGTTTCAGTGGTGCAAGCGGCACATCGGGTGTGATCAATAACGCAATGATAGTGATGCCTTCTACTTTAGCTTCAGGAGGAGGATCTACCATCACCAATTGTACAGTTAGCCCACCACTTCCTGCATGGGCCACCATTAATCCTACTACTTGTGCAATTAGCGGAACACCAACCACAGTGCTTCCTGCCACTACTTTTACTATCGTACCTACAAACTCAGCCGGCCAATCCACGGAAGCAAGCGTTACTCTCACTGTTGCTCCTACTGTACCTTCATTGAGTTTCGCAGGAGCCACAGGAACGAGTGGAGTTTACGGAACACTCATGACTGTAACTCCCACCACACTGACTAATAACGGCGCTGCGATTACCAATTGCACGGTGAGTCCGGCACTTCCGGCTTGGGCAACGATCAACCCTACTACCTGTGTAATTTCTGGAACACCGACTGGTTCTTTGGATTCTACTATTTATTCTATTACCGCCACCAATGCTGCCGGAACATCTAGTTCCGCAAATGTTACGCTTGTCGTTGGTGTGGTGACTGCAGCCATTCAAGCTCTCATGCAGGGAACTCATTATGGATGCGTACCTTCATCGCTTTATCCGGGTTATTATTCAAAAATAACTGCGATCACGATTAATAATAGTTTTATCTTTTCACAAGAACTTTCTGCAAGTAGTACTTGTGCAACTAATTACTACAAACACACTCGCACCTACGAAATTGCAAAAGCTGAATATAAAACGGTGGGTGATCCCAACACCATCATTCTCACGCTGAAACAAAAAGAAGTGAAATATGTTTTCAATCATCCTTATTACGTTGGTTTAAATTACTGTGGCTATACAGACTGGGCCTTAGGTGTGGAAAAAATATTAACCGGTGTAACATGCGTAAACATGATCTCCACTTTTGATACTTTCCATACTGCGTTCCGAGCACTGGATGAAATAGAATACCAGGAGATTAATTTAACCAATACTTCAATTACTATTCCTGAGGGGTACGTCACATCAGGAGATACCTTTAATACAAGAAGAATTCTACCTGCAATCACTACTCCCAGAATCTAGCTTTGATCCTTTATTAAACGTCTGATCTCTTCTGGGGTCATATAGATCGCGCGTTTTTTTATTAATTCCTTGGGTGATAGCCACTGATATACCCATTCACGATACAAGGCTAGCCCTTCAAACAACCCTTTATTGAGAACTTTTTGATCTGTAGCCCTCTCGTAGTGAACCTTAAAATCAAAACTCAAGCTCACTTTCATTCCGAGTGAAATGATTTTAGCACTACTCATTGAACGATAATCTCTTACATGCTCTAGCTCATGCACTAAGATCGCTTTCAAGGCCTGTCTCTCGGGTGGACAATCTAACAAACGAAGATTCAATTGTACTTCATAAGTTCTATCCGCTCTTTGATGAAGCAAACTACTTAAACTTGGCTGGGCTTGCAAAAAGTAAGCGCTGGAATGAAAGGTGGTTACGGTCAAACTATCGGATTCAAATTCGGGAAAATATTCCATTCTAGTTTCATCTACTGTGTTTTTAAAATCAGTGAGTGAAATTGCCGGCGCACAAACGGGGGTCATGGCCAAAGATTGGCCTAGAGTAGAAATAAAAATGAGAGTGCCGAGATAAATTATTTTCATCAGAATCGGCCACAACATATCACTTCTGAGGGAGTTTTACTATAATTTAAATAAGTAATGTGTACGAATCAAAAAAATGTCCGACCCCTGAATCAGAGATCGGACATTAATATCTTTTAGAAAAACCTCAGTAATTACTGATAGTTTCCAGTGGTACAAGCACCTTTGCTGTTATCCCACTCTTGCTGAACTTTATAAGAGCCGCCTTTTCCTTTCAGCGTTCCAGAAGTTGATTGGCAAAGATCGCCCACTTCGCTTCCATCCGTAGTATTCCAAGCTTGTGGAAATACTGGTTTTGAACCTGGAGTTGGAAATGCATCTGTTACCGCTTCAATCAATTCATGGGATGCACACACTGTTTGACGAGCAAGTGATCCACCACTTCCACAACCGAAAGAACAAGCAATTGAATCAAGATTTGGCATTACACCATAATAGATGTTTCCGTTTTTCTTAGATTCAAAACCATTGTGGTAAGCGCAAAATTGTTGGCAAGAAGTTGCCACAACTCCATCAGCAGAAAAAGTAATTTTAAGATCTGCAGGGAAATGGATCATGAATAATGTATCCGCAGTTGGCTTTGGAAGAATTCCAGCATCAATATTTTTTTCTAATTCCGTGCGAATTTGCTCATCATCCACAGTTCCAGTTAAAATGGATGGTTTGATTTGAACTGTTTGCATGAAAGATCCACGACCAATTTCTTGATTCGTTCCTGTTCTGCCATCTTGAGCTGTAATGTTTGTAGTATTGTAGATTTTCAACCAATCCATGTAATTACTGTTCAATACTGAAGAGTAAAAATCTGGCATACTTTTCTTAGTTCCATCGATTACCTTATCGCCCCAAAGAATCAAAAAAACTTGTGGATGAGCGATCACTGGACCGCCGTAGTAAACCACTTTGCCGCTTGCCATCGTGCTTGCTTGAAGAGCAGTGCTCTCTAAAGAAGCCGCTTTCAATTGTTTCAGCGCCATTTCACTTTTAGTGAGCATTAATGGATTGGCAGAAGCCATAGTGGTAGAAATGATAGTTAGTAGACCAAAAAACAAACCTTGTTTTAAAATAGATTTCATTCGTATCCCCCCCAAGAGATTTTAAAATTATTAATAAAGTTTAATAAAACGTCAAAAAAATAATGGTACCAGCGCTATTTAAAGTGACACCCTCCCCATCCGGGGTTAATTAAAGAACATGATTGCGGAGTCACTATTTGCATTTATATCTATGTTTTCGCCAATATCGAAACCAACGTTTCCTGCGAATGCCTTTCATTTACAAAATGAATCCAATCAATTTGCCGAGGCACTTCCTATACCGCAACGCATTTCAATTCACTCCCAAGGCTCAAAACCGGTTGATTTAAAAATTGTCATGAGCCAATTTCAAACGAGCTTCCATCCCGATATTCCAGTTCAAACAGTTTGGGGATATAACGGAAGTTTGCCTGGTCCTATGATTGAAGTAGAGAGAGATCAACTTCTCCGCATTCACTGGCAGAACAAATTACCATCTAAACATATTTTTCCTGCGCCAACCCAAGGATTAGAATTGATGTACAAGTTGGGCTTGTGTCTTCCCACTACTCCCGATGTAAGAACGGTTACGCATCTACACGGAGCTGAGGTCACTGAAACCAATCCCATGGATCGCGGACACAATAATGATGGATGGCCTGATGCATGGATCACTCCAGGTTATGAGCAAATTGCAGAATATCCGAATCATCAAAGTGCTCGCATGCTTTGGTATCATGATCACGCCATGGGTACGACGGGAAGAAACGTAGCCGCCGGACTCTTCGGAACTTATTTCATCCGCGATCAATACGAAAGAAGCTTAAATCTTCCATCCGGAAAATTTGAGATTCCACTCGTGCTTGAATCTCATGCTTTTAATGATGCGGGAAAATTACAATATACAGACAACATCAACATTGAACATTACGGAAACTCCATTTCAGTGAATGGAAAACTTTGGCCATACTTAGATGTTGAACCACGAAAATATCGTTTTCGTGTGGTGAATGCATCCAATGCTAGAACCTACAATGTACAACTTCTTGATTATAGCGATGAAACACCTGGTCCTGAATTTTATCAAATCGGTACTGATTCAGGATTTCTTGCCAATACTGTGATCTTAAATGATCCCAATGATTTTAAATCACCTCGCCTCAATCTTGCTCCCGGAGAACGCGCCGATATCGTGATTGATTTCTCAAAATACGCAGGACGTACATTTTTACTCCATAACAACTCCAGAGATGCAGGAGACGGTGAAATAGCCCTACCTGAAGTGATGCTCTTTAAAGTTGGAACAGCAAGAAGCTCCGCTGATACCAGTTCTATTCCATTAAAAATGAATCCGATCACTCGGATGCAACCTATGGATGCAAGTGCGGTGAGAAGAATTATTTTTGATCAAACCAATATTGATGGCACAAACATGCTTACTTTGAACGGTAAACATTGGAATGATCCAATAGAGGAAAAGCCAAAGCTGGGTTCTACCGAAGTTTGGGAATTAGTGGATAACCTTCCCGATGCTCATCCTTTTCATATGCATCTGGTTCAATTCCAAGTTCTCGATCGAACGGCATTTGATAAAGATGAATTTGCTCGCAGTGGAAAAATTACATTCATTGGAAGTTCAGTCCAACCTGATCCAAATGAAATGGGATGGAAAGATACCATTAAGGTTTATCCAGGAACCCTCACTCGAATCATCATGAAGTTCCTACCCTATGCAGGGTATTACATTTATCATTGTCATATTTTAGAACACGAAGATATGGATATGATGCGCCCATTTCAAGTCGTGAATTGAATTCACTTCTGGATTGAACGATACCATTTTTGAATCCCTGAAATTCTATTCTGCTCCACTTCAGCTTGCGACCAATGCTGATGAGAAGTAGTGGCATGCATGAGAAAATCAAATAATGGCAAATGCCTTCTCATTGCCCGCTTTTGACGATGAGGCTTTACGGGATTAAAGGCACCCAAAAAACTAAATAACTGAAGAGGATTTTTTTTCACCCAATTCCAAGAACCCATTTCTAAAGTTAAGGGTAAAAAAGTATTTTCTTTGGGTTTTTGATCATAAAGATAATCCCATAAATCACCATGAGTAGTGTAGTTCTTTGATTGAGGCTCAAAAACATAAACATGATTTGGCATCACGGCATCTAAAATTTTACTGAAAGCATGCACTTGATGAATTTCAGAAAATACTTCTTTTGTTTTTGCATAAGGAAACCAAAGCTGATCTGAAACACCAAAACCTGAATGAAGATCAAGTGCAATTGTGCACTTTGAGTGCTTAATTTCTTGGATCACGAGTTTAGCCACCGCTTTAGATTCAGATTCCATTCCTTCCAAGGTTTTTTCAGGATTGCCTCGAAACCAAGGAAAGTTCTTTGAGTAACTTTGTCCACCCACTCCCCAATTTGGATTCTCTGCAACCACCGGAGAATTTCTCATGAGATCAACGCCGTTTCCGTTAGAACGTTTGAATCGGTGCATTCCAGCAGGATTCACTAGCGGTACAAAAGTAATTCTCATTTTACTTAATTGCTCATTTAAGCTTTCATCCCATGGCAATCGAGCCACAAGATGCTGCATAAAAGAAAGCGCCACCTGGCTGCCAATGCGTTCTAGCCCGTGTACGCCACCGGTGAGGATTAAACTGGGCGCCTCTGGGTGATCACTCCCCAATGAAAAACGATGCAATGAATATTTACTTTGGTGATCTACAATCTCAGCAAGAGATTCAACCTTTCCAAAAGGAATCCATAGATCAATTAGTTTTTTAATTTCATCGTATTCCGGAAACACACTCATTTTATTATTTTACCCATCTAAAATTTTGAAAACAAATTTGAAAGCATTAATCCAAAACAAGATTTTGGCAGTGGTTGATTAAAGTAGGATTCGAATCGAACATCCTCTTTAGTAATGGCATCAATTGCAACTGAATACTCATCTAATCTACCCTTACGCTTTAGATCATTCACGAATTGTGAAAATCGGTTCTGATCGAGTGCTCGATATTCCTTAAGCTCTTTCGCCGTTACCTGAGTCGCATCTTTCATCAACTGATCTATGCAGCGCCGAGATTCAGAACTTTGAAATAGAAACTGAAGAGCATTAAAACTGCTCACTTTTGATTGAATCATTTTATTCCCACCAAATCCAATGGAGGCCTCACTGATATCCACTCCTTTTTTTAAAAGGGTTGCAAGGATTTGGCGTAAAATCCATTTCTCCGGTTTATAGTGTCCGCTTCCATTATCAATAAAACTAAGATTTCCATTTTTAAATACGATATTACCAGCGCCCGCAACATCATCTCCAGCCAAAATAGAAGAATGGTTTTGTTGTAAAAATGGATTAGCACTTAAAACATAAATTTTTTCTGATTGATCCATCACATAAATATTTCTCACGCTTGTCCATGGATGTAAGCCCTGTCCGCTATCAATCACTGCTTTTCCATTTTGAAATTCAAGAAGAAACTCATTTTCAGCTTCTTCTTTTGAATAATAGTGAACATTATTATTTCGATCCGAGGAACGATAACCTGGGATCATGGGTACCATCTCATATGTAGAGCTGTTTTTTAATTTCTCAGGTAAACATTTGGTAAAATCAGCATGCGCAGATTCACCAATGAAAATAAAAACAGTTAATAAAATGGTTCGAAAAAAAGCGCTCATCTTCACTTACTTTTCGGTAATGATTGAGGATTTCTTAATGTGAACTTGAAGTATTCTTCATCTCATCAATAGCGAGCCTCATGGAGGCTTTAGCCCAATTTAATGGGGTAATTGGGCTAGGCGCGAAAGTTCTGACGCCCGTTTTTAGGTTTACAAGAGTATTATAGCTTTCGGGAAGGGCTCCACTTCTCACGGGTATCCCATCCGCCCCTAAAACAGGATTCGATTTTGAACCTTTCGTAATCTGCTTTAGTGCGCGGTTTAAAAACTGAACTTGTTTTATCTTCAGATTTTTATCATTAAACTTTTGAACTAATATTCCCATGGCGAGTGAATACCAAGAATCAAAAAACCACTGAGCCTCGCTTCCTTCGATGAACTTTTTTCCACGATTGGAGAAATTCTCAGAGGAACTGGTATCATCGGTAGAACCTTCATTTTTCCAAAAATTACCTGATTGGTACGAATCCCCAATATAACGTTTAATGCCTATTTCTCCGATAAGGGGATCAATGGCATTCACAACCTTGGAGTAATCAGCCAGATTTAATCCAGCTAATTTTGCAGGGTAAATTAAATTTAATAAAGCTGCGTCACTTGTTCTGTAGCGAGGATCATTCTTAGGATAATCAGGTGATTCACCACCTAATTCAATTTGCTGATGAATACGGGAATAACCTTTTTCAATCAATCTTTTTAAAATAGTGTCATCCACTTTGATTGGGATTACTTTTCTCACTTCTTGCAGGCGCTCTAATCCCGAAACCACTAAAGCAATGGATGAAGTGTTTGTTCTTTCTATCTCTTCCCAACTTCCAGCATCTTCCATTTTATAAAATTGAACTGCGTTAAAATATTTTGGTAATAAGTGAATTGCTTTTAAGCGTAATGGAGTTAAATCTGCCGAAGTAAATGATTGATCTAAAACTGCGCGACAAAATAGATCTAAAAATAATCCTAGAGCATCGTTTTGTTTATGATTCCAAATCTGCTGTTTTCCGTTTTCTTGAACATCCTGAAACGTAGCGGAATTTCGATCAAATCGAATATGAATGGTATTCATTTTACCATTTTTAAAATCAATAATTTTAGGATTTCGAATCACCGCTTCCATTCTTTTAATCTGATCAGAAGATGAAAAGTAATCACTGAGTGCTAAAAGCATTTTTTTTGCAATTGCACGTTCTTTTGGATCTTCACTCACACTTAAGCCAAGATAAACCCACAAACTATCTCTCACCCAAACCGCATCATAATGGGTTGGATCTTGCTCCTTGGTGTCCATTCGATCTGCAGCTTGAACCAAGCCTCTTGAATCAGTGGTAAGCTCAAGAGTTTCTTTTAAAGAGCTTTGAAGCTGATTCAATTCAGAACGACTAGGGTCATGACTCACTTTGGGATATGGCAAAGTAGAACAAGAAGATAGAAGCAATAAAATAGGAATGAATTTCATGCTTAAAAGATATAGGATAAATGAATGCGTGTCAGGAACTTTTTATACCAATGATGCAACAAAAAAACTTTTTTTGAGATATGCTGATTCCTTGAAGATCTATCCATCAACAATTTTATCTTTATGTCTTGTTCTATTTACAGGCTGCGCAAGCACACCCCAAACAAATTCACTCATTGAGAATCAAGATTTTCTACCTCGATATCATGAAATTCCAAATGTTCCTTTCATTAAACAAAGTGAAAATTATTGCGGACCTGCAACTCTAGCCATGATTGCCAATTGGGCCGGACTAAGCTTTACTAGCGAGGAACTTGCGCCACTGATGTTCACTCCAGAAAAAAAGGGTACATTGCAAATTGATTACATTAGTTCCGTACGAAGAATTGGTTTAATTGGAATTAACATTAACACACTAAAAAATATTTTGATTGAAGTGAACCATGATCATCCAATTGTGGTTTTACAAAATTTGGGATCATCCGCTAACCCTATTTGGCATTACGCCGTGATCTATGGATTTGATTTTAGAAGTCATGAAATCACTATGCATTCAGGACTCGAAAAATCTTTAAAAATGGACTTCTCTCAATTCGAGCGCACCTGGCAAAAAGCTGAGTATTGGGCACTCATTATTTTACCAACAAGTATGCTTCCTGAAACTTCAACTGCAACAGAAGTGCTATCAGCAGTGAGTAGTTTAGAACGGGTGAATAAAAATCAGGAAGCCGTGATCGCGTATGAAAACATTTTAGTTAAATGGCCAGATAATATTGGAGCACTCTTTGGCTTAGGAAATTCCTTAGCCTCACTTCATCATTACCGAAAAGCTCTACAAGTTTTCAAAAAAGCAGAAAAATTATTTCCAAAATCTCCTGAAATTTTGAATAACATTAAGGAATTAGAAAAATTAATGTCTTTTTGAGGCTGTATTTGCTTCCACCGGTGAAAGGGAAACAAGATGCTCTGAAATGAACCAAGTTTGAAGTTCATTCGTACGAATCACATCAGAAACCAAAAGATCATTGGTTCCCTCATCACCACCAATTGCAGCAGCCTTTGCCGCTTTACGTGTAAATTCAAAAATCACTTGATGCGCATTGAGTAATCTTGAAATCTGAACTGGAACTTCTTCTCTGCCCGTAGGTGGGTTTTCTATTCTACTCCACTGCGCAACATCCACGGCCATGGCGATTCCAATTCCACCCAAAAGCTGAATCCGTTCAGCAAGTAGATCCACAATTTCTGACTGTTCGGTGTAATGCTTATCAAAAAGAAGATGAAGTTGATAGAATGTAGAGCCGGAAGTTTGCCAATGACATTTTTTATAAAGATCTCTCAGGGTCATGGTATCAGCAAGAATTTGATTTAGATTTGAAATACTCTCCTCACAAACCTTATCCTTGATTCCAAGGGGCACTTTGAAACGAATACCAAAACCTTGAATTTCTTTTGATTTTTGATTAATGAACGGAGTTGCCAACAACGCTCTTGAACTAGTGCTCGTCTTCATCACTTTATTTTTGGAATTCATTTTTCGCTCCTTTAAACAGTTTGATGTTTAAATAGCAAGGAATAGGCCAAAGGCATAAAAAGACGATTTTCAACAGGGATGCACTCTGTTAGATTCAAGTGATGGAATGGAAATGGAAAAAATTTAAAGAACTTACGGTAGATGAACTTTATGAAGTCATGTATTTGAGACAAAATATCTTCATCCTTGACCAACAGTGCCGATACGAGGATTTGGATTATCGCGATCAACCCTCCCATCATTTACTCGGATACCGAGATCAAAAGTTGGTTGCATATCTTCGAGTGCTTCCCCCCGGTTTAAAATACGACGAAGTATCTATCGGGCGTGTGGTCACTTCAATAGAAGTGAGAAAATTTGGAATCGGAAAAGAACTGATGCATACTGCACTTAAGAACATTAAAATCCTTTACGGTGATGCTTCGATTAGAATCTCTGCACAACTCTATCTCACAAAATTTTATCAGGATTTTGGGTTTAAAATCGTGGGCGAAGAATATTTAGAAGATGATATTCCACATATTGAAATGGTGAGAAATAATTGACGCAATTAAAAGCAAAACTTTTAACCAATAAAAGCCGATCAGTAATGAATGGTAAGAACCACTAAAAACATCCTCTTGTTGTATCTAATGTTAAAGGGCATCGATACCTATGCAGCAAGCAATCAGAAACATTCCGTTTCTTGCCAGAATGAAATTAGCATCTCCCCTATTAAATCCTTAGTGAAAGATTTAGAGAATTCAGTGACTAATTCTGAAGCTTCATTAAAAAATGAAGACTCTGTTAAAAACACTGTTTGGATGTTCGCCAAAAGCAAGGAAAAGGGATTTGAAATCTACATTCCATTAATACAAAAAACCATTGGGAATGATGCAAACTATAACTCCGCTGAATTTGCTAATGCTTTAAAGAATTGGCAAATAAAAAATGGATGTAAAAACCAAAATGGAATTCTAGATGTAGATACTTTTTTGCACTTCAAAGATATTTGGCAATCTTCGAGAAAAATAAAATCTGCTTTCAAAGAAACGGAATCTGTTTCTATTTCACGCAAAGATCTCTATGATTCAAAACGTGAACCATCACTTTCTAAAATCGGGGAAAAAACATACCTAGCTTACCAGGCTATGATTACCGCGGCAAAACAAGATGGTCTCAACGAATCAGATCTTAAAATCGTAGCCTCGAATCGAACATTAGCGAGATTAAAAATGCTTCAGAAATCAAACTTAAGCAGTAAAGCAGGCGTATCGCTAGCTAGCAAGAATTCAGTGCATTTTACAGGAAGAGCGCTGGATCTTTACGTGGGGGGAGATCCCGTTAATTCAGAAGATGCAAACCGACTGAAACAAACCAAAAGCAAAGCTTACCTTTGGCTTCTCAAGCATGGAGAAGAATTTGGATTTAAAAATTATTTTTATGAACCTTGGCATTGGGAATTTGTGGGTTATTGATTATCTTTAACTTTGATCTTTTTTGGGATCACCAATTTCTTCTTTCCGGGTGTTTTTGCTTTGAGAATTCGGCCAATTCTTTTGTCTTTTTTTAAAATCAAATTACAAAAATTGAGTACGAACTCTTTAAAAGAAGGCTCAGATTCTCTTACCACTTGCCAAGGGGTTGGAACAGTTCCAAATTGAACAATATCTTTTAAAATCGGAAATTCAGTTTTAATATCTAAAACATATTCGTCAGGCACACCAAACCAAACTCCCGTATCCAAATCGGCGGGGCCTTTTCTTCTGAGAATCATTAAAATGGTATCTCCATTCAAAACAGCGAATGCCCCAAACATTGGCTTAATTTGAATTTCTATAGATTTTAAAGCATTCAGTACAAATTCATAAGGAGCTTTCTTCATGATTACACTCTAATAGATGAACCCTGTTAAACGAAACAAATATCTTGAATCTCAATCTCAAAAAGTTAGAATCATTGAATGACTAAAAATCGATTGGAAGCATTCAGTGATGGTGTGATTGCGATTATTATTACCATCATGGTATTAGAGTTAAAAGTTCCACATGGGGCTGAGTTTTCAGATTTAAGTTCAATGATACCGGTTTTTTTTAGTTATATTTTGAGTTTTATTTATGTTGGTATTTATTGGAACAATCACCATCATCTTTTCCATGCAGTTCAAAAAGTAACGGGCCCAATCATGTGGGCTAATTTACACTTATTATTTTGGATGTCGATCACCCCATTTGTGACTGCTTGGGCTGGGGAAAACCATTTTGCACCCATTCCAGTTGCTCTATATGGCGTAATTTTATTTATGACAGCAATTGCCTATTTTATTTTAACTCTCGTCATTATCTCTGATCATGGAAAAGATTCAGCCATAGCCTTAGCTTTCGGGAATGATGTAAAAGGAAAAATTTCACTCGTATTTTATTTTATTGCTGTAATTTTAGCATTTTGGTTACCACTGGTATCCTGCTCATTATACATACTTGTAGCTGTGATCTGGTTTGTACCTGATCGTCGAATGGAAAAAGCTATAAATTTAAAAACTTAATAATCTCTTTCGATTCATATAGCCAACGATCTTCTGAAGGTTTTGAGTTATCGTGGGCACGAATCCTCAGACATGGTACTTGATCTACCTTTCCCCCCAAGATGAGCTCTTGGTAAAAAGTTTCAGACTCAAGAACGTCACGAATTTCCATTCCGCGCTTAGCAGAAGACAAGCGCCTAACCACACGTTTACAAAAGGGAGAAACCTCCATCTGATATAGAACCAAAAGAGGATTTAGTTTTGGTGCTGAACTCACCTGAGCTGTAGCACGATCAAAAAAGGCAAGTGTTCGACCTAAATATTTGTAGAAGGAAAATTGATCCATAGTTTTTAGTCATTTCATCCTGATGTTCAGGAATAAAAAAAGCCGACCCAAGAAATTCCCGAGTCGGCTTTAATTTTTTAAATCATCAATTATTTACCGAAAGAATAACCTACGAGTGCAAGTAGATCTTTAGAGTTTCCAGTTTTTAAACCGTAATCAAAGCGAAGATCAAAAAATAATCCGCTTGCCATTCCTAAGCGAGGACCAGCAGTAATACCATAATTAGATGTTCCACCTGATGAAGTGGCAAGATCATAAAAACCACCAATACCGAAAGAAGTTAAGCCGCCGAAACGGTACATCACCGGAATTTCAATTCCCGCAGTGCTAGTAGTAGTATCAATACCGGCAAAAGAAACGGTAGTTGGTTTAGATAAATACAATGCACCAATTTCAAATACTCCTAGGCCTATTAAAGCACCACCACCAAAACCAAGACCACCCTTTGCTGTAGCAGCCCCAAATCCAGTATTCACAGTTGTTGAATTTAAATTATAATCGATTCCACCCACAAGTGAAAAATGTCCCATAGCAAATGCATTTGAACTCGCTAGCATGAATGCAACCAAGATTAATAAATGTTTTTTCATACGATCCTTCCATTAAGATTTTTAATAACATCTATAGAATAAAGAATTATCGATAAAATAGCAAATAAAGTGGGATTTTATATGAACAAGTTGTCAAATTGCTGACAAAAGGGTTGGGAGTTTACACAGCAATGCATCCAGATAGTTTTGTTTGCTCAATTCATGCAAATCTAAGAATAAAAAAGGCTCAATCAACTCAAGCTCCATGAGCATCAATTGATTTTGAACTAGTACACCATCGACTCGAGCATAAAGACAATCTTTTGCAAAAAGTTCAATATACTTGTTTGCCTGATCAACTAATTCATTAGAGGGTTTTGCTTCATGATTAGTTCCACCAAAAGCATTTTGAACTCTGAAGTCTCCAGGTTTTGTTTTTTTTACAAGAGCATGGCTATATTTTCCACCGAAAAACAGAAAACTCCACTCCCCCTCAGAAATGATTTCGGGCATGAATGGTTGTATCATCATCGGCTCTGCAAGCTCGGGAACATTTAAATTCTTTGAGCTTTCTCTAGAAATTCGATAAGTGTGCTTTGAACCTCCACTCACACAAGGCTTTAGAATTAATTCTGATGAACCAAACTTTTCAAAATATGATGCTAAATTAATCAAATGATTAAAGCCACTATCTAAAAACACAGTTGGGATTACGGGTAAACCTGCATCGGCGATTTCTCGCAAATAATGCTTATCACTGTTCCACATGATCGTTTTTGCAGAGTTTAAAATAGGTATACCCATCGCCGAAATCGAATTGATCCAATTCGTAAACTCGGAAAATCGATCGATATAATCCCATGGAGCTTTTAGGATTAAAGTTTTGTATTGTTTCCAATCAATTTTTGCATCAGTCCAGGATTCAAGCTTAAATATCACTTCAGATTTTTTAAACTCCTGATTTAAATAATTACAAAGTTCAATCTCTTCTTGTCTATAGTATTGATTCAAAGAAGTTTCATTCAAATGATCGTCGTAAGTAACGAGGGCTATTTTTCGCATATTATTTTAATTCACTCTAACATGAGTTATTCTTAGTCTCAATACTATGAACTCATTTTCACCGCTCACCGGCTTCATCGCTTTAAGCCTTTATTTTCTCACTCTTCTTTGCCTTTCATTTTACCGATCTAGGAAAGCAACTCTTGAGGATTATTATATCGGAAGTCGAAGTTCTACTTGGTGGCTGATCACACTAGGGATGATCAGTGATTCCGTTTCTGGAGTTACCTACATTTCCGTACCCGGTTCGGTTGCTACTCAAAACTATTCTTATATGCAGGTAGTTTTTGGATATTTTTTAGGTTATTTGATAATTACTAGTGTTTTATTGCCTCTCTATTATCGGTTAAATCTGATTTCAATTTACGCTTATCTCGGTGAACGTTTTGGATCCCATGCCCAGAAAACCGGCTCACTTTTATTTATTGCTTCTCGAACTTTTGGTTCAGCTGCGCGGCTGTATATTTCAGTGATGGTACTCCATCAGTTTTTATTGGGGCCTGCAGGAGTTCCCCCCATTTTTTCATTTGTAATCGCCATGGCCCTCATTGTTCTTTATACCTATAAGGGTGGAATCAAAGCCCTGGTATGGACCGAAGCCTACCAATCAGTAATTTTGCTCACTGCCATTTTTATCTTGGCTATCTTCTTTTGGAATGAAGTCAATGATCCAATCCAAACTATATTAGCACCCCAGCTTTTTGTTACTGATCCTCAGGCACCCAATTTTTTCTTAAAACAAATATTTGGAGGAATGTTAATCACGGCCTCCATGAATGGGCTAGATCAAAACATCATGCAGCTAAATTTAAGTTGTAAAAACTTAAAAGACGCACAAAAAAACATGCTCACCCTTGCATTTACCATGGTCTTTGTTAATTTCTTTTTTATGGGAATGGGTGCGCTTGCGCATCAAGCTCTGGTACAAAAAGGTGCCCCGATACCGGCACCTGATCAAATGCTATCTAGTTTAATTTTTAATCATCTCGGATCAACGGCTGCCATTATTTTTATCATCGGACTCTCCGCTGCCACGTTTAGTAGCGCAGGAACGATATTGCCCGCGATAGCATCCTCAATCGAAATCGATCTTCTTCCCCAAAGACTTCGAAACCGTCTTCCGGTTCGGGTGATTCATGCTTTGGCGGCGGTTTTAATATTGGTTGTGATCATTGCAATTTATCAATTAAAAGCAAAATCACTCATCGATGTTGTACTCCGTTGCTCTGGCTATACCTATGGACCTCTCATCGGGCTTTATGGATTGGGTATCTTTACCAAAATCAATTTAAAGCATCAAAGAATACCGTATTTGGCACTTTCATCCATTGCGATCAGCGCTTTCTTGGATTGGAATAGTGTTAGCCTTTTTAATGGTTATAAAATTGGAGTAGAACTCATCGCAATCAATGCAGTTATATTTGTGATGCTTGCCTTAAGCAATAGGACCACCTCAAACTAAAAAAGCTCAGATCGTCATTGATCTGAGCTTTTTTAATAAATCTATAATCTAAAAGTTAAAATTAAACTTTAGATTTCTTTTTTGCTGTTTTTTTCTTAGCAGGTGATTTTTTAGCAGCAGTTTTTTTAGCAGTTTTTTTCTTAGCCATGATGTTTTCCTCAGTTTAGGCAATGAATAATTTCGTTGCCATATAGCTCAAGCATATAAGGTATTAAACTGGTGTCAAGCGTTTAAAAGAACGAATCTTCAAGAATTTTATAAATTTGGAATCTGGGATGATCGAGTAAAAACGGAAAATGTCCGGCACCAGGGATTTCAAAATCCACAATATTTTTATTATAATTTTTGAAGGTTTTTGCAATGGCCGCTGGGAAACGTAAATCAAGTTCCCCATAAATATTCAAGATCGGCATCTCCAGTTTTGCAAGCCGAGGAGTTACATCAAAATGATCTAAATATCCTATTTTTAAGCTATTAAATGTAGGCTCACTAAAAGTTCGATCCACGCCCACTAAGAATGGAATCCCTACTTTCAGTTCATCAGGAGTTAAAAATATTTTCTCAAGAGAGGCATCTTCCATCCCCTGCCTTTTTAATTCATTTTGGTATTCATCATTCCAATGTTGAGAGTTCAATCCGGTTCCGATGAGCACTAAGCCCGAAACACTCTCTGGCAAGAGGGCGGTATATTCAATGGCCAGGATCCCGCCCCAAGAATGCCCTAAAAGGATCTTTTCACCTGGAATCTTGGTAACGATTTCGTCTAATTGAGACAATAAATTCTCAATTCTCACCTCTGGGCCTTGGAGTTGATCAAAGAACACACAGTTGAACTTATCTGTTAATCCGGAAAAGAATGGTTTCAGGTAATCCTTAAAGCCTGGGCCACCATGGAGAAAAATGAGAGTTGGTTTCATCAGTTAAGCATGAGTATTTAATCAAAATTTTTCCAGTACTATGTTACCGATTCAGCCAAAACCCTAAATTGAACATGAAATGAGCAAAAATCGCAGGTACGAATCCATTAGAAGTACGAACATAACCGAAAAGCAGCCCTGAAATAAACATATACTGATACTGAAAATAGAAAAACTCTCTCAGATTAGAGGGAAAATAATGAAAGAGTCTAAAATTGGAATAAGCATAAAAAGCAGTGGTGATGAAAATGAGCATCCATTTATTTTTTATAAATACTTCAAAAACTTTCCAAAGAGCAACTCGAAATACAAACTCCTCTATCACTGGACCTATTAAAAATAAAAATAAAATACTTCCTAAACTATTTAATACGTATGGAATCATCATTCCCTTTGATGCAGCAACAAGTTGCACCAATACACCCAATCCGCCACTCGCTAAAATCAAAACAGCTCCCAGAAATAATTTTTCTTTTTTAAATAAGAAAAAATTATTGAAAGTCATTAATACTAAACTGACCCAAAACACATTAAAAAGATAAGGTGAGTATCCAAACAAGCCTTGTAAACGAGAAAATAAGACATATTCAACCAAAAGATAGGCGAGGAGAAAAATAAACGCATACCACCTATCATTATTGCTCTGTTCCATGATCACCCCTATTGGAGAGCAATGTTGATGCCATATTTGCTGTAGATCGTGATAGATTCAAAACAACATGTTTACTAAAGCAATCCCAATGATCTTATTGATCACCACTCTTTCTTCCTGTGCTAGCGCTCCAGTAGCAATGACGAAAATAACTGAATCATCAGAAGAAAAGAAACCAAAGGAACAGCCCCCCAAGGAGTCAGAAACTGTTTGGAAATGTAAAATTTCAAACGGAGCGGGCCGTATTTTTCAAGCAATCGATGAATCCCATGATCAATCCGAGGCAAAAGCTCGTCATCAATGTGAAATCTACTCTAAAAACTGTATATTTTTAAGCTGCACCCCCATTTCTGAAAATGAAGAATGATTTGAGTTCAAGATTTAAAGTTATATAGTTCTTTGTTACGCTCTCTTCAGTGCCAATCTTCAAAGAAATCAAAAACAAGCTTTTCCAATTGCCTTTCTATTCGCTTGAAGGACGTTCTTTTTTAAGCATGCTTTTTTTAAGTATTGTTGTTTTATGGGGGCAAATCGAAAATGATGTGATCCGCGCTATCGATGCTCCTTGTTATGCTCTAGTTGCAAAAGGTCTAACCGAAAAACCACTAAGAGATTGGGTTGTTCTCAATTGGGGTAACGAGCTCTATTTTGCAAATCCTCACATGACCCCATGGCTACTTGCGGTTTGGATGAAGATTTTTGGTGTCTCCACCCTTTCAGCCCTATTACCAATTGTCATCATTTCCACTCTCACTGTAGTACTCACCTATTTAATAGGCCGTAAATTATTAGATCATTCATTCGGATTATTAGCAGGATTTGTTCTCACTCTCACCCCCTCCTTCATCAAGGAAGGACGCGTGCCACAACTCGAACCTGCTCTCATGTTCTTCATCATGCTTTCACTTTTTTTTCATCTTCGTTTTTTTAAAAAAGAAGGTGGTTTGAACACCATCTGGTCGGGCCTTGCCTTTGCAGCTGCTTTTTTATCTAAAGGCCCGCCATCCATTCTCGCACCTTTGGCTTGTATTGCCTTTTACTTCAGTACTGTATTATTTGCTCCACACTTTACGGCATTCAAGGTTTCAGCAAAAAAGTTTTGGGCTCATTGGTTTGCTTCATTTAGCATTGGAATCATCGTACTGGTACTTGTAGATGCTTGGAGTATTGCGCGCACGGGAAAATCATTCTTTTTGCAATACTGGAATTTTCAAATGAAATATTCCCTGATTGAAAGTCGCGGAGCCACCGTGAATGACTGGTTTTACTATAAGAATAATTTATTACATTATTATCCATGGATTTATTTCATGTGGTTGAGCTTGCCGGTAGTGGCTTGGCTTACCTATAAAAAAAGAACTGAAATTTTGCCTGCGTTTTTGTTCGGCTGGTTAGTGACCCTTGGAGTATTTGGTGGTTTTACCCTGATCTTGAACAAATGTTTTTGGTACATTTATATTCATTTTGCGAGTTCAAGTTTAATAGCAGCAGTTCCTATATGGGTTTTATTCGCTAAAAAAGAAAAATTCATCCCCTACTTTACTCGGTTTTGTATGGTGATTGCAATCGTTGTTCTATTTTTCTCAGCTACCTTTCCATCACTCTTCATGTACCCTCGCCCCTTGGAACAATTGCTGGAAAAGGCTTCTAAAGAATATAAGAATGCGTGGGTAGGTCAAAAAATTTCAAATTGTTCGGATCTTCATTATTGGAGGGGGAATTATTTATTCCAGTTTCATTTTGGAGCCATTTATTCACCCTGCGAAGATTTAAACCCTATTGCCCTCATTAATATCAGAACCACCACACTCACACCGAACATGAAGGTACTAATCGTGAATGATCCTTATGCGTTTATTTCTCGATAAAAAGAATATTTAATCAAGGTGATCGCGAAAACCTACAAAATCCTTCATAAATTCGGCTCGTTTTTTTTGTTCCGATTGGCGACCCAAAATTTCATTTGCATTGCGAATAGCGGCAAAATAAGTTTCAACTCTTTGTTCTTCGTTATTCTTCAGCTTACTCTTGATCACTTCTAATTCTTTGGAATGATTCACTTCACCAGTGATCTCTTCAATGAGAAGCATTCGGATCTTCATGGATTCTTCACGAAGAATATTTAACTTCAATTGAGTCTGTTTTTGAAGATCATACAACTTCAATTTTTGCTCATGAGTAAAAATGGGATTAGATTCTATTAAAAAATGAGCCTCATGACTTAATTCAGCTGAATTTTTTACAGGTGATTGAGTTGCTATTTTTTCTTCAACTCTTTTCTCCGCATGTGAACACCCAGTCATTATGCATATGAACATTAAAGGAACAATTGAACTAAACGTATAATTTTTTGATTTCATTTTTTAAATTACCCTACACCCATAAAGGCAGTATGCAAACTATGGACCAACCCATACAACTCCAGTGAGTTTTCAATGATTGTATAACAAACAAAATGATCACGAAAATTACTCACTCGTTTTCAGATTATTTGGGTGCAAAAATAACATAAAACCTTATGATATCAACATGTACAAACTTCGGGATTATCAACAGGAGGCGGTCACTAACGTCATTCAGTTTTTTCAAAAAAAACGTGTGCCTGCGATGGTTGTGCTTCCTACTGGAGCTGGAAAAAGTTTAGTGATTGCAGAACTGGCAAGAATTGCAAAGGGTCGAGTTTTAGTTTTAGCTCATGTGAAAGAACTGGTTGAACAAAATTACGAAAAATACATCAGTTATGATCTAACCGCGGGAATCTTTTCGGCAAGTTTAGGGAAAAAAGATTGGGATCAAAAAGCGATCTTCGGAAGCGTTCAATCCATTGCCCGAGCACCCGATGAGTTTTTCAACGATTTTTCTTTGCTCATCATCGATGAGTGCCACCGCGTGGCGGATGAAGGTGCTACTCAATATCAAGAAGTGATTAAAAAACTTCAAGATCGAAATCCAGAACTTTGCATTTTAGGACTAACCGCCACCCCATATCGCTTGGGATTAGGCTGGATCTATGAGTATTCTCAAACGGGTGAAATCAAAACGGATAAGCCAAGATTTTTTAAGCAATGCGTTTATGAGTTACCACTTTCATATATGATTAAAAATAAATACCTCACCATTCCCGTGAAGGTAGATATTCCAGTAACCTGTTATGACTTTTCTGAACTTACTGAGAAAAATCGCATGTACACCGTTGCAGAAGTAGAAGAGATTTTAAAAAGTCAAAAACGACTCACGCCCCTCATCATTAAAAATATTATCGATATTACCGAACTCTATCAGCGTAAAGGCGTGATGATTTTTAGTAGTTCCGTAAAACATGCAGAAGAGATCATGTCGTATCTGCCTGCAGATGATTCCAGATTAGTTTTAGGCGATACCATCATGGCAGATCGAAATGAAATCATTGAAGATTTTAAAAAGAAAAAATTCAAATACCTCGTCAATGTTTCCGTCCTCACCACTGGTTTTGACGCTCCTCACGTGGATGTGATCGCCATTTTACGTCCAACCGAATCCAATAGTTTATATCAACAAATTGTGGGGCGCGGGCTTCGCTTATCTTCAGATAAAAAAGATTGTTATATTTTAGATTATACCGGAATGGGGCACGATATCTATGCTCCAGAAATTAGCGATAAAAGGCCAGTCAAAGACACTGTTCCAGTTTTAGTTCCTTGTCCTCAGTGTTCTTTTGAAAATAGTTTTTGGGGATACGCAAACTCTGATGGAGAAGTTTACGAGCATTATGGCAGAAAATGCAGAGGAGCAACTCAAGATCCTAAAACACTGGTGATCACTCCCTGTGGTTACCGCTTTCGCTTAAAAATTTGCCATAGTTGTGGAGCTGAAAATGATTTAACTGCTAAAGCATGTGAAAAATGTGCGGCCATATTGGTGGATGCTGATGCAAAATTAAAACAGGCAAAACTTTCTAAAAATGCTCATGTGCTGACACCTGATCGAATCACATTTGAAGAACGAAAAGATAAAAACTCTAATCCATACTTAGAAATTCGTTACTATGATTTTGATGCTCAATATGTAAGTGAAGCACACTTTTTTAACAATCCTTCTTCGATTAAAAAATTCAATATTAATTTTCTACGTTCTCATCTCAGACGCCCGGAACTCGCCATTGAGTTCACCACGCCTGAAGATGTGGTTCGATATCAAAAACTTTTTCGATTGCCCTCCTTTGTGATTGCCAGAAAACAAGATCAGTACTGGAAAATTACGGAGAAGGTTTTTGCAGAAGAATTGTAGAGTTTTATGCCATTTCTATGACACCGCCCAAACTCCAATCACGCACCGCGAGTTGACTTATTAAATACATCCAATAGAATAAAGCTCTATGGGAAAAATTATGAAAAGTTCTGTATTCACAGCAATGTTACTAGTGTCTATTATAATTGGAGCAAACACTGCTCATGCCTTCGGCCGACCTCGCCCCACTCCAACTCCCATGCCTACTCCGGCACCTGCATACAACTATTCTGCAGAAGAATTGGAAGGAATGAGACTCATTAATCAACATCGCGTTAGCATGGGGTTAGGCGCAGTCACTCCAAACGATTTTATCTCTTATCAATGTTTAGATCATGAAACGTACATGATTAAAAAAAATGTAGCTAGTCACGATTATTTTACCGATCGAGCAAATGCCATTCAAGCAAGATTAAGTGCTACCAATGTAGGTGAAAATGTTGCTTACAATTACCTCAGCCCACAATCGGTGGTAACCGCTTGGTTAAATAGTGACGGCCATCGGGCAAACATAGAAAAACCAAAATTCAAACGAGTGGGATACTCCGTTCGAGCTAACTCAAGCGGAAAAAAATATTATACGATGATCTTTAGTGATTAGTTTTGATTAAAGCTGATCGTAGAGGTAAAAACCAATCCCATTTGCCTGAATATTCTTAGGAAGAGTAATTGGTTTATTGATTTGAGTGGCCTGATCAATATCAGCTTGAATCATGTCGTCTACCTTTTTAGTGAATTTTGAATCCAACACATTCATGGTCACTTCTCCTTCATAACGGAACGAGCGCGGATGAAAATTGTGACTTCCGATCCAAGAATAGATTCCATCTACAGTCATCGCTTTACTATGAAGAGTGGGGCCCTTTTTAACATAAACCTCAAAACTCTGCTTCGCCATTCGGTTCACACTCTCCATGATTGGGAAACTCACGATGGGTTCATCCACACTTTCTAAGGAGTTGGTCATCACCCTTACCCGCACTCCCCGTTTTTTTGCTCGAAGGAGCGCTTTATACGTGGCTGGATCTAAAATTACATAAGCATTTTGGATATTGATGGTTTTGCTCGCGCCTTCGATCGCAATAAGATTAGCTCGATAAATATTCTCATCCCTACCGGGCTGATGATTCACTAAAGTCATCTTCGAATTGCCTGAATTTTTGAAAATTGGAGTTTTTAATTCAATCGGATTGAGTGTTTTACCATCAATCACTCCGCGTTTAGCAATTTGCTCATTCCATAAATCGGTAAAAAGTTTTTGTGCATCAAAGGCCGCCGGACCTTTTACATGAATATCAGTATCGCGCCACTTTGGCGTGCTTTCTGGCCCCATGTGACTGTAAACATCACCAAAATTCATTCCTCCGCCAACCATCTCCTGATCCCCAAAGATCATGATCTTGCGATGTTGGCCATCAAAACGACGTAAGGGATCCGTGCTTCTCCAGCGAATCACTTGGCAGCCGTTATCTTCCATTCTTTTCAGAACCTGTAAATGCTCTGGTTGAAGGGCAACTTGTCCATCAACCATGACTCGAACAGGAACTCCTTCTTTTGCTTTCTTGATCAATTGATCAGCAAATGTATTTCCCGTGATATCGTCGTAAAATGCCCAACTCATGATGTTGATACTCTCTTTTTCATTTTCAATGAGTTGTGCACGCATTGGAAAAGATGCTGAGCCATTCACCAGGAGTTCAATTTCATTATTTTTGGTAAAAGAAGTATGAGTTTGTTTTTCGAATGTTTTCACAAACTCTGGAATTTCAAAACCACTCTGTCCAGGATGCTTGCGCAAAATCGCTGCAACTGCATTTTGAGTCTCTGTAGTCAGACGTGCTGCTAAACTACTCCAGGCCTCATATTTTACACCAGCGGAAAGCTGAGTTAATCCTCTTGCAGAAAGTTCCGCATCAAAAGCGTTACTCGCCATGGTGATCAATTCATCTAGTTTTTGAGGTGAAAGGTTTGCCGGAAGTTTTCCCATTTTTTTCACTTCAACGGCAACTTGTTTTAATATCTCACTGAGCTTTCCTGTATTGACTAATTTAGCTCCAACGTTTTCAACAAGATCGAGAAGATGTGGATCTCTTACTGAAATTTGACCCGATTGAATTTTTGGCAAAAGCTCAAAAAACTCATTCGCTTCTTTTAATAGTTCAGGATCTTTTTTAAGAGTTTCAAAAATCTTGTTTTGTTGTTGGGGTGTAAGTTGGGTGAGAAATTGCTGAAGGAAAATCGGACACGGATTCTCTATGGCGACACATTGAATCGACAGACAAACCATCGACAAAAACATGACGAAAATTCGTTTTAATATAAGCCTTCTCACATGTTTCTATCGGTAAAACCAAGGAACTTCTGAAGAACTAGTATGAAACGCCCTTAAAACAATCCTCATCATAAGATTTTTTGAAATTATCCTTCAAATAAGTTTTGATGTTGTTCAAGGGTACATACATATCCGGATCGTTCATCACAAATAAGTGAGTGGCAAGTCCGGTATTGCTAGCCGCTGTGATCTCTTTTGGACTTTCCGAAATATAGCTCACAGGACAATTATTACCATGCTCAACGGCTTTTTCGAACATAACAGGACTAGGCTTCAATTCAGTATTCTTCAAAGGTAAGATAATATCGTCGAATATATCCCAATTAAACGTGATGCTATCATCCCAATTGTCTCCTATGAATTTTTTTAACGTGAGCAACTTGGCATTGTAATCACTTCCAAAGGTTTCGGGAATGTTGGTGATGATCCCCAACTGGTACCCTTTACTTTTTAGTTCTAGTAAATAATTCAAAGCACCTTGGTAATAATGAATATGCTTCATATCTTTCGTATCAACGATGGTATCTCCAAGATCAAAATACATCACTGGCGCTTTGGCATGAGCCATCGTCGCAAATAAAATTCCAAATACACTCAACAACATTTTTTTCATAATCCCACCCTTCTAACTACATTATAGTCTCATTAGAAGGATAAAGTATGACTTAGATCAGTGTTTTGATGAAAAAACTCATTTTAGGAGATGATTAAGGTACTCACACCGACTCCACCAAATAAAAAAAGGCTCCCGAATTTCTTCGAGAGCACTTACTTTAAATAACTCTATATTTTTAAATTAAAGTGGAGTTGTTTCTATCATTAATTCAAATCTATTTTAATTTCATGGATGTGAGCGAAGTCTTCATTTCCTAGTTTTGTTCCAAATGGATTATGAGTGTGAATTTGTGAAACAATGCCTCTTGTTCCATTGACCACTGTCACTACCGCTAGAATCATTCCGCCCACTGGGATTCCCATCAATCCACTCCCCGCACCAATCACCATCGCACCTGAAAGTAATGAATTAAATCCTTGAGCAATCGCCTTACGGAAGGAAGCTCTTCCAAAATCAGTAGGGTAAAATAAAATTTGTGCAGTTTCTACGATCACTTGATCACTGAAGGCTAGTGCTACTCCATTCTCGGTGGCCAAGCTCAAACGATCCATAAAACGAACTCTTGCACGATCACAGATCGCCGACAATAATCTCCAAACTTTACCATTATAGGTAGATTTCACTGCAGCTAAACCATTCTTCCGGAATGCAAGTGCATCGTCTTCGCTGGAAAGTGTTTGACTCAAAACAGCCCCAATATTTTCTTCACTGAGAGTGCATTTACTCACCATAAACTCTGGATCAATATTCGTTTTGCCACTATTCACTAAAAACTGTGTGAGTCGAGAATGGTAGCCCTCCACTACTCCATCATTTGCAATCGCTTCATTAAAGGATTCCACTTCAGCGTAAACAGCAGCTTTAGCCAGTAAAGTTACCTGAGATGCAGCTATGCTTTTGGTGGTTTGTGTTTGAGCAAAACTAGTTCCGGAAATCATCAATATCGTAATCATTAGGTTTTTCATTTTTATATCCTCTTTTTCTTTCTGAAATGAGGAATAGCAGTGAAATGAAGAAACAATAATAGCTAGTTTTTCAATTCATTATTGTGTATAAGGAAACAATGAAAATTCGCGATATCTCCATGTGGGAAGCTTTTCTACGGGTAGCGAAAGATAAAAGCTTCATTTCTGCATCCAGATCATTAAAGATTGGTGCGCCCTTACTCACTAAAAAGATCCAAGGATTAGAAAATGAATTAGGGGTGCGCTTGTTTCAACGAACCACCAGAAGCGTTGGACTAACCCAAGAAGGAATGGCGCTCTTACCAAGAGTCAAAGCGTTTTTGGAAGATATGGAAAACATTGAAAATCAATTTGAATCCCATCAAGAGCTGAAAGGTTTAATCAGAATTTCTTGTGTGACTGCCTATGCCCACCGCATTTTAACTACACAGATCATTCAATTTCAAGAGCTACATCCAAAGGTTCATTTTGAATTAGAAGCGAGTGATCGATATATCGATTTAATCGATTCACAAGTTGATATAGCAATTAGGGCTGATGATCCTCATGGAGCCGACTATGTTTACAAAAAATTAGTTGAAAACGAACTGGTGGTTTGCGCGAGTCCTGATTTTATAAAAAAAGCAAAAGTGAAAATCAAAGAACCAATGGATTTAAAAAAATATCCACTACTCACATTGAATGTATACGGCGAATGCAAATTCATCCGGAGTGGGATTCTGTTATCAGATCTCTTCGGCTCCATAAAAATCAGCGCACAAAGTGGATTACTCACTACGAGCATGATTCTGCAAGGTGCAGGAATTGGAATCCGCTCACTTTGGGACGTAAAACCATACTTAGAAGATGGATCCTTGGTTCAACTTCTACCCAATCATAAAATCGAATCCTTTGGAACCATCTATGCTGTGATCACTAGCAACCGATTATTGGCAAAAAGAGTGAGAGCTTTTTTGGATTTTATAACAGGTGCCGCTAAGATTCCTTGAGGTTTATTCAGCGAGATCGCGCGCAATGTACCCGATTGCGTAAGGAATTGAAGAAGTTCTCATCTATTGCAAACCCCAGGTTCATTTCAGATTCATGTTCCTAAAAAATCAATGCAATGGTCTCCTTTTAATCATTCCACCACGTGTATCTTTAATTGACTGCTGAATCACAAAAGCATTGGGGTCGAGTTTTTCCACTTCCCTTAAAAGTCGAGTTACCTCTAAGCGAGTCACTGCGCAGAAGAGCGCTTTACGCTCCTCTACATGATCCCCTGCGTTTCCAAAGCCACCTTCTGTTTTATAAACCGTCACGCCTCTTTGCAATTCGTAAACTAGCATTTTCCTGATGATCTCATGGTGAGGAGAAACGATGGTGACCCCAATGTATTCTTCAATTCCAGTAATAATAAAATCAACACTTTTGGACGCAGAAATATAAGTGAGCATCGAATACATTGCTGTTTCTTCATTGATTAAAAAAGCTACACAGATAAATAGTGCAAAATTAAAAATCGCGATAAAATCTCCAACACTGAGGCTAGATTTTCTACTCACCTGAACAGCTAGCACTTCCGTTCCATCAATCACCGCGCCTCCACGAATGGAAAGACCAATACCCATACCTAAAAACACTCCACCAAAAATAGAAATCAAAAGTTTATCTTGGGTGAACGCTGGAACCTGAATCCCATGAACCGCAAGTGCTAAAAATAAAATAGCCACAGCACTTTTGATGGCAAACTTCAGGGATACTTGTTTAAAACCGAGTAAAACAAAGGGAATGTTGATGATCACAATGAAAATCGAAAGATCGATCTTGATAAAATAATTGAGCAAGAGAGAAATTCCCATAGCACCACCATCAAAAAAACCATTGGGTAGCAAAAATCCTTTTAAACCGATCGAAGCAGAAACCACGCCCATTGAAACAAATAAAATATCACGCAGTGGCTTTGAGTTGTTTTTGTTTTTAATCTTTTTGTCCATATCATCAACCTTTAAACTAATTATGGGATCTGTGAGATCAGTTGATCTATTCGTATTTGGATTTCTTTTAGGCTCTGCATCCGATCAGCGAGCTCTCGGTTGAGCGAAGTGAGAATGGTTTGAGACTGCCCCCGTTCACCTTGCAAACGATTAATTGTATTTTGCAAGGTAAGGATCTGAGCCTGTAAGGCACTTTGAATGTAATTCGTATTGCTCTCGTTGGTAGAGCCTTGATTTTTAATTTGAGAGATTTGTGCGTAGGTGTCTGATGCATTCTGAGTTTTTTGGGCTTGAAGTGAATTCAACTGAGTTTCCAGCGTTTGGATTCTAATTTGCATTTCCGCTATCTTATCGTAGCTGTTGAAGTTAGAATTCAAACTTACATACATTAAATTTTGCAGAGCCGATTGAAGCTCCCGATCGGCAGCCTCGAGCTGAGAAGACAAATACGTTTGCATTTGTCTATTGAGTGTTTCGATGTAATGAAGTTGTTGAGAGGCAGTTTGATTCGCAGCCGCTTGAGCCGTATGATAATAATTATATTGTGACTGGAGAGTAGAAATTTCACTCATGGTATTTTTGATCTCCTCATCAATCACTTTAGGAGCTGCATTTTTGATCTGTTGCTTCAAATCGACAATGTCTGTTTGGAGAGATTCCAGGTTTAATTTTTCGAGATTAAGCTGCGTGCGGAGTAAAGCATTCACAGAAAATGGAGATGGTTTGGGCGTAATACTGAGCTGAGGCATTGGGGACTGTATTGGTTGCGGAGTCTCCCTTGCCATTTGCGCCTGAATCGTAGTTACACCAGTACAGTTTATATTCCGATTGAGTACTTTTTGGTTGCGATAGAGAAGAATTACCAAGGTAAAAGATAGGACGATGATCAGCAGGTTTTTCATACTTGAAAATTAATCTGCAAGAGTCACTCCAATGATATTTGAATGGTTCTCAATGCGCCCTAAAACATCGAGCGCTCTCGTGACTCAAAGCTCCAAAGTGCTAACATTGATGAAGAAAAGCCTCGAACATCCACAACTGATTCCTTGTCTTTTGAAATTGAAAATAACTGGATAAAATCTTTTAAAAAAGTAATGATTGAAAATTAAGGAGAATCTTCATGTTTAAAAAAATTTTAATCGGTTTATTCATAGCATTATTGGCATTTTTAGGATTTGTATCCACTAAAGATGGAAAATTTAATTATGAGCGCAACGCTTTCATGAACGCTACCCCAGAAAAAGTTTTTTCGCTGTTCAGTACTTTTGAAGCCTGCAAAAAATGGAACCCTTATGATCTTAAAGATCCTAGTATGAAACGCACTCTGCAAGGTGTGGATGGGCAAGTGGGTGCAGTCATGAGTTTTGATGGTAATAGTGAAGTGGGTTCGGGAAGTTTAGAAATGATCCGTGTAGTGCCTAATCAAGTTCTCGAATTAAAGCTAAAAATGATCAAGCCATTTAAGGCAGAGAATTTCATCGAATATAAAGTTACTCCTGAAGGTACTGGTACAAGATTTTCTTGGCGCATGTATGGCGATGGCGGTTTCATGGGTAAACTCATGAGTACCATTATTGATTGTGAGAAAATGATGACCGCAGAATTCAGTACTGGAATGGAAAATTTAAAAAAACTGGCTGAATTAAAACCATGAGTCTG
Organism: Bdellovibrionales bacterium; assembly: GCA_947372355.1. Classification (GTDB taxonomy): domain Bacteria; phylum Bdellovibrionota; class UBA1018; order UBA1018; family CAIMNF01; genus CAIMNF01. The sequence continues at coordinate 2,415 of CANBTI010000019.1, read as the reverse complement.
CTGTAGATTCACTTCTGCGCCTGCAATGATTTTAGTTTAATGGTCATTCAATTAATATATAATCTCTGTTTAAAAATTAATCTACTCATGATAGAGTGCTCAAAAACTTATCGACTCTTTAATGAGAGTGTTGAATTTAAAAACGGAGAATTTATGAGAGTATTTGCGGCTGTATTATTGGTTTTAGCAACTTCAAAAGCAGCAATGGCTGACACTACTTATCAATGTGACTTTTATGATTTGAGCGCAACAGAGCAGGCTGTAGGAAGCGGACCTCTTTCTGTTGTCATTAAGGATGGCGGAGGTGCAGATGTATATTCTGAACCACAATATAATCCATCGAAGATAAAAACTAAAATTCATGAACTAGATATTTGGTCCCAAGATGGTCGTATTTATTCACAAAAGAAATCAAACTTTGGTTCAGAAGTGAGTTTTACCAAGTCGTCTGATGAAAAAGCGGGGCTTCTTAAAATCGATTCGATCTCTCTTTCAGGTGACATGGGTTATTCTACTGAACAGTCTTTCATTTGTACAAAATAATAAAAAGAGTTTCGAAATTTGATTTAAAAATTGAATGATGAGAATAAAGAAAAGAAAAAAAACTATGAAAAAAATTATGATGATGAGCTTATCATTGATGATTGCATCCGTATCTTATGCTGCAGCAATTGACAGTCCAATTGATTGTGCAAATAAAGCCTATCAAGGCAATTTCAATCTAGATCAAGCGGTACTTCTTTGTTCAGGAGCCACGTCGAATGCTCCGATTGATTGTGCCAATAAAGCTTATCAAGGCAATTTTAATCTAGATCAAGCGATAAAACTTTGCTCAGGAGCCACGTCGAATGCTCCGATTGATTGTGCCAATAAAGCTTATCAAGGCAATTTCAACTTAGATCAAGCGGCTCGACTTTGTAAGGAACGCATCAATCTAGCTCACTAAAACGAATGACCTGAACGATTAATTTGTCGATCAATAAAATCCGAAGCAGACTCACCTTCAAATGGGCATTTATCTTTGAACTTTTTAAATATGTTTCTTATATAAGTCCATAAATCAAAACGACATTTTATCGACATTCCTTGACTCACCTCAATTGCACCTCAATAATAATTAAAATCAAGGAAAATGAGATGAAAAATAACAGGCAGGGTTTTCAGGTATTTTTAGCAATATGCACACTCACTCTATTCACGATTGCCGGTTGTGGTGATACTTTGCCAACTGGAGAAACTACGTTTACGATTGGTGGCACAGTTAGCGGTCTAACAGGTACCGTTGTCTTACAAAATAATACTGCTGGTGACCTAACGATCACTTCAGATTCTACTTTTACTTTTTTAACCAGCGTCGCTACAGGCTCCAATTATTCCGTGACTGTTTCAACTCAACCTTCTGGGCAAATTTGCACCGTAAGCTCTGGAACGGGTTCCATCGTAGCGGCGAATGTAAGCGATGTTGCAGTAACCTGTGTGACCACACCTACAGATAAAAAAATATTTTTGTCAGCCAGTGGTCATAATGGAAATTTTGGTGGCGCAACAGGAGCAGATACTTTCTGTATGGGTGATGCAAACTACCCCGGTACCGGCACTTATAAAGCCTTACTAACGGATGGAAGCACTCGAATCGCTTGCACAACGGCAAACTGTGGAGGGGGACCATCTGAACATGTGGGGTGGATTTTGGCCGCAAACAAGAGATATACTCGCGTAGATGGAACCGAAATCGGAACCACAACAGCCAATGGAATTTTTACGTTTCCTCTCACTAATAGTATCAGCACGGTTTCAATCACAAGCTGAACAGGGCTTGATACCAATTGGACCACACTTGCCGGCTTTACTGTGTCGAACAATAAAAAATGCGTCTCATTCGATGCATCGAAAAATCTTATTAAGCAAAGTGGGTCACTAACTCCTTGCCTTTCCGTTTAACTATCTTTTTAGGAATAGTTTACTCATTTCCCCACTTTTAAAAATAATAATCCCTCAATCGGCGCACGATGCGCATCCATCTCTTTGAAGTAATCTTCTAGTAGCAACTCTTGAACCATCCAGGGTTTCGCTTGGGGCGCATGGTTTAAGTAGAGTTTTCCCTCTTTTTTAATCACAAACCCCATGTGATTCACCAAAGTAGGCACAGCCGGAATATTTCGAATGAACATCACGATCGAAATTTCGGGCAGAGCACTCAGCATCGCATCGGTATGCTCGCGAAAAAAGCTGGCCTTCAAATACTGAGTCTTCTCTTCTTGAATAAGAAGTACGGGAACTTTTGCTAACTCAGTTTGAATTTCAGAAGGAGATTTTTTCTGTTGATCGAGTAAATCAATCACACGGTGAAAAAACCAAATTGTTTTATTCAAGGTTTTTGTTTCAGTGTGATAGGCGGTTTTATCCACTGTGATT
>CANBTI010000018.1 GCA_947372355.1 Bdellovibrionales bacterium | reverse complement strand
GGATTAGTAATCGGTGGATGCGATGTTTTACTTTTTGAAACTACGTTCGATACCCTCAATCTCAAAGCGGCGATTTTTGCTTACATGAATTATAGTGAAAAATTTCCTGAGCGAAAATTACCACTCATGCTTTCTGTCACCATCACTGATCAATCGGGAAGAACACTTTCCGGACAAACGATTGAAGCATTTTGGTTTTCCGTACAACATGCTCATCCAATCAGTGTTGGTTTGAACTGTGCACTCGGGGCGAAAGACATGCGCCCTTACCTATTGGCGCTCAATGATATCGCCGATTGTGCGGTTACTTGTTACCCGAATGCAGGTTTACCCAATCCTTTAGCGCCTACTGGATACGATGAAACTCCAGCCAGTTTAGCAGCGCAACTTAGAATTTTTGCAGAAGAAGGTTTACTCAACGTGGTAGGTGGATGTTGTGGTACTTCGCCAGCACACATTGAAGCTGTGGCAAAAATGGCAAAAGATTTTAAGCCACGTCAATGGGTCAAAGGCTCAACTCCATCCATCCCTGAACACTCCCTTACCCTCAGTGGTTTAGAACCACTGATTTCACCCTATACAAAAACAGGTGGAAATTTCTTAATCGTAGGTGAACGCACGAACGTGATGGGTTCTCCTAAATTTTCTGAAATGATCAAGAAAAATGATTATGAAGGTGCAGCCAAAATCGCAAAACAACAAGTTGAAAATGGCGCAAATATTCTAGACATTTGCTTTGATGAAGCATTAATCGATGCTGAAAAATCAATGAAACATTTTTTAAATCTTTTGGGCTCAGATCCAGATATCACTCGCATTCCACTCATGATCGATAGCTCGAAGTGGTCTGTCATTGAAACGGGACTAAAATGCATTCAAGGGAAAGGTGTAGTCAATTCCATTTCTTTAAAAGAAGGAGAAACAAAATTTCTAGAGCAAGCTCGCCTGATTCAAAAATATGGTGCAGCGGTGATCATCATGGCATTTGATGAGCAAGGACAAGCTGCCACTTTTTCTGAAAAAGTGAGAATCTGTGAACGCTCTTTCAAATTATTACGTGAAAAATTAGATTTTAAAGCGGCTGATATTATTTTTGATGCAAACGTATTAACAGTTGCTACCGGCATGGAAGAACACAATTCATACGGATTAGATTTTATTAATGCAGTGGCTGAAATTAAAAAACGCTGTCCGGGTGTTCGCACGAGTGGTGGTATCTCAAACGTTTCATTCTCATTCCGTGGAAACAATGTAGTTCGTGAAGCTATGCATAGCGTTTTTCTTTTTCACGCGATCAAAGCTGGTCTCGACATGGGGATCGTGAATGCTGGAATGATCACTGTTTATGACGAAATTGAACCTAAACTGAAGGAATTGGTTGAAGATGTGATTCTCAATCGCTCACCAGATGCTTCTGAAAAATTAGTGAACCACGCTGAAGAAATCAAAAATACCATTTCAGGAAATAAGGCAAATGGTCCTTCTGATAAATTAGCATGGCGCTCTCTATCGATTGAAAAAAGAATTGCACACTCTCTCGTGCATGGAATTGTTGATTTTATTGATGTTGATACCGAAGAAGCACGGGTGAAGTATGGTCGCCCCCTCAATGTCATTGAAGGTCCACTCATGGATGGAATGAAAGTAGTGGGAGAACTTTTTGGCGCGGGGAAAATGTTTTTGCCTCAAGTGGTGAAAAGCGCTCGGGCAATGAAAAGATCTGTGGCTTACCTCACTCCCTTCATGGATAAGGAAAAAGAAGAATTAGGCACGAGTACCGCACAAGGCACGTTTGTCATCGCAACGGTTAAAGGAGATGTTCATGATATTGGAAAGAATATCGTGGGTGTTGTATTGGCGTGTAATGGTTACAAAGTAGTTGATTTAGGCGTCATGACCAAATGTGAAGACATTTTAAAATCTGCTCGCGAACATAAAGCTGATTTTGTGGGATTAAGTGGACTCATCACTCCTTCTTTAGATGAGATGATTCATGTTGCAAAAGAGATGACACGAGAAGGGTTTACGGTTCCATTATTAATTGGTGGTGCTACTACTTCCGCAGCACACACCGCAATTAAAATTGCTCAGTATTATGATCCTCCGATGGTTCAAGTAGGTGATGCTTCTTTGGTGGTTGAAGTTTGCACAAAATTAAAAAGTGATAATCTACGAGAAAAATTTGTTTCTGATTTGAAAGCTTCTCAAATTCAAATTCGTGAACGATATGAAAAATCTCGTACCACAGAAGATCTATTACCTTTATCAAAAGTAAGATCACAAAAAGGAACCATCAAGGAATCAAAAATCACCCCTCCTTTTTTTGGTTCTAAAGTTTTAGAGAATATTCCGCTTGAAGAAGTAGTAAAATACATCGATTGGTCGCCATTTTTTTGGAGTTGGGAATTGAAGGGTAAATATCCTGCAATTTTAAAACATGAAAAATATGGGGAACAGGCCACTACCCTTTTTAATGATGCACAAGAAATCCTTACTCGCGTGATTAGAGAGAAAAAATTTAGTCTCAAAGCAGTTTATGGTTATTATCAGGCTAATTCTACAGCTAATGATGATGTGATTTTATTTGAAAAAGATAAGGAACTAGCTCGTTTCCACTTCTTAAGACAACAAAAGCCAAAAATTGGTGAACAAAAATATTATTCCTTAGCCGATTTTATTCATCCTTCGGATTCGAGCAATCATCGAGACACCCTAGGAATGTTTTGTGTAACCGCTGGCTCTAGTGTGGATGATTTTTCACTTGAATATAAAAATTCTCTTGATGATTACTCCTCTATTATCGTGAAAGCCCTGGGAGATCGTTTTGCAGAAGCCACTGCTGAATGGCTTCATGAAAAAGTACGCAAAGAAGTCAATATTGCAGAAAACTTCACCCCCGATGAACTGATCAGTGAAAAATACCAAGGGATTAGGCCAGCAATGGGTTATCCCGCATGTCCTGATCACTCAGAAAAGCTCACCATGTGGAAGCTTCTAAAAGCAGATGAAAAAATTGGGGTTTCCTTAACCGAGAGCTTTGCGATGAATCCCGCTTCGAGTGTTTCGGGAATGTACTTTTTTAATGAAGATTCAAAATATTTCTCTGTAGGTTCCATCTCTGAAGAGCAAATGAATGAGTATTCGCAAAGAAAGGGAATTGCCATTGAGCGCACGCGCGAAGTTCTTGGAAGTGTTCTCTGATGCCTGTGAGGCTGGATCCATTCCTTATCCTGATCGTAATTATCTATTTCAAGAAATTGATTTGATGAGTGATCCATACCTATTGGTTTGGATTCAATTGATTGATGATTCTCCACATCAAATAATAGAGTGGCTTAATTCTCTCGTCCTATTTCAAATTTGGTTAAGGGATCATCATTTGGGTAAAAACTTTCCAGATCAAATAGAATATATTAGTTGCTGTATTCAAGGCACCAACAGTGTTGGATTATTGACACTTCCAGATCTTTTAAAAAGTTATCTCGATAACTATGGTGTTGAATAGTTTTCTGATACGATATTTCATATGGATTCCAATGATAATTCTGCTTTAAAATCAGCTGAATACTCTAAAACTTTTGAGTTAAAAATTAATGTTAATAACATTACCTCAAGTATCAATGTTTCTAGTAAATCAAAATTACCCATAACTATTTCTGAATTTTTAGAACAGGGATTAATTGTTAATTTACCACCGCGCACTTGCTCCCAGGGTCATCAGTTGATGTTGGATGTTCACTTATCAGAAGGTTCTAAAGAAATATTAGTTTTTAATACAACTGCAAAAATTTTAGACATTGAAACTTCAGATGAAGAAGCCATTAGAGTTACAGTAAAATTTGTTCAATATGATCCAATGATTTGGAAAAAATTTCAAAGTATTTATGAAGATTGTCAAATTGAGCTACAACATTTATTGGTAAGATTAAAGGATTCAGAAAATGGCTGATCCAGCTCTAGAAAAAGCAAAACGATTTTTAGGGGAATATCTTTTACCTCGTAAAATTTTAATTGTAGATCCTAACGGTCCAGCTCGTGCAGGAATGGCACGTATGCTCGTTGGTTTAGGCGCTAAATCCAGCAATCTAACTTTAGTGGCTGATTACGAAGTAGCCAGAGAAGTCATTCATAACGATTGTCCCGATGTGATCATTACTGAATACACGATTACAAAAGGAACAGGATTAGAGTTAGCTTATGAATTTAATAAATTCAAAAGGAATGAAAATACTTTATTTGTAATTTTAACTGCCAATTCATCTCAATCCGTTGTGGCCCAAGCAGCTGAAGAAGATGTTGATATTTACATCTTAAAACCTTACACAATGAATTATTTCCTTGAAACTTTGAGCAAGGCTGCCCAATTAAAAATCAATCCAACAGATTACGTAAGAAAAATCACTCTTGGAAAGAAAAAATTAGCTGAAAACAATTTAGAAGAAGCCCTTCAATACTTTGAAAAAGCAATTACCTATAGCACCACTCCATCCCTTGCCTACTACTACCGCTCTCAAATAGAGATGCAGAAAAAAATGTATGACTTGGCTGAGAAAAGCTTGGAAGAAGGTTTAAGTTTTAACGAAGTTCACTATAAGTGCCTTACCGGTTTATTTGATCTTTTACTTGAACAAGAAAAACATCACGAGGCTTACGGCATTGTGAAAAGAATGGCGGCTTTTCCATTAAATCCAAAAAGGCTTTCTAAAGTAATCGAGTTAGCCGTTAAAACTGCTCATTACAGCGATATTGAAAAATACTATGAAGCATTTAAGGAAATTGAATCCAGAGATCTAGAAACGGTTAAACATATTTGTGCAGCACTGATTGTTTCAGGAAAAAAATTATTTCAACGGGGTGAACTTTATAAAGCTGCATCTTTCCTTAAAAAAGCCAGTATCAGCGCAGCCGGCAGACCAAACATATTACTTGAAATCGTTTTTACCCTTTCGATCAATAGTTTTTTGCCAGATGCAAAAGAAGTACTCAACCGGTTTCCACCTGAAACACAGCAAGATTATCAATACCAAGTGGCAAGCTTTCTCATCTCCTATTACGATGGTGGAAATTCATGGCAATATGTGACTTGGTTAAGAAAATCAATTGAACAACATGGTAATGACCCTACTTTATTTTACTGGATTATTGCAGCATTAAACACATCCAACAAAATTGATTTAGCGGATGATTATATGGCTAGAGCAAAAAACAAATGGCCAGATCAATTTGAGTATTTTGAAAGTGCTGTAAAAGCAATTCCTCCAAAAAAATCATACTAATTAAATTTACGACTCCAAGAGATTTCGCTCACACCTTTAACAATGGGCTTGATCAACTCAGATCTAAAACTTTTAATGTAATGATTTGAATCAATTTTACCGTGATGAAAATCATGTGCAAGATTGATAGAACTTTTCAATTCATCTGGAGATAAACTTTCATAAAGGTATGCGGCTAATGGTGAATGATTAAAATCAAACGATGATTTTTCATTTCTACCTTTTTTCAATACATTATAAACAACAGCATTCATGGAAGGATTAGCAACTTCATTTTTTTCAGGGAAAAAGCGTTCTATCGGTGCTTTAGTAGAACTCAATGATGATTCACCAATCAATAAAAAATAAGGAGCATCACCACCGCTATTGATCGCAAGTGCCTCAAGAATCACAATTTCAATTAATTTTAATTCCAAATACTCAATTGCATTCTTTAGATTACTGGCAACTTGATTTTTCATTTTTAAATACGAAGCATCATTTGGAAAATGGCTCCACTGATGAACAACATTTTCTGTTTTTAATGTGGAAAAGAAAGCATGTAATTTTTGAAGTGCCTTACCATATTCACACACAGTGTAGAGCGGATTTTTAAAAATTGGATTATTTTCTAAAATTAAATTCCAAGTACCAGAAATAAATTCACCAAAATCTTCAGAATAAAATCCACAAATATCTTGATTGGATAATGCCACACAAGCTTTAATGGAATTATCCAATATTTCTTCACTCAAATTGAGCTTTAATTCAATATTGAGATCATCCATATTCTTTCTTAAAATATGATAAGAATTTGATCCCTGAGATAGTTGAGGCCGGAAAGGAATGGTAGATTCAATGCATGCTATTAAATGAATGATTTGCCATTCTGAGAGAGTATCTTTTAAAAGCCTTGCGGCAACGACTGCACTTAGAAATTCATTCAAACCAGAAAATGCATTTAAAGATTGACCAGATTTGAATCCAAAAATCTTAGCTGCAAATGATAAATACTTTTCACTCTGCAAATCTGGTAAGATACATTCGCTTGTTTTTTCATTGATGGTAAATTCAGACAATTGGCCAGCGAGCAATGGGTGAATTCGTTTATCTACTTGATGATAAATAACATCGTGAAATAGGGCAGCAAAAATAGCGACACCTTCTCTACCCTGAGTCGTGTTAAATACATGTTCAATATTATGAAAAATACGATACCGAGCGTTCATCACTTGATAAAGTAATTCAGCGAGTCTTTCAATGGAGAGTGAATCCACGGGATGAGAGCAATCAAGATATGCTTGATTGATCAAAAGCATTAAGCGTTTTAGGTTTGAATCATTTTGAAGTGTCATCTATTCCCCTGCGCTTGTTCCAATATCTCTTGGATCAGAAACACCTGTTAATTCTGACGTTTTTTGGTCGATCATTTCTCTAGAAACTGCCATCACATTTGATTGAGCGCCTGCTCGTTTAACGATCCAGCCCATTTTTTCAAGAGTGGAAATGGTTAAAGGTGAAATTTCATTCCTATTTCCATCTGTTGAATCATATTCGATGGTTAACACATCAGGATTCCATTGCTGATGAACTCGAGGTGAAGCAATAGAAGTATAGAGATCTTTATTTAAAACTAAGTGGTTTAAAATTGTTTGAGCAACAGCGGTAATAATACGGGTTCCGCCTGGCGCGCCTAAAGCTAAAATAGGGATATTATTTTTAAAAACAATGGTTGGGCTCATGCTCGAAAGTGGCGTTTTCTTAGGAGCAATGGCATTCGCATCACCACCGACGGCACCGAAAATATTTGCTGCGCCTGGTTTTGCTGAAAAATCATCCATTTCGTTATTTAAAACAATTCCAGTTCCATCCGCTACAAAGCCTGAGCCGAAATAGCCGTTGATGGTTTGAGTAGAAACAACTACGTTACCATTTGAATCCATCATGCTAAAATGAGTGGTATTTTCTTCTTCATCATAAAGGGGTGCATCTCCAGCCTTTACCTCTGACTTAGAACGCGCTTTTAGTTCATTGAATTCTTTGCGCCGACTTTTAATGTAATTTGAATTCAACAAGCCAACGATGGGTACTTTAATAAAGTCTGGGTCACCTAAAAACACTGCCCGATCAGCAAAAGCGGATTGCATTGCACTAGCAGTAAGATGAATCGAGTTTGGCTCTAAATACTTTAAATCATCCGATTCCAGTAATTTTAATATCTGTAATACATGAATACCACCTGAACTTGGAGGAGGCATGGTCACTACTTCAAAGTTTTTCCATTTTCCACTGATCGCTTTACGTTCTTTGACCTGATAGCTATTCAAATCATTCTTCGAAAGCAAACCATGTATACTTTTAATTGAATTGATAATTTTAGATGCGACAATTCCCTGATAAAAATCATTTGGGTTTTTTGAAATGATGGTCAAAGTATTTGCAAGATCTTGTTGTTTTAGAATCTCACCCAACTTCTTTTCAGTACCATCATCATGTAAAAAAATTCGTTTCGAAGATGGAAATTGATTAAGCGTTTCTTTTTCAACTTCAATGGCATGAGCCAAACTGGGATAAATATCAAATCCATTTTTAGCAAGATCACTTGCAGGCTGAACCAGTGTTTTCCAAGGTTTTCTACCAAACTTTTTATGAATGAGTGATAAGCCCTTCACTAATCCTGGAGTGCCTACTGCAAGAGCGCCATAAACTGATGAATCAGGAATCACATTTCCTTTTTCATCTAAATACATGTCTCTTTTTGATAATAAAGGCGCACGTTCTCTAAAATCAAATACATGGTTTTTACCTGATTTAGCATCATGGTAAATCAAAAAGCCTCCACCACCAATACCCGTAGAATGAGGACGCTCCACTGAAATGGCAAAAGACGCTGCAATTGCTGCATCAATGAGATTTCCCCCTTGTTTCATCACTTGGTTGGCAATTTGAGTGGTGTATTTGCCTTGGGTAGAAATCATCCATTTTTTACCATGAGCTTCTACTTGTTCACGGGGAGCAATTTTAATCGATTGAACTTTTACCTCTTGTTTGATCGCTGGGTGGTGAGCGCAAGAAATTAATGCAAAAAAAATCGCAAATAAAAGTGTACTTTGTATTTTCATTTTAACCTTTACTCATTGAATTGAATATAAACAATTCCGCGTTTTAATTTTGAAGAGGAATCTTCAGAATGGATCCCCTTCATAAAAGTATCAAACGAAACCCAGTAAGGTTCATAATATTCACGATCTACATCCATGATCAAAACAAGATTGTTTTTAGCATCAAATGCACCCACAGGAGAAATGTGGCCTCCTCCCTCAGGGTCGCCCGTAAAGGTACCTTGTAAAAAGTTTGCAACAATGAAATCTCGATCGTTTTTTTCGTTGTTAATCATTAAATCACGAATTTTTTTAATTTGAGCCGTAGATCCATCTGCATGAATCACTTGTACCGTCGCTTTTAATCCAAAGGCAGTTATTGATTTATTAATAGCAACCCCTAACTGATCAAGGGTCAATCCCTTACTATAATCAACTTTAATTTTTTCGACTAAAGCCTTTTGTGTTACTAAAGCATCACTTGCAGTTAATTTTAAATGCGATCGAGCTGCATTCATGAGCATGGTCATGCTGGCAATTCCGCAAGCCGCTCCATCTTGTTGGGGTACATAGTAAGGCATAAAGGACCAAAAATCTGGTGCTTTATTCTTTCTGACATAGTCTTGCTTTTGAATTAGCTGAACCGTGGTGGAAACATATTTGGGTTTTAGATCTTCTGCTTGCGCAAAAGACACCAAACTTAATAAAACAAATGCATTAGTTAATAATTTTTTTAAATTCATCTAGTAATTTTTCCTCATTATTCTCATAACTTTTTGGTTCGTAAATCTCACAATTCCATTTTTCATTCTGGAATTTATTTTTTAGATCTTCCGAGTGCAAACCACCATAAACTATTAATAGGGGGGTTTTAGAATTCGTGTTTTTGATTGCCCTTACCAATGCCGCATCCCTCTCAGTATTTGCATCTGTAAATTTTTTAAATGAACTCAATACATCTTTTTTTAAAGCTAGTAAGGCCGTTTTGGAATCAGTGGTGGATGGAAGTTTTAGCATTTCGATTACGCCATCTAGATAAATTTTTAATTTAACTGGATTTTTCTCATTTTCGACGATTCTTTTCCAGTAACCTACATCGCCTCTTAAATCAGATAGTGCTAATTGTGCATATTTTATTTGAGATAAATCATCCCCGCATAATGTTTTTAACTTCTCAGGAAATTTCGATTCCGCTTTCATTAATACATGAGTGAGAATTGAATCAAAATTTTTGCCATTCACTTCTTTGGTAAGCGAATCCATATTCCATCCATTAAAAATCTCTTTAAACTTTGAATTTATTTCACCTTCGCACCCCTCAGCAATTGCTGTATCAATTTTCTTCTCAGCAACCCATTTCGAGATTGCCGAGAAGATTTCAAATTGATTTTTATATTGAGGAAGCTGAGTGGAGCTCTCTATCTTTGTTGTGTCTACTGTTGGTGAAAGATGCCATTGCTTAACAAAGTAGATTATTTTATCTGAATTGGTTTTCACGCAATGATCTACCATGTGAATTGAATTCACTGAAAGATCTTTCGCTTGAACACTAAAAGATAAAAAAAGGAATGGAATTAAAAAAACTCTCATCTTATTGTGAAAGTTTTTTTGCAAGCGCTTCATTGATCGCTTCTAAGAATGGCTCAGTATTTAAGTATTTATCGGCTGGAATTTTATCGCCATAAATACAAGCAGCAAGATCTTTAGTCATCTTTCCACTCTCTACTGTGCTCACACAAACTTCTTCCAAAGTTTTAGCAAAACGAATCAATTCAGGATTATTGTCCAATTTTCCACGGAATTCCAAACCACGCGTCCATGCATAGATGGATGCAATTGGATTAGTGCTCGTTGGCTTTCCTTGTTGATGCGCTCTAAAGTGACGAGTCACTGTTCCATGTGCAGCTTCTGCTTCCAGCGTTTTGCCGTCTGGAGTGAGAAGAACTGAGGTCATCAAGCCGAGTGAACCAAATCCTTGTGCTACCGTATCAGATTGAACATCTCCATCGTAGTTTTTACATGCCCAAACAAAATTACCATTCCATTTTAATGCAGATGCAACCATATCGTCGATCAAACGATGCTCATAAGTGATTCCTGCTGCTTCATATAATGACTTATAATTCTTCTCATAAACTTCTTGAAAAATATCTTTAAATCTACCGTCATATTTTTTAAGAATGGTATTTTTAGTGGAGAGATAAAGTGGCCATTTTTTTGAAAGAGCCATTTTAAAACAACTTTCAGCAAAACCAGTGATCGATTCATCAGTATTGTACATACAAAGAGCAACACCGTCTCCTTTGTAGTTATAAACTTCAAAAGATTGGGCAGCCCCACCATCTTCAGGTGTAAAAGTCATCGTGAGTTTTCCCTTACCCTTAATCACTGTATCAGTTGCCTTGTATTGATCACCGAATGCATGACGACCAATAATGATCGGCGCTGTCCAGTTTGGAACTAAGCGGGGAACGTTTTTACAAATGATGGGTTCACGGAATACAGTTCCATCCAAAATATTACGGATGGTTCCGTTAGGAGATTTCCACATTTGTTTTAGATTAAATTCTTTTACCCGTGCTTCATCTGGAGTGATGGTTGCGCATTTGATTCCCACATTGTATTTTTTAATTGCTTCAGCAGCATCAATGGTTACTTGATCGTTTGTTTTATCGCGATTTTCCATCCCTAGATCATAGTATTTAATATCAATGTCTAAATATGGGGTGATGAGTTTATCTTTAATGAATTTCCAAATAATTCTGGTCATTTCATCGCCATCTAATTCTACTACTGGATTTTGTACTTTAATTTTTTTCATTTTTTTGCCTTTCTAATTAGCGTAATTCTTTTCTTAAAATTTTACCGACATTTGATTTGGGAAGTTCTGAGCGGAATTCTACATGCCGAGGAACTTTGTATCCCGTTAAATTTAATTTACAAAAATCGATCATTTCTTTTTCTGTTAGAGATGAATCTTTTTTCACGATGAATAGTTTTGGCACTTCTCCGCTTCTTTCGTCTGGAACTGCGATTGCTGCAGCTTCTAGAACTTTCGGGTGCATCACTGCCACATCTTCAATTTCATTTGGATATACATTAAAACCAGAAACCAAGATCATATCTTTTTTACGGTCTACAATTTTAAAGTAGCCATCTTCATTCATATAGCCAATGTCGCCTGAACGAAAATACCCGTCTGAAGTCATAACTTTTGCAGTTTCATCTGAACGATTCCAATACCCCTTCATTACTTGAGGGCCTTTAATGCAAATTTCACCGGTGAGTCCTTGATCCACATCTTTTCCGTCATCATCTTTAATCACGACATCTGTAGAAGGGAGAGGCACTCCGATTAATCCGTTATATTCTTTTAGGTTCATTGGATTGATGCATGCTGCAGGTGAAGTTTCAGTGAGTCCATATGCCTCAATCAATGGAACCTTAGTGATCTCCTTCCACTTTTCAGCAACCGCTCTTTGAACTGCCATCCCTCCACCGAGAGCTACCTTTAGGTGTGAAAAATCTACATTTTTAAATCCTTCATTATGAATTAAACCGTTAAATAATGTGTTTACACCCGTAATGGCGCTAAACTTCCACTTATTCAATTCTTTTACAAAACCATCCATATCTCTTGGATTAGTAATCAATACATTGAGAGCACCCACGGAATTAAAAATTAGACAATTCGCAGTGAGGGAGAATATGTGATAAAGCGGCAAAGGAGTAATGATGATTTCTTCACCATCTCTGATTAAAAATTGGATCCAAGCTTTGGCTTGGAGCATATTTGCCATGATGTTTCCATGAGTGAGAATGGCACCTTTAGAAACTCCAGTCGTTCCACCTGTGTACTGAAGAAATGCAATGTCATCAATTTTAAGTACAGGTTTACTGAGCGACGTGGTTTGTCCTAATCGAAGCGCGTCGCTAAAAGAAATCGTTTTAGGAATGCTATAATGTGGAACCATTTTTTTAACGTGTTTTATGACTGCATTGACAATGTACTTTTTTGGAAATCCAAGCAAATCACCAATTTCAGTAACGATCACATGTTTGATATCGGTTTTAGCTAAAGCTGTTTCTAGCGTTTTTGCAAAATTGGCAACAATCACAATCGCTTTAGAGCCTGAATCTTTTAATTGATGCTCAAGTTCACGAGGAGTGTAAAGAGGATTGCAATTCACTACGATCATTCCAGCACGCAAAATACCAAATAATGCGATTGGGTATTGAAGTAAATTAGGCATCATGATGGCTACACGATCACCTCGCGAAAGCTTTAAATCATTTTGCAGGTAGCAAGCAAATTGATTACTCAAACGATCAATTTCGGCATAACTTAAAGTTTTACCCATATTATGAAATGCGGGTTTAGTTGCAAACTTTTGAAATGTTTGTTCTAAAAAGTCTGGTAAGGAAGAAAACTGCTTCTCGTCAATGAGAGCCGGAACGCCGGGTTGGTAGCTTTTAAGCCAAGGTCTATCCATAATCTATCGACTCCTTTGAAGTGTCTATTAAACTTGTATTTTGTTTATTTTACGAGAAGATGGAAGCAACATGCAACTGATACTAAGTCATCGATTCACTTTATTTTTGTGTTTTCTGTTGTGTGCTGCGTCTCTATGTTCAGCTCGGGCTGGAGATTTTAGAGTTCGACTCACTTCACAGCCTCAAACCTTAGCCTGGAACTCTGCAACAACCGGAAGTGAAAGCGCCATTATTTTGAACGTCATGGAAGGGCTTTTCGAATCTCAACGAGATCAAAAGTTAATTTCACTTTTGGCTAAAAAATACGTTTGGTCTAAAGATGGCAAAACTCTAGACATCGATCTCAGACCAGGAGTGAAATGGGCCGATGGAGTTCCACTTCAGGCAAAACATTTTGTAGATAGCTTTGAAAATTTACTGAATCCATCCACAAACTCACCCAATGCCTCTCTTTTGTTTGATTTAGAATCAGGCAAAGATTACTTCTTAAGTAAAATTAAAAACTTCAGCCAAGTGGGCGTTAAGGCTACTAGTTCCACTCACCTCACTTTAAAATTTCACGAACCAAGAGTGAACTTTCTTCCCGCACTCACTCATTGGGCAACCTTTCCCATTCGTAAAGATAAACCGGCAATGACTCTTGGCCCTTATCAAATTACGGGAATGAATCCCATCACCCTTCAAATAAACCCTTATTATTACGGTAAGAAACCCACAATACCTAAAGTTGTTTTTCAAACAATTTCGGATCGTAATCTAGCCCTTGAAGCTTACCGTAAAGGTGAATTGGAGTATTTGTTACAAGTTGAAGATGAAACTCAAAGTGGAGTTGGATTTGCTGAGCCTTTGAGAGTTGTTGGACTACTCCACTTCAATCCCCTAAGAAGTCATACCAATTCTGCCGAAGTACGTCGTGCGATCATGCAAAATATTCATACCAATGAATTGGTAGCAGCCAGCCCTCAGACCAGACTTCCAGCAAAAAATTTGCTTCCCATGCTTTCTCAGGATTTAATGATTGATCAATCTAAAAAAGCTGGAAAACTTCCAGATTCATCCCTTACTCTAGGTTATCCAAATGATGAACTTTCACGAAGTGTTGCAACCCTCATTCAAAGTTCTACTCCAAAGATTAAAATTAAAATTGAACCACTTTCTGTAGCCGCTGGTGCTGCAAAACGTTATGATTTAATTCTTTCTTTTTTTGGACTCGATTACGCTGAGCCAGATCAATTTTTCAGCGCTTTTTTTGCCCAAGGGGGGCTAGACTTCTTTGACTTTAGCAATCCTGAATTAGTTCAAATCATTCAAAAAGCACGACTCAGTTCGGCACAAGAGCAAAGACTCACCTATTATCGAGAGGCTGCAGATTACCTCCAAAATAAGTTATCGATTGTCATGCCACTTTTCTATCGTCGAAGAGCATTCTTACTTTCGCCAAAATTTATTCACTCACCCGGCAATCAAGGTTCACCTCAGATGGTAAAAATTCGAACCAGATCTTAGCCTTAGTTTTTCCCTCTACACTTGCGTGCTTTAGACAATTGTCCTAGAATTTAACCATATGAACAATACTAATCCAAACAGCTTTGGTGCACTGACGTCTTTAACCGTTGATGGAAAAAATTATCAATACTTTTCAGTTAAAAAATTTAATTCAAACTTTCCTTACTCCATCAAGGTTCTTCTCGAAAATTTACTCCGTTATGAAGATAATCTTGCCGTTAAAAAAACAGATATCGAAGCAGTTGCGAATTGGAATCCAAAAGCTGAACCAGATCGTGAAATTCAGTTCACGCCAGCACGTACTGTTCTTCAAGATTTAACTGGGGTCGCAGCAGTTTGCGATCTTGCAGCAATGAGAGCTGCAATGAAACGTTTGGGTGGTAATCCAGATAAAATCAATCCGCTCACTCCTGCTGATCTAGTCGTCGATCATTCTGTACAAGTTGATTTTTTCGGAACTCCCGATGCCTTCAATAAAAACCGTGAGATTGAATACGATCGAAACATGGAACGGTATCAATTCCTTCGTTGGGGACAATCTGCACTTCGTAATTTCAGAGTGGTTCCACCAGAAACAGGAATCATTCACCAAGTGAATTTAGAGTATCTCGCCACCGTTGCGATGACTGCTGAAGGAAAAGATGGCAAAACATACGTTTATCCAGATTCTTGTGTAGGAACCGATTCACACACTACGATGATCAATGGTCTTGCAGTGGTTGGTTGGGGTGTGGGTGGTATTGAGGCAGAAGCAGCGATGCTTGGCCAACCGATTTCCATGCTCATTCCTCAAGTGATGGGTTTTAAATTAATTGGAAAAACAAAAGAAGGCGTGACGGCAACAGATCTTGTTCTCACTATTACTGAAATTCTTCGTAAAAAAGGGGTTGTTGGTAAATTTGTAGAATTCTACGGACAAGGCGTTGCAGAACTTTCACTTGCAGATCGTGCAACGATTGCAAACATGGCACCTGAATACGGAGCAACGATCGGAATTTTTCCAGTAGATCATAAAACCATGGAGTATTTAAAGCTCACTGGTCGCGGTGCAATGGTTCCTCTCGTCACTGCATATTACAAAGAACAAGGAATGTGGTTTGATCCATCAGCAACTCCTACTTTTTCTGATTCCATGGAACTAGATTTATCCACAGTGGAACCATCTCTTGCTGGTCCTTCTCGTCCACAAGATCGTGTTGCTCTTAAAAATGTAAAAACTGAATTTGCAAAAAATCTGCCGACACTTCTTTCTCAGATGAAAGATCCTGAAGCGAAACTCGAATCAAAAGTAAATATCACTTTAAATGGTGTGGACACTTCCGTAGAACACGGATCAGTGGTGATTGCTGCAATCACTAGCTGTACTAACACTTCCAATCCTGCTGGATTAATCACTGCTGGATTACTTGCAAAAAATGCAGCCGAAAAAGGATTAAGAGTAAAACCATGGGTTAAAACTTCCATGGGACCAGGATCAAAAGTAGTGACCGACTATTTACGTGAAGCGGGATTACTCACTCACCTTGAAACTCTAAAATTTCATGTCGTGGGATATGGTTGCACCACTTGTATTGGAAATGCAGGCCCCCTCATTCCTGAAGTTTCTAAAGCAGTGACCGATGGAAAACTCGTGGTTTCATCCGTGCTTTCAGGTAATAGAAATTTCGAAGGACGCATCAACGTTCAAGTTCGCGCAAATTACTTAGCATCACCTGCTCTTGTGGTTGCGTATGCCATTGCGGGTTCTACTACCATTGATGTTTCTAAGGATGCGATCGGAACTGATTCTAAAGGCGCTCCGGTTTATCTTAAAGATGTTTGGCCAAGTAATGCAGATGTAGAGGCACTTGTTTCTAAACACGTCACCACCCAACAGTTTGAAAAAAGCTATAAAGATGTATTTAAAGGTGATGAATACTGGCAAAAAGTGGTGGCTCCACAAGGTGAACTTTTCACCTTTGATGAAAAATCAACTTACATCAAGGAACCATCCTTCCTCCAAGATCTCACTCCAACTCCAAAAGCATTGAGTGATATTAAAGGTGCACGTATTTTAGGATTATTTGGTGATTCGATCACT
This sequence comes from Bdellovibrionales bacterium, assembly GCA_947372355.1. Classification (GTDB taxonomy): domain Bacteria; phylum Bdellovibrionota; class UBA1018; order UBA1018; family CAIMNF01; genus CAIMNF01. Next base: position 23,958 of record CANBTI010000018.1, on the reverse strand, counting down.
ACCGATCATATTTCACCTGCAGGTTCTATTTCTAAAACTTCACCGGCTGCAAAACACTTGATGAGCCTGGGCGTACAGCAAGTTGATTTCAATTCTTACGGTGCTCGCCGTGGGAATCATGAAATCATGGTGCGTGGTACATTTGCCAACGTTCGTTTGAAAAACAAAATCATGAACGGTGTTGAAGGTGGTCTGACTAAGAAATTTCCAGAAGGCACTGAAATGTCGATCTTTGATGCTTCTGAGAGCTATAAAAAAGAAGGCACACCTCTCATTGTGATTGCTGGCAAAGAGTATGGAACTGGATCATCCCGTGACTGGGCTGCAAAAGGAACAATGATGCTCGGAGTGAAAGCCGTGATCACTGAGAGTTATGAAAGAATTCATCGTTCTAACTTGGTTGGAATGGGCGTGATCCCACTTCAATTTTTACCAGGTGAAAGCGCTACAACATTAGGTTTAGTTGGCGATGAAAAAATTGATATCGATGGAATCACCACGGTTCAACCTGGCCAAAAACTCAGTGCAAAAGCTACCTTTGCGAATGGCTCTGTAAAACAATTTACGCTTTTATGTCGTATCGATACTGCAAATGAACTTGAATACTACAAAAACGGCGGAATCCTTCACTATGTGATTCGTCAATTGTTGAAAGGCTGACCCATGAATCGCGAAGAAAAACTCGAACTCATTGAGAGAATGTTAGGTTTACAGCATAAACTTAAAGTACACGATAGCGTAAAAGGCTCTGGCAATCACGAGGAGCTGGCTGCTAGTCATCTCGCTCGCTGGGAGTTGGAAGATGAAATATCTGCTATCGAAAAGCTTCTCGAAGGTGTTCGACAGGAAAATATTCAGTTGAAACTCAAACAAATTAAAGAAGACTACCTTTCCGGCGCTCCGATGAAAAAGAAAAAATAATAATGGCATTCAAAAAACCGACCTTTCGTGCGGTATTTTTTAAAGATGTCGCCATTTTTTTTCGTGTTGTTTTTGAATTATGGAAAGGTTTCCACTTTTTAAGACACACTAAACGCGCGGTCAGTATTTTCGGTTCAGCCCGACTTGAGGACGACCACCCTTATTGTCAGCTCGCTCGAGAAATTGCTTTTGAATTCGCCAAAAGAGAATTTACAGTATTTACAGGTGGTGGCCCAGGCATCATGAGGGCAGCCAATCAAGGAGCATTTGAGGCAGGCGGATCTTCCATTGGCATTAATATCAAACTTCCATTTGAACAAAACATCAATCCATTCGTAACTGCTTCACTAAAATGTAAATACTTTTTCGTTAGAAAAGTTCTACTCGCTCGCTATAGTGAAATCTATATTATTTTTCCTGGTGGTTTTGGAACCCTGGATGAATTTTTTGAATTAATCACATTACTTCAAACTGGAAAAATGATTAATCGACCCATTGTTTTGGTGGGGAAAAAGTTCTGGAATGAGCTGTTAAATTGGTGTCGAGATACTTTATTAAAAGAAAAAATGATCAATGAATCAGAATTAGCACGGATCCAAGTTGTGGATACTTTGCAGGAAGCGATTGAATGCCTTCGTTACTCACTTTAAGCGTTGGCTATTTTCTTTCATATATTGGGACTGGAATCGCTGTAAAGTATTTCACTGGAAACTTAAACCAAGGATTCATGGGATTAAGTTCCATGCAATACTTAGTTTACTCTACTGCTTTTTCAAGCTTATTTTGTGTTTCCATCGTTTTATTCAATCGATGGCACTTGCGCGCAAAACTCACTAAAAATGAAAAAATTGTACTTTTACTTTCAGGTGCTTGTACAGCCTTTATCATACCGGTGAGTACCTTGATTCTTTCTTTACCCATTTCTGTCATGGTTGCTATGGTATTAATGCGGGTTTCGGTAATTATCGCCAGTAGATTTATTGATTTTATTTTAAATTGGCAAGGCTACCAACATAAAAAAATTCCATGGCAGGAAAATTTGGCAGTGTTTTTCGCTATCGGTGCAGTTGCAGTAAAAATGTTTCTCACTCCAGCCTCTAGTTACCATTTTAGTTTTGCAGCAAGTGTTCTTCTAATATTTTATTTTTTCGCTTATCTCATTCGCCTTTACATTATGAATAGAGCAAAACTTTTAGGGATAGCAGGACAAAAGTTAGATCAAAGATTATATTTTGGTGTGGAACAATTGTTTGCTTCAGGATTTGTATTCCTGACTGGCATCAGCTTATTTCTCATCGAATTTTTCTACGCTGGTTCAACTGGAAAACTAGGTCATGAATTTTCTGAAACCTTAACCACACCTAACCTACATTGGATTCCTGCTTCGATTGCTGGCACCCCTTATGGTTTTGTGGCTATTTTTTCTGTATTTTTATTTCTTTATCCTGGAAAATCAGCTACTTTTACCGGCGTTACCAACCGATTGGTTTCACTCATCGGTGGTACTACCGCTTCTCTGATCTTGTATTTATTTTTTTCTGCCGATTTTCCTCCAACGGAAGATTGGGTTGCACTTGGCTTTATTTTAATGGCGATTGCTCTACTTGCATGGGGTAATCAAGTAGAAATGGCTACTGAAAAAATAAAATAGCAGCACCTAAAATCACTCGATAAATAGCGAACGCAGCAAAACTCATTTTACCCAGCATTTTAATAATATAATGAATCGCAATCGCCCCAAATACCAATGCTGAAACCATTCCGATCACGAGTGGTTGCCATCCTTGAAGAGAATCAACAATTTCATGCCAATGTTTCGCTTCATAAACAATGGCACCTAAAGTAATCGGTAGAGACATTAAAAATGAAATACGAGCTGCATCTTGCCTTTTGAATCCACGTAAACGAGCTGCCGTCATGGTACTTCCAGAACGTGAAACTCCGGGAACTAAGGAAAGGGTTTGCATACAGCCAATCAAAAACATATCCATCAAAGTTGTTCTAGAAATATTTCTATCTTTTGGAGACTTCTTATCTGCAAGCCATAGGATGATACCAAAAAGTGGAATCGTCACCCCCATCACCCATAAAGAGCGTGTGTGATCAGAGATCCAATGGTTGAGAAGTACACCCGCAATCACAGCAGGCAATGTTCCAATGATTAAATGAACCCATGAAATATGTACCGAAGATGAATGATCATGCCGCGCAGCCTTAGGAAAAGGGTGTTTTAAAATTTGAATCCAATCTTTAAAAAAGTAAACTGCGGTAGCCAGTAAAGTACCAATATGCAAAAAAACATCAAAAGCGAGGCCGGGATCAGGAGTGCCTAAAATATGAGGTAAAAGGGTTAAGTGCGCCGAACTACTGACAGGTAAATACTCGGTAACACCTTGGACGAGTCCATAGATAAAAGCAGTAAAATTATCCATATTCCTAAGACTAACCTTGTAAAAAACTGAAAGCTAGTTTTTAATATATGTATATATTTTTATTACTTAAAACCGTTCGTGAAAGGAACATTTCGATGAAATCATTACTCGTTGCTCTAATGGCAATTACTCTTGCATCTGCTTGTACAAAAAAAGAAGCTGAACCAGCAAAAACTGAAACTACACAAACAACTGCTGCTCCAGCAACAACTGCTCAAACAGCAACAACTGAACCAAAAGTTGAAAGTGTTGATTCTGTAGTTGGTAAAGGTGCAGAAGCAGTTTCTGGAAAATCAGTAACTGTTCATTACACAGGAACTTTAAAAGACGGAACTAAATTTGATTCTTCAGTGGATCGTAAAGAGCCATTCACTTTCGCATTAGGTGCTGGCCAAGTGATCAAAGGCTGGGAACAAGGTATTGTTGGAATGAAAGTTGGCGGAAAACGCAAACTCACTATCCCTGCTGAACTTGCATACGGAGCTAACGCTGTTGGAGCAATCCCAGCTAACTCTACTTTGATTTTTGATGTTGAACTTTTAGAAGTTAAATAATCAATTTCAAACTAAAATTAATCAATGCCTCAAGAATTTATTCTTGGGGCATTTTTTTTGCTTATTATCAAAGCAAAGGCTAAATTGGAACTATGAATAAACCAGTGCATTCACTCATGAGAATTCAGCTGAGAAGTATTTTCCTTAGCTTGGGTGAGGATTCATCATCTCGAGAAAATAGAATGAATCTCATTTTAGAAGATTTTTATGAGCGCATGAGCCGTGATACCATGATTGGGTTTTTCTTTGCGAACCTAGATCTTAAACACATTGCCCATCAACAAAGTAAATTTTTACTGAATGCTGCAGGTTTAATTGATCAATTTGAAGGAAAAGGACCAGCGTCTGCACACCTTGCCCTCGCCCCCATTCTAGAAGGCCATTTTGATCGTAGATTAGTAATCCTAAGAGAAACCTTGCAAGCTCAGCATGTGCCAGCAGCAATGATTGAACTATGGATCTCATTTGAATCCACTTTTAGAAATATCGTTGTTTCAAAATAAAACTAAACGTAATTTCCGCGTTTGATTTTATCTAAAATGATCTTCTCAGGCATGGTTGGATCTTTAGGATTCACTGAGAAAAATGCTTGCTGCTCACAACGACGCTTGTTCTTCAGTAACCAATTTAAAATATCAGCTAATCCACGGTTTTTCTTATCTTGGAAAAATGGATCATTTTTTAGAGCATCAGAAGCTTTTTTCAAAGCACGTCCTTCTTGAGCATCGTGTTCTTTCACCGGGTAATCGAATAGATCGTATTTTTTAATGTCTTCAGGTAACACACCTAAAAACTTAACATCCGGTGCACTGTAATCTTGATTCCGAATCAATGAAGCAGCAGAACCTGCCTTTAAAGTACGATAAATATTTTGAAGGGTGTACGCATCGAGATCTCCGAAGAAATAAAGTGGAATCTTCAATTGATCTTGAATGAGTTTAGACCACCCACGAACTGCATTAGAAGGAACCCCTTGAGAACCGATCACAATACAATTATTTCTTTTCGTAAATCCATTCGCCACTAAGGTATTGGCGGTACCTTCTGATTCTACAATCAATGCGAAATCAATTTTTTTACTCGTCGAAAGCTTTAAGTTTTGAGGTCTATTTTTTGGCTGAAATGGCGATGTTCCGAGTTTTGATAAATCAATGGTTGCAATCGTTCCATCGGTCATTGTTTCAGTCACAATTAATTGCTGAGAATAAGTTTGGCCACCGCGATCATTGGCATAACAGTTAATATCTTCACGATAACATTCCATCAATTCACAAATAAAGTCGATGGTATCATCGGATTCGGGCTGATCGGCAAAATCGAGAGGCTTGAGTGCAGGAGTGCTTTTAATGGCACCCTTACTCATGTAGTACAACTCTCTTTTTGTATTCACGGCACCGGTATCAATATTGCCGAGCAAAATTTCAAGCATGAATACCGCGCGAGACATTTTTTTCACAGAACTCACGTTTAATTCGGTCGCTACTTTTTTAGATCCTGGAGTTAAATACCCTACTTTGTGATTATAAATAGCATTATCAAGAGAACATTTTGTTGCGTATAATACAGGGCGCTTAGCTTTTTCTAGATCGTTGAGTAATCTTAAGCACAATTCTTTACTAATAATTGGTATATCACTTTTAACTTTACCACCTTTACGTAATCCCATAATTATTCAGCCTCTGATGTCTTTGCTTCTTGTTTTGCTAACTTTTGATTTGCTGCTGACAATTCTTTTTCAGCAGAGGAAGTATCTCTACCCAAAAGTTTCATTAATCCTTCGCGTGCTCTTTTCTTCTGATCTTCTTTTGCACCAGTGATTCGAGCTAATCCATCCACTAAAATCGGACCAAATTGTTCGATATAACGTAACTTTTCTTCAAGGTCATTGGCCTTATCTTCAGCATTGATGTAACGGGAAAGTTTTTGTCCCGCTTGCATTAAAGTACGGCGAATTTCTTCAACCAATTCATCAGAAGCATCAATGGTTTCTTTTGAAGCATTTTTGAATTTAATGAAGGGAGAAACTACGGAAACTGCAAAAATATAGGGACCTTGTGGCATTGCATCTTTAGGTTGTCCTAATCCGTATGAACGCCAATTTACGGTAGTGATTGCTTGAGCAATTGCACATGCAGATTTATCAAACTGCAAAGGCACACGGTTAGCAAAACGAAGTAATTGCACCGGAGAATCCGCGTCCATATTTTTTTGTTCTAAACGAGCAATGGCAACTTCTACTTGAACCGGCTTAAAATCACAAATAGTGGGTTTACGACTCACGACTGAAAAGAAATCCACTTTTCCTAAACGAAGAATACTTTTAGATAAGGAATCTTCCCCAATACTCAACACTGAAGATGTGGAAGGTGCTTTCAGTTCAGTATTTTGAATCGCAGCAAAAATTTTAGTGAATTCCGGGTTTGCCAATTGATCCACATTTTTATCAAAAAGAGCACGATTTAAACCGTTTTCTTTTACTTTAATCATGTCTTCAATCACTTGATCGGAGATTCTACTGAAGCCTTTTTTTAACCATGCAGAAACTTTTACACGACCAAAAAGATGAGAATGAGAAATAAATTCTCCCAATTTCATCGTATGTGGATGAGGATCTGCTGCATCTGGAATTGCAGGAACTTCATTACTCACTCGATCAACGGTTACTACTTCTTGATCTGGCAATTGGTAGTGAAGAGTTAAATGGGGATTCACCAGTGTTGTACCCAAAAGATAATTCATGATTCCGGCTTCACCGTTTACTTGAATACGACCATCAAAAACGAACTCCACTTGAGTTCCTTGAGGGCGATCCCAATCAATTGTTTCACGTTTCTTCACGATCCCTTTGTTGTTTTTAATATCAACTTCGATGACCGCAGAGACTGCCTTACGCATGGCTTTTGTTTTTGAAATAACTTTGGCACCCTGCGCACAAGTCATCTGTGCCCATGTGGTTGCAGCGGAAATACCAATCCCCTGTTGTCCACGGGTACAACGTCCCCGACCGAACTTTGAGGAGGCAAGATACTCACCAAAAACCTTAGGTAGATCATCTGCATCAATACCCGGACCATTATCGGTTACGAGTACACGAATGCGTTCAGAATTCTTAATTGAACCTGCACCTAATCTCTCAATTTCTACTTTTAACTCGGGTAAAATGCCATGTTCTTCACAAGCATCAAGAGCGTTATCCACGGCTTCCTTGAGCGTGGTGAGAACCGCTTTTGTTTGACTCGAAAAGCCAACTTGCTGCAAGTTTTTGGAGAAATATTCCGCTGTACTGCTACTCGAGATTTTTTTTTCTGACATATTTGTTTCTTTAGTGAACCAAAAGAATCGGAGACCGTCAAGATTTGCTGTAATGGAATTTTATGCTGCCACGCATTAGCTACTGAAATTCAGGACAAGTATTTTTGAATTCGCAGTACCGGCAATACTCACCTTTTGTTGCGATATTTTGCTGGAGGGATCTTTCAACCGTTAATGTGAGTCTTGCCTCGGCTAATAAATTCATCACTGTTTTAGGGAGCGTATTTAAATCAATTTGCACATCAATCACCTTCACACCTTGATGCGTAAAATGAATCAACTTCGTTTCCAGTGATCGAACTTCAAAATCTCCACCACAAAGTTGAATCGCTGCCCATGAATAAAGTTCTAACTGCAATTGATAATGCTCACGCATTTCTTCAGGTGATTTTTCAGCTAAAGTCCATTTGTAGTCTAAAACCCTGATGATTCCTTCTTTTTGATTCACTTCTAAGCGATCCATCATGCCCACAAACGCTTCGTCACCCGTTCCTGTATCAGTAAAAGGAACCTCAAAAGCGATTTCTCGGAAAATCTTCCAATCTTGACTCTCTTGAGACTGAAGTAAATGATTCAGATCACTCACTACTTTTTGACCTATGAGAGGAGTGGCAAACTCTTCTATCAACTGATCCCAATCTTCATTTTCTAGATGCTTGTGAACCCGTAAACCCTTTTCTGCAACTTTTTCGCCTAATTTTTCAACATCAGTTGGCGCCTCTTCATTGAGCGATGGATCCGTAAAAACTTGTTTTTCTTCTTCCCATTCGGGTGAGAAAAACTTCCTCTGATACCTGAGTTTACATTGATTTAAAATCATCCATTCACTGGCAGAATGACGAGGACGATAAGACTTAGAATCCAAGATTAGTTTTGAATTTTGAATCGGTTCAGAAACAACATTGTTTTCAATTAAACTCATTACTGCGTTTTGATCTACAGAAATAAGCACTTCTAACACGGGTAAACTCAATCCTACCGAATGATCTACCCAGGTTCGCCAATCATCGGCCGCTAAAGATGGGATTTTAGTTTTAGAAACTTTTACATCTTTTTTCCAGCCTAATATCAATTGTTCTTGCGCTCGCGTAATCGCTACATAAAATAAGCGTTTACTCTCAGCAACGGCAGCTCTTTTTTCCATCTCAGCCCAATTTTGATTTTCAACATTGTCGGGATCTCGCACACCCGCTTCATCTCTCACATAGAGATGAATGCCTTTTTTCCGGTTCCAAATGAGATCATTAGATCCAGTGGGCATCCGATATTCACCTTCAAAATCTAGTAAAATGACTCGAGGAAATTGAAGTCCCTTGGAAGCATGAATGGTCATGATCCGAAGCATTCCTTTTTCTGCAGGAGTAGGAATTTCTTTTTCAATTTTATCTCCATCAATTGCCTTCACTAATTCTTGAACCACTTCTTCAAAGCGGCTTCCTCTAGACGAAAATTCCTCTACTTTCTGCCAAAGTGAAGCAATAGGAAGCTCCATTTCACTGCCTACTTCGAGGGAGTCCCATATTTTTTCCAATACCTCTCCCGGCCTAAGGGGGATCCGGCTTAAGTATGAATCTTTGAGCGCAATGGCGATGGGATGAGTAGATTTTTGAAAAAACGAACCATAAAAATCATCTTTCCATTCTAGTAACTCAGGATCACTCACTTTAATCCATGGAGACCTAAGCGCTGTTGCTTGAGATAAAGTATGATTGGGTGAACACCATCCTTTTAAAAATGCCACCAGTTCACGCACTCTTGGATCGGCATAAAAGCGACCACCACTGCCTAAAAGATAAGGGATTTGCATTGTATCCAGTGCATTTAAATATCTTTGAGTTTTATCTTTTCTCACTGATCTCACTAAAATGACATATTCCGAGAGATCAATTCCGGAATTTTGTTGTTCTTTTAAATATTGAGCTAAACTCCGCTCATCTTCGATCTGAAGCTTAATCACTCGATCTGAAATCAAGGGATTTGAATCTCTCCCTGCTTGAAGTGGCTCATAATCTAATTGTGCATTTTCAAAAACCGGAGCACACACTTGATTCACAAAATGAATAATTTCTGGAACACTTCGATAATTCGTATCTAAAAGGTGTTTTTTACCCAGTTTTAAGGTGAGATCCTGGAACACACTCACATCTGCATCACGGAATCGATAGATGGATTGTTTAGGATCTCCCACAATGCATAAATTCAAATAACCGGGTTTAACTAACTTTTCTAAAATTTCACCTTGAATGGGATTCGTATCTTGAAACTCATCCACTAAAACCAAATCAAAACGTTCATGATAATGTTTTTGAACGGATTCATGCTCTAAAGCTACCCTTGCAAAGCGCTCAAGATCATTAAAATCGAGTGCTCCAGCTTTCATTTTCCACTGTTGAAAACGATCAAAAACGGATTGAAATACCAACCATAGATCTTTCATCTCTTCACGATCAATGATGGCTTTTTCCATAAAACTGCTAACACCAAAGGAAATTAAGCTACGGAGTTGCTTGAAATTAGATTCCAGCATTCCCCTAGAATAACGATGAAGGAGTCGATCTACCGCGAGAGAAATTTCTTTGTTTTCATTTCTAGTCCAAAGCAGGTAAAGACTCCGCTCCCACAATCGATCCGCTTCATCTTGAAGAATGATCCGCTCACCACCTAAGAGTCCTGATTCCAGTGGAAATTCTTGAATAATGCTTAAACAAAGACCATGAATCGTTTTGATCCAATGGTGACGTCCCATTTCTTGTAAATAAAGTGAATCAAAGCCTTCTTTTTGAAAACCCTTTTTGAGAGATTCCTTCAGATCACGAACCGATTTTTCGGTAAAAGAAACAGCACAAAATCTAGCTTTGGGGCGTTCCTTGAGTAGCGCTATACATTTGGCGACTAATGTCGTGGTTTTACCGCAGCCTGCTCCAGCGATGACGGCCTGGCCGACACCAAAAGAGCTGATAATTTCAAGTTGCTGCTCATTCATGACCCCCTCAAAGTAACTTTTTTTACAAAACTACTCAAGATAAGAGATAATGGATTTATGAAAAAAATAGGGCTCTTATTCGACGAAAGACTTTCTCACGATCGCAAGAAAGTTTTTAACCGTAACATGACTATATTTAAATCAAAATACTCCGTTGATTTCCTTCCTATTGGATTTGATGAAGAAACATTCATTGAATACTTGGAAAAAGATAATTACGACATTGTCATGATTCCTTGGCATCTTTATTTTAGTTGGAAAAAAGCTGCAAATTATAATGCCACTAGAATTGTTGGATATTTTGCAGATCCATTATTGCATTTTGAGTTTTTAGCTGTACCCAATTACCAAAATTTCATTCTGCTCGATTTTTACCGTTTCAATCTTGATGAGATTGAAATCTTACTTAAATTATTAGTCGCGAAATCAGAAGACACTGAAATCATGGAAGCCTTTGGAAAAACTGCTCATTACATCAGCAGTGAATGGTTTCAAATGGATGGAGAATCTTCACTTTGTATTGATCAAATATTTTCTAATCCGATCCTTCAAACTATTGCCATTCAAGATCGAGTTCCAAACTTAAGATTATTTGTGACGGCACTTTGGCTTTCCAGATTTAAAGAAAAAACAATCCAAACTCCTGAAGAAGCTGCTACAAAATTTTTACTTGCAGAATACAATAATCGAATCATCATTCAATTAACCTATAAATGCCCTTCTTTAACATCTAAAGAAACACTCAATGAGATCTGGCCTACGGCTGAACATTCAAATATTTTATTCAGAGAAATGGCCACCCACTCTGATTTTTTAAAAATATTTCATTTTCCAAAAACTAGAAAAATATCGATCACCGGATTTTTTCTTCCCACTCAAAGATCTCTGGCCCACAGTGGTGAAGTTCGTGGATTTTGGATAGAAAATCGATTATGATTTTATGGTGAACACATACCTCATCTTAAGTTGGGCTTTTTTCTTAGTTTCCGTGATTTGTGCACTGATGATCACCTCAGTAAAACACCCCATAACCAGAAAATACCGTAAAATTTTAATTTCCACTGCTGTCAGTGGGATGATCTTGGGTGTAGGAACTTGGTTCATGCCTTTGGTATTGCGTAAAGTGAACCCAATTCAATCAAAAAAAATTGCACTCGATCACTTACCTATTACTGCCTGGGAAGAGCCTGTTGAAAATCCAATTACTATTTTAGATCCTACCTTTGATGAAATGGCGTGGATGAAAAAAGTACCAGAAGATAAAAAATTTAAATTTAAATTTAAATTAAGACTTGAAAATGATTTTCAAAAATTACTCACCATTCAAGAAAATGAATTCGTATATTTAGATCAAGATGGAAACATTCGAGGTTTCGATCCCTACAGCGCGCTCAATCACTGGAAAATTAAAACCAACATTAAAAGCATCATTTCTCAAGTGGTTGGCCAAAAAAGGCTATTTTTAATCGATTCACCTAAAAATGAAAATTTGAGAGTGAGTTGTATTGATCTTCAAACCCCTTCCGTACTTTGGCAAAGAATGATTCCAGAAAGCAAAGAGGGCGCAGCTGTATTTGATTTCGAAACCCAAAGTTTGATTGTGTCTAGTGCATCAGATGGAATTTGGTCTTTAAAGTCTAAAACGGGCGAAATCCTTTGGAAAAAACCAGAAATTTTTTCTAAAACTAAAGTCCTACTTGCGGGCAAAAACTTTTTAGCTTTTGAACCCCCTGTAGGGAAAAAAGTGGGTGCATGGTATTTTTTAGATCCTCTCACGGGAGCTGTGATTCAAAAACAAAATCACATTTACCCTGAAATGGAAAACTTTACCCCATTTTCCACTACTGATGGCTTACGTGTTCTGGCTCAGATCAATGCTAAACAATATTTTTTACTCAATCCGACTGATCTGAATGTAATTTGGTCTCAAACCTCAATGGATGAGATTATTAAAATAAATATCATCGATGATCATGGGTTTTTAGTCGCTTATGAAAATAAAATTTTAGAAAAACGAGATTTAAAAACTGGAGATCTTATTTGGCAAAAGAAGATGAACCAAGTGGATTTAAAATCATTTAAAATTGATCCAAATCAAAACCTACTGGTAGCGCCTACAGCCGATTCTGATGATCGTGAAGGTACTGCCTTTTACAGCCTAGAGGATGGAAATTATCTATTTACAGCTCAAATGGCTGAAAATGCAGTGGCAGTTGATTTTTTCGGAGATTGGATTTATCTCATGAGCGAAACTTTTGTTTGGGCGTTTAATCTTTCAAACCCCAAGCAACCAACGAGCGCACCTCAATAGGATGATGATCGATTCGATCGGCTGTTTTCATTCCTAGGCGAACAATCACTCTATCTTTTTGTGGGATCACAATAATGTATTGTCCTAAGATCCCTCTAGCATAAGGAATGTTTCCTTCTGGAGTAGGAAGAACCCACCATTGATAACCATAATAAGGTGCAACTTTTGGAGAAGTCATTTCTTCGATATATTTTGAATCCAGAAGCGATTTTCCGTTCCACTGACCCTTTTGAAGAATAAACTGTCCTAACTTTGCAAAATCACGAGCTCTTGCATTGAAACAACAATAAGCTTTTTCAATCGAAGGATGAATTTTTGCTTCATTTAAATTTTCACTTTGATCAATTGACCAAAGAGCCGTTTTTTCAGCGCCTAAGGGCTGCCAAAGTTTTTCTGAAGCATATTGAGCTAGTGATTTATTCACTGCTCGCGATACCACTAAGCCGAGTAACTGAGTGCTTCCACTTTGATAGGAAAAAACCTTACCTGGCTCATTGATCAATCTTTGCTTTAAGGCAGTAAAAACTAAGTGACTACCATAATAGGCCTCTGTCGTGATTGAAAAAGGATTGTAATAGGATTCATCCCAATTTAATCCAGAACTCATGGTTAATAAATCACGGACCGTAATCTTTCCTTCCGGATAGTCAGTCCACTCAGGGATCCAAGTTTTAATCTCAGAATCGATACGAGAAATCGCACCGTCTTGAATCGCAAATCCGGTGAGGATGGCAACAATACTTTTAGCCATCGAAAATGAACCAGAAATCTCATCAACGCCGCCACCTAAATTATATTTTTCATAAGTGATTTTACCATGATCAATCATCACCACTGCCGTTGTTTTTAATTGATCTAAAAGTTTTTGTAACTCTGCATCGGGTGGAGAATGAGGCACTGATCCCATTTCCCATGGTTGTGGTGTTGCAATTTTAACTTCCCGATTGGAAAAAAATTTATAATCTTGGATCGTTGCAAAGTTATGATAAATGGCAGTCGCTAAAAAAGGCTTTAAGGTAAACAGTGAAATCACAAACACCGCTAAGAACGCATAGAATCCAACTTTAATTTGTTTCATGCTGATATTCATTCCCGTGACTTCTTCGAACTTACTCATTGGTTTGTTTTCCATTAGCGAACCTCCATTTGTTCGCGCTCAGGCCCATAACCAACATATTTCACTGATACACCTAAATACTTTTCAATTTTTTCAAGATAGTTTCGATAATCAGGATCGCTTGAATTAGCAACTTTCCAACCTTTGACGGATTCGTAAATGGGTTTCGCATCCGCTAAATCTTCAACTGTGGATGGAAATTGATTCCATTTTTCGCCGTTCGGTTTACGGTATTCCACACAAACCTTAAAATCTTCCATTCCGGCTAAAATATCACCCTTCATGATTGCCATTTCATCAATACCAGCTACATCTACAGCATATTTCAATGCCACCAGATCTTGCCATCCGATTCTACGTGGACGTCCTGTGGTTGCACCAAATTCATGGCCCAATTTTCTGATGTTCTCAGCCACTTCCAACTCACCCTCTACATGATTGCCGAGCATTTCTGTTGGAACAGGACCTGTACCCACACGGGTGATATAAGCTTTTGCAATTCCAAGGACACGGCATGAGCGTGTTAATTTGGGATAAGCAGCACCAATACCGGCTGCAGGTGAAGTGGTACTGGAAGAAGTCACATAGGGATAAGTTCCATGATCCAAATCCAGCATCACGCCTTGAGCGCCTTCAAATAAAAATCTTTTATTTTCAGCATGATTTTTCATTAAAAAAGAAGTGCTATCCACTAGCATCGGTTCAAGAATTTTTTTCCAATAATCTAGATCTTTTAAGGTTTGTTTTTTTAGCTCTGTAAATTCATCTGCAGTAAATTTACCAGAATATTCATTCATCAGAGTTTCAATCTTTTCTAAAAAAATGGATTCACCTAAAAATAAATCAATGGCACGAACTCCCTTACGCAATGCTTTAGTTTCATAAGCAGGACCAATGCCTCTGCCAGTCGTTCCAATGTGTGCTTTAGTGCCTTTTGCACCCGTTTCGCGTGCCACATCAAGTGCACGATGAAATGGAAGAATGAGATGAGTGCGTTCCGCTACTTTAATTCGATCCGATGCTTTTGTGAAAACCTTAGCGCTTTGTAATTGAGAAATTTCTTGGATAAAAACATTTGGATCGAGCACCACACCTTCTCCGATGAGGCAGGTAGTGTGAGGATGAAGAATTCCACTAGGAATTAAATGGAGGACGGTCTTTTTTCCACCTACCCAAAGAGAATGCCCAGCGTTATTTCCACCTTGGAATCGAATCACTAAATCTGCTTTTGCAGATAAATGATCCACTACTTTTCCTTTACCCTCGTCGCCCCACTGAGCACCCAATAAAATCGTATTCATCGTTTTCCTTTATATCAATAAACGCCTTTAAAACACAAAAAGCCCCTTGTGGTTAGTAAAACCAACAAGGAGCTTTTCAAAAATAACTATCGTATTACTTATTAAATTGCAAGGGCTGAATCGATAAGCCTTCTGATGATTGGAGTGGCTCTGGATGGTAAGTTGGAATCTTGCCAGTGATCTCCGCAAGACCCAACAATTTAAAGAAACGCACGTACATAAATCCATAATCAAACTCAAACCAACGATGTCCGAAACTTGGAGATTTTGGAAAACGGTGATGATTATTGTGATCGAGTTCTCCTGCAATAATCCAATTGAGGAAAAATAAAAATCCTAAATTACGGCTCTCATCTTTGGAGTCATAATTTTTATAACCAAATGCATGAGCTAATGCATTCACCCCACCCACTGCAAAAATCGGGGTGATAGCGAAATTTAAAAAAGCAAAAATGGAGCCGTAAACTGGCCCAAATAATACAATTAATAATACTGCCATGATGATGGGGGCAAAAAATAAATGGCTAGCGATGAAGTTTTCAAAAGGAGTGGCTGTTAATCTGGCGCGAATTTTTAAAACTTCTGGCCATGCCTTCGCTTTGGTAAAATCATGAGCTCCTAAAAAGAACACATGGAGTAAACCATTGTGTTTAGGGCTATGTGGATCTTTCGGAGTATCGGATTGAGCATGGTGATAAATGTGAACACTCACCCAGTCTAATTTCGACATGCTGCTAATGGCCCAGAGCCAAGTTTGCATGGAATAATCAAGCCACTTGCTGATCTTTATTGCTTGATGGGTGTGATAGCGATGAAAATCAAGACTCATTGCAACGATAGTCACATGAGCGGTTAAAATCCAAATTAACGCGAATTTTAAAACAGTATTATTTTTGAAAAAATCACCAAAAAACCCATGTTGACCAAAACCCAAGTGAGGAATCAAGTAAAAGGATCCCAACCAAGATGCAATTAACAATAAATAGAAACCAAGATCGAGCGTTTTTTGTGAAATTTTAATTTTCATATACCTTTATTGTACATGGATCAAAGTTTTTCTGAAGCGTTGCAATGTAAGTTGATTGTAAGTTTTAATATGCTAGAATGAGTCAACATGAGCACATTTCAGGTCATCCTTGATTCCATCTTTCGCATTTTGTCTGGAGTGATTCCCTTTTCTTATCCCTGGGCCAGCCAATTAGAAGAACATTTTCTTCATTTTACTTCCAAAGTGGAAGTGGATTATTTAACCACACTTGTTTTGTGCATCGCTTTTTTTATCTATTTTCGATTTGATTGGCTGGGAATGTTATCCGCATTTGCTAAAACGATCATGCAACCCAAAAGCATCAAACC
Source organism: Bdellovibrionales bacterium (assembly GCA_947372355.1). Classification (GTDB taxonomy): domain Bacteria; phylum Bdellovibrionota; class UBA1018; order UBA1018; family CAIMNF01; genus CAIMNF01. The sequence continues at coordinate 7,671 of CANBTI010000018.1, read as the reverse complement.
TGAGAATCGCACCTTGGATCAAGAAGTGTTGATTTTTTTAACCGCAATTTCCATCCCAACTATACTGATCCATCATTGGCTTTCTCCCATCATCGCTGAAATTGAAATTCTAAATTCACCGATCACTTATGGGATTTTATTTTTAGTGAGTTTCGGCGTTCTTCGCTTTTCATATCGATGGAATCGCCGTGTGCGAGGCTTAAATCATTTAAGAATTATGGATGCAGTTCCCATTATCCTTGTTTCGCTTTTAAGTGTTCACCCAGTCTTTACTTTTGCATTCGTATTTTGGGTTGGTTTCTCACTCACGAATTATCATTATGATGCGATTTTCAAATACTCGATGTTATTACTTGGGATTCGAAGTTTGGTGCATTTATTCAGTTTAATGGGGTCAGTGACTCTCCGTTCTGCACTCGAAACAGTAGGACACTTAAATGCCATTGCTTGTGTAGTGGTTTCCTTTGCTATTATTTGGATGACGATTGAAAACCTTCAAAAAAACCTGAGTGAAAACACATTGAGATCGTTTCAATGGTTTAGTATTTTCGCATCTCTGAGTTGCTTTGTTCTGTATTTTTTGAGAGGTTAATCAGCCATCATGGAAAAAAAAGATTTTATTCAATCAATTGGAAATACACCTCTCCTCTATTTGAAATCATTATCCGAACTCACGGGATGTGAAATTTACGGTAAAGCTGAATTCATGAATCCAGGTGGAAGCGTAAAAGATCGCGCTGCTCTTGGCATGATCCGAGACGCAGAAAAAAAAGGGCTCCTCAAAAAAGGCGGACTCATTGTTGAAGCCACTGCTGGAAACACCGGCATTGGTTTAGTACTAATTGGAAATATTCTTGGATATCGCACCAAGTTTTTAGTCACCAGCAATCAAGCTCAAGAAAAAATTGATACTCTTCGTGGAATGGGAGCAGAAGTATTAGTGGTTCCCCCTGCTCCGTACCCAGATCCAAAAAATTATCGCATCATGGCTGCCGATATCGCTAAAGCAGAAGGCGGAATTTACATGAATCAGTTTGAGAATGAATCAAACTATTGGATGCATTACCACACTACCGGTAAAGAAATCTGGGAACAAACCAGCGGTGAGATTGATTCTTTTGCTTGCGCAGTTGGTACTGGTGGAACTTTAGCTGGTATTTCAAAATACCTAAAAGAGAAAAAATCATCTGTTAAAATCGGATGTACAGATCCTGCCGGCTCAGCGATGTTCAATTACTTTCAAAAAGGGGTGGCTGAAGTTTCTCCTGGCGATTCTATTTCAGAAGGAATTGGCCAAACCTTTATTACTGCAAACGTGAAACCAGCATTAGTCGATGAATGCTTTCAGTTGAACGATGAAGTGATTGTGAACATGGTTCATTATATAGTCCAAAACGAAGGCATCTTTCTGGGTTCATCCTCTGGAGCGAATCTTTGTGCCGCTTACCTCATGGCTAAAAGAATGGGCCCAGGTAAAAAAATTGTGACTATCTTATGTGACTCCGGCCAGAAGTACGTTTCTAAGATGTATAACGATGCATTCCTAAAAGGACGTGGTCTTCAGATCACGGGTAAAGCTGCTGATCTCTTCCCTGCACTGGATCGTTGTCTGAATTAATCGAGATTTTTATCCATTCTATGTAAAAGCCCTGACAGGTGTAAAAAGCTTGTACACTCACGCGCCTAGAACCTAGGCATTTTTCCATCAATGATTGTTGTTTACATAATAGCTGTTTATTAATTATTTCAATATCTTACTCTATTCCATTCTCATTTTCTGCACTTTGGCACTCCCATTGCATTATTAAGCTATGAGAGACAAATATTTTGAAAGGAAAAGAGAGTATGAAAAATTTAAGTAAATTATTAATGGCAGGTTTGATTGCAATCGGATTATCAGCTTGTGGTACTGCAACTAACCCTAACGGACAACAAATCATCGGTTACAACCAAAACGGAACTCCAATCTACGGAAATAACGGAATTGGAATGATGGGCGGAAACGCTTGTATCACTTCGATGAATCAACCCCTTTCTTTAAGTTTTACAGCACAAGGAATTGATGCAGTTCAAGCACGTTTCTTCGCAGGTAACATTCCACAATTTGGAACTGCAGCTGGAGCACACGGAACTATTTCTTTAAGCGGTGGAATGCAACAAACTGCTGGTTCAATCTCCATGCAAAAACAATCTGCTAACGGTTCTATCAACATGACTTTGAATCCTGCAGCAAGAACTGCTTCTGGAATGATTCAAATCAGCCCACAAATTCTTTATCAATACGGTGTAATGAACAGCATGTATTCAAACACTGGATACAATAATGGTTACAACACTGGAATGAATTCTCAAGTTTGCGTGACTTCAATCGCTCTTGATGTGGTTTATGTATCTTCTTACTCTGGTGCAAACATGTACGGACAAATGTCTACTGGTTCAATCAGCACAGCATTGGTTTACTTGTACCTCAACAATGGCCAAGTAGTTCAAGCTCCAGTAGCTCTTTAAGTTAATCTGCTCGGCACTCACAAATTCCCTCTCACCGTCCTCTCAACTCTCTAAAATCCCGGCTTACCCTAAAAAGGTGAGTCGGGTTTTTTATTTTAAAAAGTGAACGCATAATCTAGCACTATGTGCTTTTGAACTAACAAGAAACTACATTGCGAGCCAAGTATCCCTTGGCTTCATCTTCATAGAGATCAAACTCTACTTTTTGTCCGGCGGTGAGTTTACGAAACTCTTCTAAATTGGTGGCATTGCTAAATTGAATGGATGAGTAATGCACAAAAACGGTTTGCCCGCCTTCTGCTTCGATGAGTCCAAATCCTTTTGAATCGTTAAACCAAACTACTTGTCCGGTATGCATCTGTCTAAATCATGACAGGCTTATTTGCTAAATTCAAACACGATTTCGTTATCTCCAAGATAACCGAGCACTTTTCTAATCTCACGCTCCTGAGCGATGGGATTATTCTCCAATTGATGAGCAACGTTTTTAAAGACATTTGATTTTGCTTCAATAACGGCAATTTCTTGACGTCGCTCTCTCACTAAAAGTTCTACTTGAAGCCATTGCTTTAAGCCTGGAGATTTAATCCAAAAATCAAGAATCCCCGAAACCAATACAAACCAAATTCCAAATATAGCTAACCATAATTTACGAATTTGATTGGTTTTCAGATTCATATTTTGAATGCAGCCTTACCTGGGTACTTTGCACGATTTCCAAGTGCATGCTCAATTCGAAGTAACTGATTGTATTTTGCAGTTCGATCCGTACGAGATGCAGAACCTGTTTTAATTTGTCCAGCTTCGGTTCCTACGGCAAGATCCGCAATGAATGCATCTTCACTCTCACCACTGCGATGAGAGACCACTGTGGTGTAACCCGCTTGATGAGCCATTTTCATGGCATCTAAAGTTTCAGTCACAGTTCCGATTTGATTGAGTTTAATCAAAATGGAATTGGCAACTTTAAGATCAATCCCCTTTTTCAAAATCTCAGGATTGGTCACAAATAAATCATCCCCCACGATTTGAATCTTTTTCCCCATTTTTTGAGTCATCGTTGCCCAACCTTCCCAGTCGTGTTCAGCAAGACCATCTTCAATAGAGAGAATTGGGTAGTGAGAAACCCATTTTTCATACATTTGAATCATTTCATTGGAAGTGCGGGAAGATCCTTCAAACCAATATTCTGTATTATTCTTTTTATCTTTATTCAAAAACTCACTGGCAGCACAATCCAGAGCCAAGAAAATTTGTGATCCGGCTTTGTATCCAGCCATTTGAATTGCTTCTAAGAGTAAGGTCATCACCTTTTCATGTGAACCAGGGCCTGCTTCTGCGCCTGCTGCAAGGGATGGATCTAAACGAGGAGCAAAGCCACCTTCATCACCGACTGCGGTGGTGAGTCCTTTTTGATGAAGGATTTTTTTAAGATGATGAAACACTTCCACACCCGCACGTAAGCTTTCAGAAAAAGTAGAAAAGCCTGCAGGGATGATCATGAATTCTTGAATCGCAATGCCGTTATCGGCATGTTTTCCACCGTTAAAAATATTCATCAAAGGCACAGGAAGCGTAAGACCACTGGTGCCGAAATTTTTCGCAATTCCTTGGGATAGAGTTTGTTTATTTTCGAGCGCCGATAAACGCGCATACGCCATACTCACAGGCAAAATTGCATTCGCTCCGAAATGAGATTTATTGGAAGTGCCATCCAGTTTACGGAGAAGAGAATCAAGAATGGATTGCTCTACAAACTCTTTGCCGATAATCGCTGGAGCAATTTCTTTTTGAACATTATGAACGGCTTTTAAAACGCCCTTGCCTAAGAAACGATTTTTATCATCATCACGAAGTTCAAGCGCTTCCCCTTCACCGGTCGAAGCACCAGAGGGCACGATTGCTCGAGCTTGAAAATTTTCAGAAGTGAGCTCCACTTCAACAGTTGGGTAACCACGGGAATCGAGAACTTCACGAGCAAGGCAATCAATGATCTTCATGCCCTCATTGTTCCAAAATACTAGTGTTTAGGCAAGTCCCCGATGCGGCGACGGACAATTGAATGCAAAGAATCCCCGAGTTGTAACTCACCCAGATCTTTTTCAGTTTTACCTAATGCATTATCTACGGTGACCTTTGCGTGGTAACCCCCTGGAGGAACCGCGATCACTTCTGCGGCAATGAATTGGGGTAAGTAATTCCAAGATCGAATATCAGGCTTATGGGCATTATCGATTACTTTTTTTGCCAAATAGTATCCGCCCAAAGCGGCTAGTTTTTTAAAAAAATTTCCTTCTTTTTGAGCATCTTTATAGGTTTTAATCGCTGGAATGAGAATCGCCAAATACTGCAATCCTACAGAAACAGACTCCTTAAACATATCTTTCGCTTCCCGATTTTTTAGATCCGTAGCGATGATTTCCTGAAGTGGACTCACTAAAGGCAGGGAGATGGGTTCTAGCGTTTTATCTTTTGTAGATAAGCTTAGAGCTACCCTTGTATTGGTAGGAGGCATTTCCAAGGTGGGGAATTGAATTAAAAATCCAAAACTTTCATCCACCGCATCGGTGAACTGACGAGGAGGACCTTCAAAATCAGAATCCTCATCTTTTGAACTTCCGGTAATTGCTCCAGCTACTGCACCCGTGAATAGAGTGAGTCCAAACTCAGGAGCACACTCTAAAATAATGCGGATTCCAATTTGTTCCAATTGAGAACGGAGGTATGGATCTTCAATACCTTTAAAGAGAGTGGATAAACCGAGGTGAAAACGTTTGATTTTATACTTACTCATTACCCCAGCCTCTAAAACGAAAAGAGAATTTTTGGGGTCCCGTTTTTTTAATTTTTTTACCAACTCTTGAACTTGATCTTGGTTCACGTCATGAGAAGGATAGTTTTGAAAATCGGTTTTTAATAATTGAAGTGCATCTTCAGCTAATAACTCAGATGTTCTTTTTTCATTGTTTTGATCTGAAAGTCCATGGATGTAGCTCGCCAGTAACCTTGCCCAGAGATCGTTCCGATATAAACCGGGATCACTCACGCTTTGTTTTAAATTTTGTAGATGGGTGTCCCACGCCAGTAATTCGGAGCGAGCTTTCCTCTTGAGATCGGCCACTTCACGGGCATCAAAAGTTTTAGCGGGGAAACTTTGGGCACCCACTAAAATATTTCCATCCTTATCTTTAATCTCAGGAGTGGCCCAAGCTGCACTTTTGCCCTCTTCAGCAAGAAGCAAATGAGCCATGACTAAAAAATAATGGAGATAAGAGTATTCAATCCCATTACTCAAATAATCATGACTAAACCAACTAAATCCCGAATGAGAAGACCTAAGCGAATTCACCAAATCACGTGATTTCAAAAGAAAGTAGATCGCCTTCTCATACTTCCCCTCACTCATGGCAATCGAGGCAAGGGATGAGTAGTGAACAAATCTGTTTTCTGATTCTTTGAAAACATCTTGAGTGTAAAGTGCTGCCTCTGCAGTAATATAATCATCTCGTAAAAATGCATCCCGAGAAACTTTGAGCTGTTTGGAATCAGAACTACAGCCTGTTAGGAACAAGGGCGAAAGAAAAATCCCCATCATTGCTAAAATGACAGGGACTTTAAATTTCATGCGTGAACGAGAATGAATCATTAGAAACGAGCGCCACCGCTACTGAATTTATTGATTTTCTCACGTGCTCTACAAATTTCTTCAGAACTTTCAATATCGGTTAAGCGAAGATTCACGGTATAAGTTTTGATCGTTTTACCATCACGAGTTTCTGGTTTCATGTTGATATCACCAAAAATCATCACATCTGCACCCGATTGACGGCCAATCTTTTTAGATTGTTTCGGATCCACCATGCCATCATTTTGATAAGTGATCTCTTTTAAGATTTGCTCACGTTTCGCGGCATCAATGAGAGTGAAATTATCTGAATTTGACATTTTTTCAAGCAAAGCATCTTCAAGATCCTTCACTGGAAAATAAGATTCAGCAGTATTGTTACGAATTTCACCGACAAACAATTTTATGCGTTTGCCATTGAATTTTGTGCTGTATTCAGCAAAACGTTTATGAACATTGATTTGTTTGATCGCACCATCAATCACGCGAATAGTATCTCCATCCACCCAATTATCCGTGATCTCCATTGCTTTTTCGTCGGCCTTTGAATCATCTACCCGTTCAGCTTTAAAAGAAGAACATGCAGAAAGAGAAAGAATGCCGGCGAGTAATAATGCATAAGGAATCGTTTTTGTATTTTTCATATTGTCTCCATACTAATGAGCTTGCATGTACTTCTCAAACTCTTTTTGAATATCGGTCATTTTATTTTCAACTTTATCCTTTAACTTAGGATCTTCCTTAAAACGGATCGCCTCAGCCTTGCTCACGAGATCTTCCACTTTTTTCTTAGCAACTTTGGTGAGTACCCAGCAGTAGAAAATGGATTTAGCCCCACCCTTTTCAGAGTAATCCCTTTGTTCCCAGTATTGCTTCTTTTTCTCTACGCCTGTTACTAATGCCTTAGTGAGCTGAGAAGAGAGTTTAGCCGTTTCTGTTTGGCTGGCGCTCGATGAAGTCATTCCATTTGAATCGTTACCAGTAGAATCCGTGCTGGCGCGTGCGATGGTGGAATCCACAAAAGTGCTCACTTGTTTTGCGATATCGTCCACGGCATCTGCGTGTGCTTTTTCGCAAGACATTCTCTTATCCGCACTTTGAGCATCTCCCGTGAAGAAATAAAATTCCTTGATATCTTGGCCTTCTTTATCCGCCCACCAGTTTGGATTATCTAGCCAAGCTTCGCGTCCGCCGGGAGCGGCATCGGTTACTTTAAATTGTGGTTCTTCCACTTTCACTTCTTTGATGGGTGCTCCACCACAGGCGCTCAAAATGGTGCTTGCTGCGATTGCGATCAAAATCAATTGGCTGGTTTGTTTAAGTTTCATATTCATTTCTCCTGATTAATTAGACATTTCGTTGATACGGTTAAAAAGCTGATTGCAAAGATCTTCCGATAATTTATCTGAAACAGTTTCCATCACTGCATTACGACTACGGCCCGTTTCAGTTTGAGTGGTTTGAATGCGATATTTTTTTCCATCGGCTTGAATGATGGCTGCAGTGAGATCAAAACGGATTCGGGTCCAGCCTTCTAC
>CANBTI010000017.1 GCA_947372355.1 Bdellovibrionales bacterium | reverse complement strand
GTAACTTGAATGGTTTGTGCTGAAGGAGCGTAAACACTACTTCTTAAAGAAAATTGATAAGCTCTTTGTAGAATATTTTGTGCCACAGAAGAATATGCTTCGGTGTAGGCAACATCACTCAATTCCAAATTCCCTTTTGAAGAACCTCTACCAATCATATCACTAAAAGGAAGAAAGTTTTTTGCAGTATTAATTGCACTTGCTAGTGGAGAATACACTAAACCAAGCTCTAATAAAGTTGTCACTGAATAGCTTAAAGATTGATTGGGATTAAGATCACTAAAAAAACCATCTAAATACTCTTTTGCGCCTTTTCTCGTGTCTTGTAAGTTATTGACCGTATCATAAACAGCATACATCGCTGGTGGTAAATCATTAATGGATTCAGTGATTGCATCCGGCTGATACCAATTGTTCTCATCGGTAACAAAACTAATATTGGCAAATGCGCCTGGTCTGAAAAAACTATTTTTTACCACTTCACTGACCGCTCCTGAAGTTGGATAAGAATCTAAATCAAATAAAGAGGTTACTAATGATTTCATGAGTAACTCTCTACCGCTTCCTGCAGTTCCTACATTGATCTTCACTACGAAATCGGCAATCAAAGCATCAATGTGCGCTTGCATTTGAGCGTTTGTCCAAGCTTCTGATCCTTGAGGCTTAGTGCAATCAATACTTCTCTCTCGTTGGTAACTGTTTGTACCTGTTCTTCCTAAATAGCGATCACTGGTGATGATCCGGGTACAAATATCTAAATCCGCACGACGATAAAAAGTGTTCGCAAAATTTCTAAATCCATTAGCAAGTTTGGTTTGTTTATCGGCCATACTTCCTGAATTATCAACCACAATGAAAAAATCAATTTTTTTAATCTCACTTCGAGCGAGATCAAAAGCTTCAATTGTAGTCGTTAAATTCACACCAGGAATGTTGTTAGAATTAGATCCAGACTGAGCACCAGAAGCAGTCCCCACAGCTTTTGGCTCAACTTTAATCGAATATTCTTGATTGCATCCTACAACCCCAACTTGGGCTAGAATGCTTAAAATCAAAATCTTTTTATTTAAGCTTTTCATATAAACCCCCGTTTATTCTTCGCCCTTAACTAAATCTTACGCAAAAGCGCGGGAGTTTCCATGTGTCGGTAATGACATTTTTCTAAACTATAATTTAGAATTATGTGATTTTAGTGGTTTATAGAGCAAAAACGAAGGGATTTTAACCATTGTTTTTACTGTTCGCTGAGAAAATCAGCCAAATCGCGCTCTGGAATCGTATTTCCATGATTGGCGATCACCGCCACTGCAATCCACTCCCCTTTCGAGGAGGGATAAATACCAACCAAGGATTGAACTCCACTCAAGGTTCCCGTTTTACCGCGTAAACGGCCTTGAACATCCGTACCAATGTATTTCTTTTTCAGGGTTCCATCTAAACCAGCAATAGGTAGTGAGGTGAGAATTTCAGGTAAAATTGTTTTCTCTTTGTAGATCTGTTTCACTAAAGAAATAAAATCTGAAGCTGCTAAATCATTTCCATCCGTGAGCCCGGAACCGGAAACCACATGGCGTCCGTTAGAGGAAACATCAATCCCAATTTTTTTCATCTCTGCGCGAACTAATTTCAATCCACCTTCGGAGGTCCCTTGTTTGGAATTAAGTTCTGCGTCGATGGTTTTCACTAATGAATCAGCAATAAAATTATTGGAGTATTTATCCATCAAGCCCACGATAAAACTAAGAGGCTTACTTGAATAAACAAAGGTAGGCTCCCCCGAACAAGTTCCCTTTGAAATTTGCATGGCACCCTTAGTTGGCACTCCACCATGATTCAGCATTTTAAAAAATGCTTCACCAAAAGCACGAGATGGATCGCGAATACGAAATGGCTTACGCCATTCATCCGCACCTTCTGCAATTTTACCACCAAGGGATACAATCTCTTGATCACCCTTTCCTTTTTTATCCCAAGAAACATCCGTACCGGAAGCGGTGTTCACCTTGCCTTGAACTTTTACAAAATCAAATGGAAAATCTAAACCGATTCTTGCCGCGTGTCCTTTTTCAGTGGGATTCACAAAAACAGAAATCGTGTTGTAATTGAAATTTAATCCTGCAATGGGAGCGTTGTATGCCCGTTCCGAATCTTGACTATTGCGATCCTCAGGATAAAGTTCTTGATCAAAGATGGAAGAATCAATGGTGATTTTTCCTGAAAAATCTTCCACGCCTTTTCTCTTGAGCGCTTCTACTACGAGATACAAATCTTCCATCACAAACGAAGGATCTCCACCGCCCTTAATGCAAAAATCACCTTTTTTCATTTGGTAAAAAGAAGTTTTAAAAGAAAAATTAATTCCTAACTTGGTGAGTGCTGTATAGGCAGTGAGCAACTTCACGCTCGATGCTGGATTGAGAGGAGCCTCCGCATTCACACTGAGAATATTTTTTCCTTGAGAGAGATTATAAACCTGGGCTGAAACACCTTTGCCCATTTTTTTTAATGCTCCTTCTAGTCCCGCCTGGGCAGACGTTGAAGATAAAATCAAAATCAAGGAAAAGGCTGCTGAATCAAGGCCCCACTTATAAATAGATTTGGTAATCATGCATCTGTTCCTTCCATTTTTTTTCATCGTGAGAAAGGAATGCTTCCAGATCCGATAATTTTGCAGATGGATCATCCACCCATTTTCTTAAAGTTTCACAGCCCGTGATCACATCAATGGCCAAACGATCATAAACATATTCGTAGGGGAAATTTCTCCAAAGCTCATAGCTTGGATAAAGATTACGAAGTGCCTTAAAAGCCAAGGCTTGAACACGGTAAGGCTTAAAATGATCAGGGCAATATTGTGCATGATCCACATGAATTTGAATTCCACTGCAAAGTTTACCCTGATGTTTGTAAAACGTGGGTTCAAAATAGTAAGGGCGCAATAAACAACCTTCTAACCATTCCACGTTTTCGCGTTCAGCTAGTTTTTCCATCTCTGCTAAAATCTTTTCACCACTGATATCGGGTGCCCCAAAACCTTCCAACGGACGGGTGGTGCCGCGTCCCTCTGATAGGTTGGTTCCCTCTAACATCACCGTACCAGGGTAACAGCGAGTACTAGAAAGATTAGGAATATTCGGACTCGGATTAATCCAAGCCCTTTGCTCAAGCGGCCAGCCGTAACCTGGAGCGCGAGAAATAGAATAGCCGCGCATCTCCATTACTTTTAAATCAAGATCCATTTTGTAAGTGTCTTTAATCCAACGAGACATTTCACCTAAGGTCATTCCGTGGCGCATGATCACGGGACCCATGCCTACAAAACTTTCATTGCCGGCGCGAAGAATACTACCCTCAACAGCACGTCCAGCAGGATTGGGACGATCCAGCACCCAAACAAATTTTCCAAGTTTTGCACACTCTTCCATCATGTAAAATAAAGTGGTGAGATAAGTGTAAATTCGGCAGCCCACATCTTGGAGATCAATCAACACTCCATCACAATGGGAAAGCATTTCAGCAGTAGGACGACGTGTTTTTCCATACAAACTAAAAATTGGAATCTGATGAACAGGATCAAGCTCATCTTCGGATTCAATCATGTTGTATTGTTTATCGCCCTTCATTCCATGCTGTGGACCAAATGCACAAGTGAGTTTCAACCCTGGAATGGCTGCGATTGCATCAATAGAATGGGTAAGATCTTCGGTAACGGAAGCAGGATGAGCCACCAAGCCGATGCGCTTTCCATGAAGCTGCTTTTGAAACTCAGGCTCATTGATCAAGCGATCAATCCCGAATGCAATCCCTGTTTTTCCGCCGAATTTTTGTCCCATATTTTTCTCTCTTAAATAAATCGATGAATATAACTTTCTCTCAAATGAAAATCCGGTTTTTCGCCCGCATGTTTCAATGCCCAATAAGAAACCTCATCAGCCTGAGCACCAAATTTAATGACCGAAGTGATACTGGCATTCTGAAGAATCAACTTCGTGAAATAAGGAATTCTCCATGCAACAGAAAGAACATTTTCAGTTTTTTCCAATTTTTCCATGAACGGCTGTTGAAATGTTTCCACTTCTTTCATTCCTTTGCGATAATCATCAAAAGAATAAAGTGCCCAATCTCCCGAAGTACTGCCATTGAATTCAAAATATTGTTTCGAGTTGCCCACTCCGAAAAAACATTCAAAACAAGTCTCTTTCCAAAGATCATTTTTACGACTTGGTTTTGGGCTTTTAGGGCTCAGTAAAACTTGATCAATATTCTTACCCGTGATTTCAAAGGATAATAGAAATCCTGAGGATTGTGCTTCAAGACTAGCTTCAATCGAGAGTTCGAGCTGAGATGAAGAAAAGGGAATGAGTTTCATCTTTGGGATGGTTAGAAATTAAGTGCAATTCCTAATCCCATAAATTCAGCGCTCACTTCGCCACGAAACATGAGTGCTGATTTAGTTTGGTACTCCACTCCACCACCAAAACGGGGATGAATCGAAAACTTACTTCCAAGATATCCTGGAGCAACTAATCCACCGATTCCGCCTAGTCCATAAACGGTCCAATATTCATTATAAGTAAAATCCCAACGCACGTGAGTGCTATATTGAAATCCGGTTCCCGTTCCACCAGTAGGAGCAGTAAAAAAACTAGGACCAGCTTCTACTTCAAGCCAAAGGCGATCATCAATATCATCTAACCATCCATTGGGTTGAAGGAGATAAGCTCCATTTGCCAAAAATCCCCAACCGGCTTCAGTGCCATAAAGTGTTAGCCCCGTGAGCACACCAAACTCATAAGGAGAAACTTCAGTATGCCCCTTCCAGTTTTCAGCTGCGTGAGCTTGTTGAGAAAAAACACCCAAGATGGATAAGAGAATTAGAATTTTTTTCATGCTTAAAGTGTATCATAGGGATTTGGTATCGGAATTAAAAATTAGGTCTAAAATAATTGCTGTTAGTCCCCAAACTTTACGTTTTTTATTGTCCCCACCCTGCCAGTCAAAAATGGGAAATCCATTTTCCGTTTGTTTAGTCATGAGCAGGGACTGAAGGGGCACCCATTCAGCGTAAGCAACCTCATTTGGATCTAATGACAGGTTAGTATTTTCACTTTGCTCGGGATCTAAAACTCCCAATACGGGAACCACAAAAAACCCACTGGTTAAGGTTGGTAAGGGTGATAGTTTTTTAATTATTTTAACATGACGCGGAGAAACCCCGACCTCTTCATGGCATTCACGAAGCGCAGTACGAATAGGATCCATCTCATCATGAGACTCCATTCCTCCACCCGGGAATGCAACCTGGCTTTTATGCGTTTTTACTGTTGCAGAGCGCTCAATCAATAAAACTTGCTTGAGTGAGCCTTCGTTTTTGAATAATACCAATACCGCTGCCGAACTCCGCGACTGAAACTTCTCACTCATTTTTCAAAGTAATTCCATAACGTTGAGCTTTTCGATAAAGAGTGGCCCGATCAATTCCAAGAACTTCACTGGCCTTTGATTTATTGTAGTCCACTTGTTTTAATACGGATAAAATATGAGCCTTTTCCATTTCTTCTAAAGAACGCTGATCACTACTTCCAGAATTTGAAAGTTTTTGATCTGCACCCGTCACTGGAGTGAAATTAAAATCATCACTCGTGAGCACAGAAGAAGAAGTGAGCGCCACGGCTCTCTCAATTTGATGTTCTAATTCGCGAACGTTCCCAGGCCAAGAATAATTGAATAAAGACTGCAAACCCTCTTTAGAGATTTCATTTACTTTTTTCTTTAATTTTCCAGAGTATTTTTTCAAAAAAACAATCGCCAATTCCGCAATATCTTCCTTACGTTCACGCAGAGGCGGAATTTCTAATCCAATTACTTTTAAACGATAAAATAAATCTTCTCGAAATTTACTTAGCTCCACCATTTCATCTAAATTACGATGAGTAGCGGCCACGATTCGAACGTTCACTTTTAACTGTGTATTGGATCCAACTGGTTTGATTTCGCCTTCTTGTAAAACCCGTAGTAATTTCACTTGTAAACCAAGTGAAATATCACCAATTTCATCTAAAAAAAGAGTTCCACCATTGGCTTCTTCAAATAAACCTTTTTTATCGGATTGGGCTCCCGTGAAGGAACCCTTCACATGACCAAACAGTTCGCTTTCCAGTAATGTTTCCGTGAGGGCACCACAGTTGACTGCTACAAATTTTTTACTTTTACGATCACTGTTAGAATGAATTGCTCTAGCCACCAATTCTTTTCCCGTACCGCTTTCCCCTTGAATCAAAACAGTGCTGGTAGATAACGTTGCTCTAGCAATTGTTTTATAAACCTCCACCATTTTTGGAGAACTTCCGATCAAAGCCTTGGGCGCTTCAATCAAGGATCCTGCATCCATTTCATCATCTTGACCAAGACTCTGAACATGTTTCACCGCTTTATTCACCAGCGACAATAGCTTGATCAAATCAAAGGGCTTACTAATGTAATCAAATGCACCTTTTTGAATTGCTTCAATGGCACCTTCCATACTCCCAAAACCGGTCATCATGATCATGACAATTTTTGGGTACAAAGCTTTCAAATCACCTAAAAGAGAAAGTCCGTCAGACTCTTCCATTTTAATATCACTCAGCACCAACTGAATATGATGGGCACGAACTTCTTGCATTGCCTGCTCTGCATTTTGAGCAAGAAAAACTTCGAAGTGGTTTTTTCCCAAAAACTCTTGAAGCATATTCAAGCTCACTAAATCATCATCTACGACTAAAATTTTCATGTTTTCTTACCCACAGGTAACTGTACTTTCATTTTTGTTCCGCGATTCATTTTTGATTCAACTATGATCTCCCCACCATAACTACGAATGATTTGCTGACAAATGGAGAGTCCTAGCCCGTGTCCCTCACCCAGCATTTTGGTAGTGAAAAATGGTTTGAAAATTTGTTTTAAATTTTCGTTGGTAATCCCTGATCCTGTATCTTGGAGTTCAATCGTTACACTTCCTGGAGAGTTGTAAGTTCTTACCCAAAGTGCGTGATGAACGTTCTTATTCCCATCAACAGACTTCATACTATCAATGGCATTGTTAATGAGATTTAAAAGCACCTGTTCAATCTCTAAGGGCACCACTTCCACTTGATCATCCTTAGCTTCAAACTCTTGCCCAAAAGAAATTTGATGTTTTTGCAAGGTTGGCATCACGAGCACCACAATTCTTTCAATCAATTCACGCGTGGTAATGATGATCTTTTGTTGAACAATCGGTTTTTTAGTGGTCTGAAGAAAACCTTTCACGATTTCTTCAATTTTTTTCAACTGACCTGAAATAATCCCTATTCTTTCAGCATGAACTTTGCCCAAATCCATTTCTAATAACTGAACATGCCCACTGATGGCATTGAGAGGTGTTCCAATTTCATGTGCAAAGCTCGCGGTTAACTGCCCCATGACTGCGAGTTTTTCCTTGTGGATCAACTCTTGCTGGATTTCTTGTAGTTTTTCAGAAAGCACCTCATTGCTCATTTGAGCAACCTTCAGTTGTTTTTCATTTTCAAAAGCTCTCCGTAAAAAGAAATTTAAAATAAGAATTAAAAGAATAGTGCTCACCAGTGCGCCAATCAAAGTAATGCGCAAAAAGGTACCCGTTACAGAAGAAGCAAAACGAAGTGACACCAATACATGGATATTTGCTTTTTCAATTCCTTGTTTCACTGGATAATAAATACTCCAAACTGGAATGCCTTCTTCGTTCGTAACTTCGCCTTCCATCTCTTCTTTTAGTTTTATAATGGGAGGTTCAATTAATTCCTGTTCTTCTACATTGGAGGCTAAAAAGAATAATTTTTCAGACTTAGGCTTTTGAGTGATCACATCTACTCGAAGTACACTGGGCTGGGTGTACATCATTCTTTGGATCATGTCTTCGATTGCAACCGATGGATTAGGCTTGGTGAGAAGTTTTTGAGATTGAATTTGATTGGATAAATTTTGGGAGAAGGAAACCCCTAATTGTCGGATTTCATCACTCAAGATCGGTTCCATCACTTTGGATTGAATTAATCCAATCATGATCGACAAAGGAAAAATCACCGCGATCAAAATCAAAACGATTTTGGCCTGAATATCTAAAGTTCGAATGCGGGAAATCCATACATTAAACGACATATTTATTTTACGAGATTAACATAAAAAAAAAGGCTGAGTACAAATCCGTTGGTTACCCAACAGCGCACTCAGCCTTCTTAAACTTTAACTAAAAAATTACTCTTTATGAGCAGCTTTTTTGTTGTGTTTTTTAGCTTTTTTAGCAGCTTTTTTCTCAGCTTTTGTTTCAGCTTTAGTAGGAGCAGCTTCAGTAGTTGCAGCAGCTACTGGAGCAGCAGCAGCAGCAGGAGCAGCAGCTTCGTTAGCGAATGATTGAGTTGATACGAAAAGAACTAATGCAAGAATTGATAATACTTTCATGATAATCTCCAAATAATTGAGTTGTTTTTAATGCCAAGCAAAACGATTTCTACCTGACTTTAACTGTATATAAGCATAGAGCATGCCAACCTCAAAGCTTATTTATGTAGTACTAAGCTAAAGAAAATTGATAAAGTGTTGCATTCTACAGCAGTCACTGTTGCACGAGAACAAAAAGGAACGATGGAACGATGAGTTATCAAAATTGGAGAAAAAGACTTTATATAGAGCGCCTGGTGAGAGAGTTTTTCTGGTCGCTTGATTACGAAGAAACCCGCACACCTCTATTCGTGATCAGCCCTGGCATGGAACCCCACATCAAGCCAATCGAAGTACTTCCAGGTGTGTTCCTTCCCACTTCTCCCGAGTTTGCGATGAAAAAGCTCTTGGCTCGTGGCATGCCACGCATTTTCCAAATTTGTTCTTCGTTTAGAGATGAACCCCGCTCTCCTGAGCATTCACCTGAATTTACTATGCTCGAGTTTTACGAAGCAAACACAACCCTAGTTCAATTTCAAACACGCGTGGAAAATCTCTTTTCATTTCTTGCGGGTAAACTTAAAGAAAATTTCTCTCAAACTCAAACAGTAAATCTCTCCACGCCTTGGCCTAGATTTACTGTGAATGAACTTTTCATCCAATATGCAAATATTGATTTACGTGGTTCCACCTCAAAAACTTTGAGTGATCTTTGCAAAGTTCATCATTTACCTGCTGATGAAAGCGAATCATGGGATGATCTTTATTTTAAAATTTGGCTAAACCTCATTGAAAATAAACTCCCCACCCATCAGCCTTGTTTTGTTACTCACTATCCCGTGAGCCAATCTTCACTTTGCAATCGAGTAAAAGATCAAGATGGATTTGAATGGGCAAATCGCTTTGAAGTTTATGTGGGTAAATTAGAATTAGGAAATGCTTTTGATGAACTAAGGGATTCAAAAACCCAACGTGAAAACTTTATCAAAGATCAGCGCATTCGTGCTGAGGTTTATGGTGATTCCTACCCTACTTCTCCTCTCGATGAAGAGCTTCTTTCCTCTATTGAACAAATGCAACCAACCTGTGGCATCGCCATTGGAATGGATCGATTAGCAATGCTTTTACTCGGAGCGAGAAATATCGATGAAGTGATTCCACTTGCAACCCATTGGCGGAAAGAATAAAAAGAATCATCATGAACGAAAAATTATTTATTTTACTCGGCCGCCTAGAAGGTATCTCTTTATTGGTTTTAATGCTGATTGCAATGCCCATGAAATACATTATGCATGAACCTGAGATGGTGAAGTACGCAGGTCGCGCACACGGCGGTTTATTCTTAGGCTATGTTATTTTTGCTGCAATGATTTCAGACGCACAAAACTGGGATAAGAAAAAACTTCGCATGAGCTGGATCTTATCTTGCGTTCCATTCGGTACATTTATTTTTGAAAAGAAATACATGAACACTGAAATGGCAGCAAAAAAAAGTAGCGGCTGCCATTAAGAGTCAGTTAGTTTTTTAGCAACTGTTGAAGTTCACCGTTTTCAAACATTTCACCAACGATATCGCAGCCACCGATAAATTGGCCTTTGATGAATACTTGCGGAGATGTTGGCCACTCTGTGAGTTCTTCTAAAGCAGCCCACATATCGTCATCAGATAATAAATCAAATGAAGCAATTTTTTCTACTCCAGCCGCCTTCAAAACTGAAACTGCTTTTGCAGAAAAACCACACATTGGAAACTCATGTGTACCTTTCATGAAAACCATCACTGGATTTGCGTTCACTAATTTTTGTACTTCTGGAATGAGTGCGTGTGACATATTGATTTGTTCCTTATTTTAAGACTGTAATTTTTGATATTGTGTTGGCGAGTAAGTTTTCATCGTGAGTGCGTGCACTTCGTTGGAAGCAATTTCTTCTTTGAAGATTGCCATCACCATTTTTTGCTGTTCAAAAGACATTTTACCTTCAAAAGCTGGACTCACCACTACCACTTGCCAGTGATCTTCGGTGCCGGTGAGATCAGTTACCTTCACAGAGGTTCCTGGTCCTAGCGTTTCTATTCTTAATTTCAATTGATCTGCTGTCATGATCGTTGTTATTTACCCTGTTTAAATATTTTTTACCTCTATTTACTTATAATTTAGTCATTATTTTAAAAATAATTTTACAATAACCGACTAAAACAGACGTGTAAAATCAATTGACATTATTGAATAATTCCATCATTTCGGATAGTTGACAAAAATAATCGTACAATATTTCTACACTTTACGTCACTTTTTACTCAAGTCAGAATGCCGCCTGCACGATAGGTAGTTGTCGGGTGAATCGGATTTTGCCAGACATGGAGCTTTAATTAATCAAGGAGGAATTAACACCATGAATGAAGGAGACTAAGACATGGGTTTGCGTATCAATACTAACCTCCAGGCTATGGCCGCTCAGCGAAGCCTCGGAATTAATAGACAAGCACAAGAGCAATCACTTGAACGATTAAGTTCAGGTTATAGAATTAACCGCGCCGGCGACGATGCTGCGGGACTCGCGATCTCTGACCAGATCCGGGCAAATACACGTTCCCTCGGTCAAGCAGGCCGAAATGCACAAGACGGGATTTCTCTCGTCCAAGTTGCAGAAGGTGGAACAAACGAAATTTCAAACATGCTCGTTCGGATGAGAGAACTCTCCATCCAAGGTGCATCTGATACTATCGGCGACAAAGAGCGTGGATTCATCCACAAAGAAATGGTCGCTCTTAGAGATGAAGTAGATCGCATCGCGGTCACTACCGAATTCAATGGAACCAAACTTCTTAATGGTTCTGCAGATAAACTAGATATTCAAGTTGGTCTTGGAAATAATGCGGCTACCGATCGCCTCGTTTTCGATGCTGGTAAACAAAATGTTACCACAAAAGCACTCGGAATCAGCGAAGTGAGCACCATTACTAAAGAAGATGCTCAAAACAACTTGATGAAGTTAGATGAAGCCTTAAGTACAGTGAACGCAAACCGTTCAAGCTTAGGTGCAACTCAAAATCGTTTACAATCAACGATCAATAACATCAATATTTACAGAGAAAACTTAGAAGCAGCTCGTGCTCGTATCAAAGATACGGACATGGCTACAGAAACTTCTGAGTTAACGAAGAACAATATTCTTTCTCAAGCAGGTGTTTCGGTTTTAGCGCAAGCGAACCAAAATCCTCAACTAGCTCTTAAACTACTCGGTTAATTGAAACAGAGCGGGTAAAAACATTCAACATGGTTTGGGTCAAGACGACTCAATGATACGCACACCTCACAAAGGGGTATGCTCATCTACAACTATTGAACTGCATACCCCTTTGGGACGGTGAAATTAATTCACAAAACTCAATCGACAAGCGTATTCATTCGAGTTATTAACCTTAACCAAGAATGTCTCGCTCTGTTTCAAAACCTGAATTTTTATATGCACGCTCCTTTAACATTTACTGGGACAAGCTCAATGAGCTGCCTCCAGAGTTGCAGGGTCTTGCCTACAGCGATAACAAAACTGAATTGAATCGTGGAAAATGGAGAGAGAGCTTTAACACTCCCACCACTTCCGAAGATCTTCTTCATGTAGAAATCGGCTGTAATGCTGGGCATGTGAGTGTAGAATGGGCCCGCCAAAACACAAGCAATTCTAACCGATACATCGGTATCGATTGGAAATTTAAAATGGTTTATAAATTTGCTGAGAAAATCGCAAAGTATAAACTCGGTAACTTACTTGCCTTTCGCGCCAATGCCGAAAGATTGCAATACATGTTTGCGCCTGGGGAAATTGATTTTTTATACATGTTCTTCCCCGATCCCTGGCCAAAAAAAGCTCAAAAGAAAAACCGCACCGCAAATGTTGAATGGCTGAAAACGGTAGCCCCTCTTTTATCTGATCGCGGATACTTCCACATCAAAACCGATCATCAAGAATACTTCGATTACATCTTAACTAATTTATCCCAGCTCACTGATACCTTCGAAGCCTTTGATCTCACTCGAAATCTTCATGAAAAACACCCCAATCCCAAATCGCTCTTGATTCCGGATGTAACCCTTTTTGAACGCCTGTTTATCAAGGACGGATTGCCGATTTACTCGGTAAAACTGAAGCCAAAACGCAAATAACACATTCCTGATAATTTTACTCAAGTATTAATTCAGTGCGCCGATAAGCTCATTGATGAGTACTCAAGGGGAGAAATTTATTTTCGGGTTTTTGGGAGCGATCACCGCGATCATTTTTGGTCTCGCCGTTTACCATGATTACCAAAAACCGATTGATCGTAATCCTGCCTCCGAAAAAGAACAGATCAATTACTCACCCTACCCCTATTATTTTGATTAGTTTCGAATCGGAAGCTCCAAGATAAATGTGGTTCCGGCATTTTTTAAACTTTCCACTTTCACCAATCCTCCGTGAGCTTCAGCGATTCCCTTTACCAGAGCCAAACCCAAACCCCATCCTTTGGTGTGACTATTTTCAGAAATTTGAGTGCGCTGGAAAGCATTAAATAATTTAGCCTGAAATTCGTGAGGAATTTCTGCCCCTTCATTGTGAATACTCAGAATCGCCAAATCACCCTTTCTAGATAACTTTATCTCTATCGGAGTTTTTGGTTCACCATACTTGATGGCATTGCTGAGTAAATTATCGATCGCTCTACGAATTCCACCAATACCCCAAGCACCATTGATTGAATCCGATGAAAAAAACTTTAAACGTTCAGTTTCGAGCAACAATGACATTTCATCGATCATGTTAGAAACCTCTACACTCAGATCGCAATTCAGAAATTCTAAGTGAAGCGATTTACCAGCTCGGATACTTTCTACATCGAGTAAAGATTGAATCATGGAATCAGCACGATCGATATTACTCAACATTCTAGAAAGGATGTGTTGATGTTTTTCTATTTGCCCCGGAGTTTTGAGGATTAATTGGGCTCCTAATCCGATCGAAGCCAATGGATTACGAATATCATGGGAAACAAGGGCAAGTGCTTTTTCCATAAATTCTGATGCACTTTGTGCTTCTAGTTTTGCTTTCTCAGCCTCTTGTCTCGCTAACACCATTTCATGAAATGCTAAACGAACTGAAGAAATTAAAAAGGATACAAAAACTGCAAGACCAATAATGATTAAAAAATGTTCTAAACCTGATAAAGTATTCAACAATGCCCCAGTGGGTTGAATAAAAAAATAATCTGCAACTAAGCCTTGAACAATAGCAGCAAAAAACGCAATCCTAAACCCACAATAAAGAGATACAAGGATCACTGAAATGATCGTTAAAGTTGCAAAATAAAGCCCCGTCAATTGATAAAAGAAAAAAGTGAGTGTGAGTCCAACACTCACAACGATTAGAGCCATCAAAAACTTTAACCAAAAAGAATTGTTTTCACTGACGAGAGCAGCTTCCCAATTTAAAGTTTTTTTAGATAACTTCATTAAAACTACACTTAAAATGAATTAAAATAATTGTAAACATTTAAGCTATTTTTCCTTAGCTTCAATCCATTTGGCAAAATAATAACGGGATTGATTTCCTTCAAAGCGCAACAAACGAGACATCCAATCCGGTATAGTCTGACTCTTTTTCTTTTTCAGTAATTCTTGAATAAAAGTTTTTAACTCAGGAACATGGGAAGAAGCGGCAAAAACTTGCATCATCTTTTCAAGTGCGAGGAGGGAATTTGTTTTCCACACTTGTTCATCTTCGTGCAGTTTTACACAAGCATCCGCAAAAGTTTGGGCAAGATTTGCTTCGATGCCAGGAAACTTTTGTTCCTCCAAAGAAAACAAACCTTCAATCCCTACCTTAGTGGTCACCACAGGTACACCGTAACGAAAACCTTCCATGATCTTGCCTTTGACTCCGGCTCCAAAACGAAGAGGCGCCACATTCACTCGCGCAGATTCAAAAACCTCATCCAAAGTGAGAGCACTCCCCTTCACTTCAATTCCGTTTTTGACATTATTCCAAGACATCACCTCTTCGGGTGGATATGCCCCGTAAACTTCAATCTTTGCATTAGGGAGTTGTTTTCTGATGAGTGGCCAGATTTCATTTCGAAACCAACGTAAGCCATCCATATTGGGTTCGTGCCTGAAATTTCCGATCCAACAAAAATGATTCTTTTCTGAAAAAGATAATCTGGATACCTTCACTACAATCGGACGTTCATAAAAAAACGGTACCCATTTCACTTTTTTACTTCCGATTTCAAATTCCTCACGCAGTAGCTTTTCTTCAAATGAGGAAACTACAAAACTAAAATCTACGCGTATCAAAGAGCTCGTTTCACGAAGTGCAGTTTCGGTTTGGTAAAAACCAGAAGGCAATTGCTCTAAAGTTAAATAACGATCTTTAAGTTCATCCCGAGCACGACGAACCAAATGTAGATCTTGAGTTTCCATCAAGATCAAAGCATCAGGGCAAGACGGATAAACATGCGGACCAAACTGTTCTTCCAAAATAAATCGATCAAACATCACTATTTCTGGATTTAGCCGTTTCAAATCCTCACTCACCGATTCTCGATTAAGAGGCATGGGCAAAATATCAACACCTTCAGGCAACTGAAGTGTGCCCCAATCTTGATCCGATTTTAATTTAGAAGGAGAAATCAGCGTTACCAGGTAGCCCATGGACAAGAACAAATGCACCCATTGCATTTGTCGCACTCCGGCAGCTGAAGAGCTCGGTTCTGGCCAAACTGTACTGAAAATGATTACCCGTGATTCCTGCATCGTGATATTATTCAAAGTATTCTATGACGCAAATTTTCGCTATTTTTATTATCTTACTCTCTTCTATTGCCATCAATGCCCAGCAGAGCTTTGGAAGTACAGAACTCCCCCATCCCGGCCCTCGCTCAAATGAACAAGCGGTATTTTTGTTTAACGAAGCATTGGCTGCTCAGAAAAAAGATCAAATCGAACTCGCGGTTGAAAATTACGAAAAAATCCTAAAAGACTATCCTCAATTTACGGATAAAATGGCAACTTATCAAAATTTGCTCGCCATTGAACTGAAACAAAAAAAATATCCAGAAGTTTTGAAACTTGCAAAAGATGCCATGCTTGAACATCCATCAAAAAATATTTTAATGAACATTCAACTCATGCGTGCAGAAGCAGAACTTCAATTGGGAAAACCTCTTCAAACCAAACTCATCGCAGAAGAAATCTTAAAATCGAAACCAGAAGCAAATACATTAACGAGTGCACTTCTTTTCAAGGCAGAAGCCTTAAGTCAGTTGGGTAAAAATAAAGAAGCACTTGCCAGCTTAGATGCAGCAAAGGGAAATGCAAAATTTGCCGACGCTGAATTAAAAATTAGAGCTAGAAATTGTAGCTCACAAAAACCTTTGCCCAAACAAGAAGCACTGGATTACATCCATGAAAAAAATCTATGTTTTAAAGAAAGTGCTGCACTTGCAAAATCTTATCCTGCAAAAGAATCAGCGCAAGTGTGGTGTGATCGTTTTCATGTGTTTGAATTGGAATTAAAAAAAATTAAAACAGACGAATTCACTAGAGAAAAGCTAAAGCTGGAACTAGTGAATGCCAAAGCGGTTGCTGCAACCTGGGAGTGTAAACAATGAGTCCTCAAGTGAAAAATACAATTGCCACTGCAGTTTTTGAACATCGCGCACAGGTAAAAAAATGGTTTGATGAAAAATTCAAACAATATCCGGCTTCCTTTTATTGTTCTGTGGATATCCGCGATTCAGGTGAAAAGATTGCTCCTGTAGATTGTAATTTATTTCCTGCCGGATTTAATAATATTTGTGAGTTCGATCTTGAGGCCTCGCCCACTATTTTTAGAAATCAAATTGAAAAAATGGCCTTACTCCATCAAGTTAAGGTTCCTGAAAAAATCTTGATCGTTCCAGAGAATCATACTGAAAATAAATTTTATCTTGAGAATCTTTACTACTTAAAAAGCATCTTAGAAGAAGCTGGGTTTGAAACTGCTTTCGGTAGATACGAAGCAAACTGTGAGGCGAATCCACAAACTTTAGAGCTTTACTCCCACAGCGAAAAGAAAATCGTTCAGAGTACTCTCAAAAAAACAAACGGTGTACTTCAAACCCACACAGGCTTCGTTCCTGACTGGGTAATCTTGAATAATGATTTTTCACAAGGCTATCCTGAATGTTTAGATGGCGTTTCTCAGCCCATCTTTCCCACTTATAAACTGGGGTGGCATTCACGTAAAAAAAGCACTCACTTTGATTTTTACAATCAGTTGGCATTGGAATTTGCAAATGTGATTGAGCTTGAGCCTTGGCACATCACCATTGATAGCAAAGCTGTTTCTGGAGTCAACTTCGGAGAAGATGTGGGAATGGACCGCGTGGTTGAAGTAGCTCGCGAAATGCTCGAACGCTTACAAAAAGAACACGAACTTCATGGAATCGCCCGCAAACCCGCTCTTTTTATTAAAAATGATGCCGGCACATACGGAATGGGAATCATGGTGATTGAATCCGTGGATGAACTCATTAAGATGAACCGTCGTACCAAAAATAAAATGAGTACCGGTAAAAATAAAAGTGCGATTGATCAAGTGATTGTACAAGAAGGAATTCCTACTCTCATGACCACCGAAGGGCATACCGCTGAACCGGTGATTTACATCATGGGTGAAGAATTGATTGGTGGCTTTATCCGTGCCAACTCTGAGAGAAGTGATATGGATAACCTCAATAGCCAAGGGATGTTTTTTAAAAAACTTTGCTTCAAAGATTTGAGCGATAGTCTTGCCTGTAAAAAAACAACTGAATTTCCTGATGATTTTCCAACACTCGAGGCCGTTTATGGTGTGGTAGCAAAATTATCTGCACTAGCGGCAGCGATGGAAATTAGCCAAGTCACAAAATAATTTAGGAGAACTTATGAATAACAAAGAATCAAAAAAATTTGGATTTGGAACGAAAGCCATTCACGCCGGACAAGCACCCGATGCGGTAGCAGGTGCCGTGATGACCCCCATCTACCAAACCAGCACCTACGCACAAAAATCACCCGGCCAACATACCGGTTATGAATACGCTCGTACCGATAACCCTACCCGCTCCGCATACCAAGATTGCGTTGCCGCACTTGAAAACGGAAATCATGCTCTTGCGTTCTCCTCCGGGCTCGCAACGATTGATACTCTTTTTCACACTTTAAAATCAGGCGATCACATCATCTGTAGTGATGATGTCTATGGTGGTACTTACCGATTATTTGATAAAATCCTCACTCGCTTTAACATGGAGTTTACCTTCATGGATTTGAGTGATGTTGCGGCTGTTGAAAAAGCAATCAAACCAAACACTAAAATGCTTTGGATTGAGAGCCCTACGAATCCGATGTTAAAGATTTTTGACATTCAATCATTGGCGAACATGGCACGTAAAAAAAATGTATTGAGTGTGGTTGATAACACTTTCATGAGCCCTTACTTTCAAAAGCCATTGGATCTCGGTGCTGATATTGTGATTCATTCCATCACCAAATACATGAACGGTCATAGTGATGTGGTGGGTGGAGTGCTAGTTACGAATGATGCAAAAATTTATGAAGCAGTGAAATATCTTCAAAATGCGGTAGGCGCAGTTCCTGGTCCACAGGATTGTTTCCTAGTGATGCGTGGATTGAAAACGCTTCACGTGCGCATGAAGCAACATCAAGAGAATGCAATCGAGATCGCTCATTTTCTTGAAAAGCATCCGAAGATTGAAAAAGTAATTTATCCAGGCTTGGAATCCCATCCTCAACATCAGCTGGCAAAAAAACAGATGAGTGGATTTGGAGGAATGATTTCTTTCACCATCAAAGGCGGAATCGCAGAATCACGCAAACTTCTAGAAACCACTAAACTTTTCACCTTAGCTGAAAGCCTAGGCGGCGTGGAATCCTTGATTGAACATCCAGCGATCATGACCCACGCTAGTGTGCCCCTTGAAAATCGCCAAAAGCTCGGAATCTCTGATAATTTAATTAGAATTAGCGTAGGTATCGAAGATGTGAAAGATCTCGTTGATGATCTAAATCACGCGTTATCAGTGATTTAGTCTATTTTTAAGCCTTTTTTAAACAGATCAGTGTAATAACCCCCGTATTTCAGGGTTGCTTATGCAAGCACTCCCTGCTATTTTGGTGTTATGCGACATTTAAAGAAACTCATTCAGAGACTACTGAATAGCAACGGCCGTTTGATCTTAGCTTAATTTTTAGGCTTTAAGATTAAAAAGCACTCCTCTTCCTGACTTCCCATTGGCCCTCGCGCCTTTACTGGATTCCTGCCTTAATAGAGAAAATTCAAACTCAGCCTTTAGATTGCATTGATTTTTTATCGCGCCGAGAACGATGAAAAGTAATCGCAAAACGATGTGCTTCATCACGAATGTGTGTGAGCAATTTATAGGCTCTAGAATTCGGATAAAGTGGAATCGGATTCACTCTCCCAGGAATAAAAATTCTTTCCTGCGAACTCTCCACTTCAGGAGATTGAAAGTTTTGCTCGGTTCTTGCTTTTGCCAAGCCCACTAGATCCACTCCTTGAATTCCCAATTCATCAAAAATAGCTTTGGCCTGAGAGAGTTGCCCCTTACCTCCATCCACCACCACAAGATCGGGCTTTTCATTTCCCGTTTCCATATCCATTTTACTGAATCTTCGATCAAAGATTTCTCTCATGCTGGCAAAATCATTGGCTCCAATGACTGTTTTAATTTTGTATTTACGATAAAGATTTTTATCGGGCGCTCCATCAATAAACACCACCCTTGATGCCACCGATTCATCCCCTTGAAAGTTGGAAATATCATAACATTCAATTCTTCTGGGCAATTTATCTAGTCCTAATTTTGATTGCACTTCCTCTAGCGCGGTCACGCCGTGTCCGGAAGTTTCCTTTTTTGCACCTTCCAACGCAAATTTAGCATTCGTATGGGCAACATTGACCAATTGTTTTTGAAGGTCTGTTTTAGGAATTTTAATTTTAACCTTCAGTGCACTTTCCAGCAATTCATGATCAATGGGTAAAGTTTTTAGAAGCACTTCCTTTGCATGCAATACTTCAGCGCCTTCTTCCATGAGTAGAATGTGTTGAGTGAGAATATCATATGCAATTTCTTCATCTTTTAACGTGGAATCGAAATTTTGAAGTGCGTAATGCTTCACGACGATCAATTTCCCCCCCCGGACTTGCAAAACCACTCCATGAGCTACCGTTTCATTTTTTTCAAAAGCAAACACATCCACATCTGCTCTTTTATCCGGATCGAAAACAGATTGGGTTTGAGAAACGATTTCCACACTTTGAATTTCATCCCGTAAGCGTGCAGCATCTTCAAAACGCTCTTCTTTTGCAGCTTCCTTCATATCGAGCTTCAGCTGTTTAATGATTTTTGTACTTTTACCGTGCAAAACCGCAATCGCTTCCTCAATTAATAAATGATAATCATCTTTAGATATTTTGCCCACGCAAGGAGCTGAACAAAGATCCATCTGATGTAAAATACAAGCACGAGATCGATGTGAAAAAGTATTATCCGAACAATCTCTTAATCTTAAAGTTTCAGTGAGAAGCTTCATCACTGTGCGCGCAGCATACCCGGAAGGAAAAGGACCAAAATAGCGTGATTTGTCGTTTACCACTTTTCGGGTCCATCCGATTCTAGGAAATGGATCTTTGGTGGATATCACCAAATAAGGATAATGCTTATCATCCTTCAATCGAACATTGAACTTTGGCTTATGTCGCTTGATGAAAGTGCACTCTAAAACCAGGGCTTCGTTTTCAGTTTCCGTGTGGATGATTTCAAAATCTTCAACATTTTGAAGCATGAGTTCAGTTCTGGGGTGTTCATGGGTGATGGGCTGAAAATAGGAAGTCACGCGTGAACGTAAACTCTTTGCTTTACCCACATAGATGATCTGATTTTTTCCAAGCGCACTCGTTGAACTTGCCTTCATCAAGTAAATTCCAGGAGAAGTTGCCAAGTTTTTGGCTTTTTCCAAAAGTTCGGTACGTTTAAAAGAACGCTTTCCGTTTTCTTTTTCTGTTTCTTTTAGTGTGCTCATGCCCTGCATCTAAGTTATACTAGTTTAACTATTATGAACACCACTTCTACTGCTCTGACCGTTGGTAAAGAAATTGTCTCTTATTGTACACGATGCAAAATGGATTTAGGACACACGATCATGTCGATGATCGGAGGGATGCCTTCCCGAGTAATTTGCAGAACATGTAAAAGTGAACACAACTTTAAAGCAAAAAAAGGCGTGAAAGAGCCAGGTGCCATTACGGAATCTGCTTCAAAAGCTGCAAAATCTCCTCGTGCACCTAAGGCAGAAAAAGTGATTCCAGTTGAGCTGGAATGGATGAAACAAATTAACGCAAGTCCTCGTCCGGTTCGCCCCTATGCTGCAAATGAAAGCTTTAAAATCGGTGATCGTGTCAATCACCCTACTTTCGGAGAAGGCGTTGTTCAAAAATTGATCCATCCCAATAAAATGGAAATTATTTTCCGCATGGATATCAAAGTGTTAATCCATGCAGCTCCTAAAAAGTAAGTAAACGAAATTCGTTTACTTTTAACTTTTATTATTAAATAAAATTAGTTTACTAATTAGCCTCCATTCTGTATTCTTCGCCCATCCATGGGTATCTTTTTTCGCATCATCATTGCGTCGCTTTTCTTTGTCTCTTTAGCATCTGCTCAAGAGAATCTCTTACCCATTAAATCATCCAGCTCAGCGGTTGCATTAGCGCCAGAACCAGTAACACTCACTCCCCTCATTCACTCTAAAAAAGAAGAGGAAAGTTCTAAAACTACTTCGGGTAACTATTTAGCTGAAACAAACAGCAGCTCGGATACCTTTAGGTTTAAAATTAAAACGGAAAATTCAAATCACGAACCCATGTTCCGCATCATCACCATGGGAAGAACGGTTCATAACAACTTGCTTAGAAAAGCCTTACTTCAAAAAATAGGTTATGGAATGCCCGCGCTGAGTTACTTACCAAAAATTACGATTGAATTTAAAGATCGAATTGAAAAAGCTACTTTTATCAAAAAGCTTGAAGATAAAACAAATGCGGATACCGATCGCTGGATTGTTTCGGATGATCAAAACAAATTAGAACTTCAAGATGTTTTGGTGAGTGAAGATGAGGAGATGACCGATGATCTTGCAAGTGGAACTTTAAATCACCAAAACAACCAAAGTAAAAAGGAATACTCTTCCCTGATCATTCCTTTTGTACTCACCAATGTTCCCGAAGGAATTAATATTTTTTCTTGGGTATCAGGTACTGTTTATGGCAATAGCGTAAAAGTGGAGTATCCAAATAGCGACTCCTTCACTCCCAGTGCAGAGGATATTCTATGGATTTTGAAGAAAATTTCTACTTTAACTAGGAATGATTGGAAAGAAGTAGTGAGTGCAGCTCAACTGCCTGATTCTGTTCAAACACTATTGCTTGAAAAATTAATCGCCAGAAGAAACTCATTTTTAGAACTGTTCAATATTGATGAAGATCGAATTGATTTTGATTTTCAAATTTCCACAGCCCCAGAGCTCAATAATGGGCAAATTATCTTAAAAAAATGGCCGGGATATGCCACTAAATTTACCACCATTGAACCTGATTCTCCATTTAATCCAGGAGAGAACTTTGCGTTTGCTGAATCAGGTTTATTTAGTTCCATCATTTCCAGCGCCGTGGGAAAGCTCAATCAACTGCCCGTTTTAAGCAACAATTTTACCACTCCTGGTAAATGGGCATTTCCGTTCGCCAATGGAACATTTATTTTTTCACGAGAAATTGTGACCGGCAGTTATCTGGGCGATCATTTAATTCAAATTGCCGATAGCTTTGGCATTAGAACCTCCATTGGAGCTCGTTTGAATATGAGTGGTATGCCAACCGCAATGGGGATGAGTTTTATGGGAAGTGTTTCTGCTTCAAGAACTTATTCTCACTTGAAACCGATGAATAGTATTCGAAAAGCCAATCGCTACGGTTACCAAAACATCATCATCCCCTACTTCACTCATTCTAGTGCAAAACAGTTGGATCCCATTTTTGAAGATGGTTTTGAAACACTTCCCATTGAACAAAAAAAGCAAATTTATGAGCAATCTTTATTAGACTTTAAAAACAAACTAGCGCCAGGTGAATCTCTGGTGATCACCGATAGTTTGATTGCGGATGGAAAAATATCGGCGAATGTCAGTTTATATCAATTAATTGATGTTTCTGCTTTTGGAGAAGACAAAGAAATTGTGATGAGTCGATTACACATCTATCGTAAAGATGAAAATACATTTCAAATCTATAAGGATTATGGAGAAGCCACTCAACCCAGTTTTGGAATAGAAATCGGCATCAGAAAAGGGATCGCAAGTTTGCCTGTCATTAAAGCAAAATGGGGAAAAAACACCGGTAAATCTAAAATTCAGTACTTCTCCATAAACTTTGAAAATAAGGCTGAAAACAATGGTATTGATGAATCTATTTCTCAACTGAAAATAGTTCAGCAACTGATTAAACGGGGAAATATCGAGGTTTTAAAAAAACATACGAAACCATTTTTAATCGAAAATCATTTCAAAGAGGAAAATCAACAAGATCGTGTTTTATTTTTTGGGCAGAGAAGATTAAGATCAGTTTCAGACATTACCGTTACTTCTCCTGACGGAACAAAAAACAACTTTGTTCATGATTTTTTTGGAAAAAGTTACACTTTTGATTACGGTAATACTTCACGAGACATTTTAAATTTTGCCAATGAATATTTTACCAATTCTTTAGTTACCTTTGCTGAAGATAGCAATGTCAATCCTGGTTACACCTCAAAAGGTCATTCTAAAAATCAACTACTTGAGTTTGACGCGGAAAAAATGCCAGATGGAACCCTAAAAGATCGTTATGTAAAAATTTCAAGAGTGTTTAATGGATGGTCTTTGCCAAAAGAGAAGGTTCTTTTAATCTTAGACCAACTATCTAAAGAATATGGTGGCGAACTTTTTCCTCCGAATACTCTGAATGAAACAGAAAAAATGTTACTTTATACCATTACCTTGAATATCTCTTTATATGAAGAAGGAATTCATCACCTGGAAACTCTCACCAAAGAAGACATTAGAAACATTTTTAAAAAATATGCTTTTGATTTAAAACACAGATCTATTGATGATCGAATCATCAATAGAATTCAAGAATTTAAGGAAACGCATTCTTCTAAAGCCCTATTGCGCGCAATTTCAATTGCTGATCACTTTTTACCCGCTGAGGGATTCATCGAGTTCATGGGCGGTAAAAACAATGTTTTGATCAATGCAAAAGTAGAAGGATATAGAAAAGGTGATGAACGGGTTGATTCTCCAATTTTATCCAACACCATCGGAAGTGCCATCAATAAGAAAGTTTATGGTCCGCTGACTGAAATTCGTAAAAAAATGGGAATGTCAGAAAATGAATTCCTATCTTTATGGATCCTTGGACGAATTCTCTAAGAACCCGTTGCGACATCTGACGATCACCGAGTCAAAACAGTTTCACTAACTTAATTTAACAAGAAGTGTTTAAATAAGTTATGACTAAACATCAATTATCTTTAAATCTTATTTGCGCGCTTTTTTGTATGATCATCACCGGCTGTAACGGAGGTGTAAATCTCACCATTCCAGGAACTCAAGTGGAGAGTTCACCGATTGTGGTAACCGAACCAAATCCAAATCCACCTACAGACCCAAGCCAAAATCTAAAAAATAGAATTTTCGTTTCTGCCACCATGGTGAGACCCATCAACGCAAACTCATCTCAATACTTTGATAACGTTTGTGCTCGTGAAGCCAGAAGATCAAATATCAAAGGAACATTTGTTGCTCTCACTGCAAATAGCCAAAGCGCCTTTTCAGAACAACATTCAGTGCGAGGCTATATTTATCAAAAGTTCTTAGGCGTTGAATCCATCGTTGCTGATAGTTACCAAAGTTTAATCGCCGGAAGAAATGATTCGATCTATACTTTTGCAAATCAATTAGCGATCAACACCACCGTGATCAATCATGTTTGGACCGGACAAAGAAACTTTGATTTCCCAGCTGATGTGAAAGAAAACTGCAATAACTGGTCTGATGATGAAGGAAATGCAATCGTTGGACGAG
This sequence comes from Bdellovibrionales bacterium, assembly GCA_947372355.1. Lineage (GTDB taxonomy): Bacteria > Bdellovibrionota > UBA1018 > UBA1018 > CAIMNF01 > CAIMNF01. The sequence continues at coordinate 16,534 of CANBTI010000017.1, read as the reverse complement.
CTGGGCGAACTGGTTCTGATGCTCTATCGATTAAATTTGAAGAGTGCGAAGAATTCGCTCACCTTTATTGTATCGAAGTAGAATAACTCTTTAAATGGCGGTTAAAAAAGTACATGACCATTAAATGTAGTTGCGCTTGAGTGCATACGTAAATGTACCAAGGTAACGATGGATAAAAATCATGGATCGCTGCGATCGTGAGCCTTCCGTTCAAAACATCTCGAAACTCTAATCTAGCCCTGCTATTATTATTTTTAGATACCAGCAAACCACCAAGAATATAAAACAACTGGCGATCGCTCGTGCTTCGCTCCACACTCTTTTCTAAAATCAAAAGTTTTAGATTTTTGAAAATTAAGCTAAAAACGATAACATTGTTTTCTGTTGTGATTTTAATCAATGGATTTAAAAACCGTGGAAGCCAACCAAAATATTCATTGGCCATGGTATCCGCATTTTTACCGGTTGGAAGATCAAGGCGCTGAACCGAACGCACCACCCTCTCCGCTGGCACATATTTTTTTATCGATTTGTGCTTTTCTTTTTTTCTCGGCTTTTCATGAAGTGCTTCTTTTAGGGCATCATTTAATCTGATTCTTAAATCATCGGGGTATGGCCAAGCCCTACTTGGATCCACTACCATAGGATGAGTTAAGCTCAACACTAACGGATAAACCAAATCCCTAGATTCACCGGTGATCAAGGATACCCAAAACCGAGACAATCCTAGTGGAATAACATCAAAGGTAAAAATCCTTCTATTTTGTCCAAGAATCAACGAAGTTCTCGTGAGTAGATCACGGTAAGTCACCACATCTTTTCCGCCGATGTCATAACTCTTTCCCATTACTTTCTCATCGTAGAGGGAACGTACCAAAACCCGAATGATATCTTGAACCGCGATTGGTTGAGAAAGCGTACTTGTCCAGCTGGGACAAATCATGACCGGCAATCGTTCAATTAATTTTTTTAAAATCATGAAAGAAGAACCATTTTTACCAATCACGAGTCCTGCCCTTAGGGTGGTCACTCGAGCTTGGGATTGTTGTAATGTTTGCTCTACTTCAAGGCGACTTTTTAAATGCCAGGATAATTTTTCACTCTCAAGAACCATCCCGCTTAAATAAATAATGTGTTTTAAACTATTCTCTCGCGCTGCTCGAATAAAATTATCGGCTAAAATTAAATCAAAATCATAAAATTCACCTTGCGTGAGCGCCGCAGAAGGAATCATGGAGTGAACAAGGTAATAAGCAGAATCACAATCAATCATGCTTTCACGAATATCTTTAAAAGAAAAAAGATCACATTTTTTCCAAGTCAATCGAGGATGATGGGAATCTTGTTCTTTACGAGATAGAGCAATAATTTCTAACTGTGGATCAGTTAACAACTTACTAATCAACTCTCCACCCACAAAACCACTTGCCCCAGCGATGAGTATTCTTTTCATGATGTGTTTTAAATCAAACTCAATTGGGTAGCTAGTGAAAAAGCACTCTGAAGCGCAGCTCCAACTCCATCACTCTTTTCGCCTTGAAAGAGATCACCAATGAGATGAATTCCATCCCTACTCCAATGATTGAGCGTTAATCCATGCTTAACTTTTTCGTATCTCCATTTTTTTACCGTTTCAAATCCCTGAGCCTCTGTTTTGGATAGGATTTCAGAATCTGAAAGTTCAAAGTTTGCTTCTGAAAATCCATCCGTCATGAACTTCATTTTAGGGTGCACTTCGTTTGAAAATAAAATAATTCTTTTGGTGTAAGTCACTGTTTTAAGGAGTTCAATCAAATCTAGTGAGTCCAAATTTTTAAGAAGTTCAATTGCTTGCGGTGCAGGCGCGGTGATCACCACATTCTGAGCATTCATCTTTTCGCCTGATTCTAGCAAAATTTCAAATGGATTGGCCTTCTTGATGTTGATCACTTTTGAATCTTTTTTAACGTTCAAAGGATTGAGTATTTTTTTAATGGCTTGAGTGGCAGGGGTTACCCAATTAAAATCACTTCCGCTTTGAGTAAAATCAATCTCTTCAAAAAATTTTCGAAGTAGCAATTCTTGATCAGCATTTAACTGGAATTGACTCACACCGTGATCAAAAGTTTGATCACCTAGACGCCTAGATGCAATACGACCGCCCAAACCCTTACTTTTTTCTAAAACAAGATGCTTCATTCCACGCTTGTTTAAAAACGAAGAAAATACTGAACCTGAAAGACCAGCCCCTACAATAATGAATTCATATTCGGATATCATGATTAATTAAATTGCCGTGAACTCTGGAGAAAGACTCTCCCCTTCCCAACGAGAAATCACCGTAGTAGCCACGCAATTTCCTAAAAGATTGACCGTGGTTCGAGCCATGTCCATAAACTCATCCACTCCCAAAATGAGCGCGATTCCTTCAAGAGGTAATCCAAATGCCACTAAGGTTCCAGAAAGAACTACGATCGATGCACGAGGCACTGCTGCCACTCCTTTTGTAGTGAGCATGAGAGTGAGCATCATCGTGATCTGTGTGCCAAAAGAAAGTTCGATTCCTGCAGCTTGAGAGATGAAAATGGATGCGATCGCGAGGTAAAGCGTAGAGCCATCCAGATTAAAACTATAACCAAGAGGGAGAACAAAACTCGCAATGCGATTTGAAACACCTATCTTCTCTAGAGATTCAAGTGCAGATGGATAAGCCGATTCACTGGAAGTGGTAGCAAATGCCAAAAACAAAGAAGGACGCAACTCTTTAAAAAATGCACCGATCTTGACTCTGGAATATTTCAACGCAGGAAAAATCACCACTAATACAAATACGATGAGTGCTAAATACAAGGTGCCTACCAATTTAAACATCGGCACCATCACTTGCCATCCATGTTCCGCCACGACTCCTGCCATTGCAGCTCCCACACCGATTGGCGCAAACTTCATGATCAGATCCGTGAATTTAAACATCACATCATTTAAGCTAGAGCAAAAATTTAAAACCGGTTTTCCTTTTTCACCAGCCATCATGACTGCAATTCCGAAGATCACCGAGAATAATACAATTTGTAAAACATCTCCTTTGGCGATGGCTTCAATAAAATTATGCGGAAGTAGATGCTCTACAAAACCAGCAAAAGTCATTTTTGTTTCTGGTAATTGATTGGCCACTGATCCTACGGCTGCGGTGATTTTGAGTCCGTCGCCTGGTCTAAAAAAATTCACAAATCCTAACCCAATGAACAAAGCGAGCGTGGTGGCAATTTCAAAGTAGATGATGGCCTTTGCCCCTGTTTTACCCAAGCCAGAAACGCTCCCCGCCGAATTGATCCCCATCACAATAGATGCAAAGATCAAGGGAGCGATAATGCACTTCACCCCGTTTAAGAAAACGGTACGAAATGGCTTGATGTATTCCACCCATTCAGGAAGGAAATGGCCAATCAAAAAGCCCGAAATCAGGGCGATAAAAATCCAGGTGGTGAGTTTTAAGCTTTTAATTTTATTCCACATTCCTTTATTGTGCCCTAAGGCACTGAAATATCTAGCAAAAAAGTACTAGACAAATTTTACTTTTATCGCTAAATTGACAATTCATTCTTTGATTTGCGGGGGTGTAGTTGAGTTGGTTACAACGACGCCCTGTCACGGCGTAGGTCGTGGGTTCGAGTCCCATCGCTCCCGCCATTAAAGATGAATAAACCTTAGGGTTTAAAAATAAAAAAAGCCGCTTCAGAAATGAAGCGGCTTTTTTATTTTCTACGGGTTATGAATCCAATTCAATCTTACATTAAATATTTGATGTTTTTACCAAACAACTAGATTCATTTAATTTTAATTTCGAAACAACATTACTAAATAAATTTTATTTAAATAAGATCAATTTTGTGCTAAATTTAGTCAAAATGAAAACTGTTTTTATCACACTCGTAAGAATTACAAATCCTATATTATTAATTTTTGCAACCTTGCTCATTTCTCCTACATTAGTTTTTGCACAGGGAGGAATTGGTACCTCAGGTGGTGGCGGTGGTGTTTATTGTATTGATCCAATCACTAAAAAAGAAACATTAGAAACACTTGATTATTATCAAGCGAAACTTCCCTATTCCAATATGCCAGTCACTTCTTTGATGAGCCTTAAAGGTAGCGAAGAAGAAATTATCAATCGTTTTTTAAGAATTATTCAAGATTTTGATAAAAATGCAGCGTCAAAAATTGGAATTCAAGTGGATCAAATGAGAATTGAATATTGGAAAGAAGCTAATCTAAGCCAATATAATGATTTTGGCATAACATTTAAATTTCCAGTCGGTTGCGTTTATCGTCAAATTGCATTTCGTCAAAATGGCAATATTAACATAGATCCAGAAATGAAAGCACTCTTAAGCCCATCACAAAGGGCAATACTAAGATTACATGAAGCAATCTATTATATTGTTTCTCAAAACGTAAAAGACTCATCAGCAGTACGTGACGTCATTGGATACATATTAGAGATCGGTGGATATCCAATAGAAAATAAGAATTCACGCTTCAGACTTTACATGCTTGATTCATTCACAAAAGGCTCTTACTACAAACTTGGACTTTTCACTCAACTTTTAGATCAGATTCAATATGCACCCTATGCATTCGTTATCTCTAATGCGTTTTTAATAGGTACACCCTACGACCCACTGTTTAAAGCACATGATCTAGAAAAAAACTTTGGACAACCTCAGATATCATATCAATTTAATCAAAATGATAACAAAAATAATATGGAAATTTTTGTAAATTACAATGAAGACCAAAGAAGTTTTGCTGAAAAACTAGCTGAATCTATAAAAAAATCTTCCGATATTTCTAATTTTATCATTAAAAATCCTATTTTACTCTCAATGATTGTTCAAGATTACATTCCATTTGCAGAATCTCTAAAGCGATTAACTTCTGAAGATTACAAAAATGCAATCACCTATTTTAAAGCGAGTCGATCAATATTCTTAAAAGGTGGAGCAATCCACATTCACATCAAAATTGGCAATGCTTCACTTTTAAACTCTAATATATACATCAATAAACTTGAGCCATATCTTTCTGATTATGAAAATGAAGTGATTGAATACGTACAAAAACTTGTCCCATAGTTAATAAAATGAACTCAAACCAAAACATTTTTTTATTTGATTCTTATAAAGAGTATTTGAAGGATGCTTGTAAAAGCCGTGGAATAAAAAAAGAACTCGCTGAGTTTATTTTGGTTAAAGGGTCATTTTTATCACAAATACTAAACGGAAATGCACATCTTTCAATAGATCATGCTTTTCATGTGACTGAGTTTTTTAAATTAAATGCCAAACAAACCGAATATTTTCTTAACTTAGTGCAAATAGAAAAAGTTGCATCTGAAAATCTTCGTGCTTTTTTAAAAAAATCAAATTCAAACATAATTAAATCTGAATCAAAAATTATCAAGATGATTCCTACCAGTACCGTATTAAACCTTGAAGATAGTCATACTTATTATAGCAGATGGTATTATGCTGCCATTCATATTTTGGGAGCAATTGAGCGATTCAATACCCGCAAAGCGATTATTGATCATCTTAACCTAAGTGCAAAAACTGTTAATGAAGTTATTCAGTTTTTAATTGATAAAAATTTATTAATTGAGGATAAATACAAGTTAAGCATTGGCAAGGCTCGTATACACATTCCTAAAGAATCATCATTATTTGTAAAAAACCATGAAAACTGGAGAGTTGAAGCGATTCGAGCAATCGACAAACCAGACGATGATCACATTCACTACAGTTCTATTTACGCTTTCAACAAAAAAGATTTTTTAAAGCTAAATGCTCTACTAAAAAAGACGATTAAAGATGCAGAATCATTACTCACATCAACCAACAAAGAAGATACTGTTGTAGTTTTTAATCTTGATCTTTTCAAAATCTCTTAATTTCCTTCCATAATTAAGTTGCTTATTAATTTACAGGTTCAAGATTAATATCTTTGGGAAGTAAATTCTTAAATCATTATGGTAATTACCTTTTAGAAATAAATATAGGGGTAATGAAATGAAAGTCCTTTTAATTATAGTGAATATATTGGGATCAATGAATAGTTTTGCAATCAGTATTCAGAAATCTGAGAACTCTAAATATTCAATAGAAGGTCCTTCCTCGTTTGATTCAAAAATTAAGTCAATTGCCGCGACTGAAGAAAGCTTTACAGCAACATTTGAAAGTTTTGACGAAACAGGAGTTCCAAGGTCGATCCGAATAGTGGCGAACAATTTCAAAGATTACAATCGGGCCAATTTGCTCTCCGTTCCAGTTTTAATCGCTGCTTATCAGACAGATTCAATATTACACATAGAATATAAAGCTGATATCAACATGGATAGAATTATGGGTTATTACCCTGTGATTTTATTGAAAAAATAGAAAGAAATATTATGAAATTTTTAGTAATCATATTATTAGTTTTCAGTTTTACAGAAGCGAAAGCAGTAACATGCTCAGTTAAAATAGGCCCAAATCAGGAATACAATGCAGATAAAGTGGGTCAAGCGATTGAAGGTAGTAAAAAACTATTAAGCACCAGAGATCTTAAATTAATGATTGATACGGATGCTAGCTCCGATAGCTTTGATTTCATGCTAGAGCTGGAGCCCTCCTCGCAAGATTTCAAAGGAAGTTACTACATTGTAATGGGAGTTAGTTCTGAAAAATTATTAAAAAAAATTGTTGAACCCGAAGGACGTGGCAAATTTTGTAATTTTTTTTCAACCGATGTTTTTACCAGCTTTTCATATTTGAAAAAAACATATTTTAAAACTGCACAACAATTAATTCAAAATCTTCCTTCATGTGAGGTTTTGAAAGAACTCGAAAAAAAGGCACTCAGAGATTTGAAGTGCCATTAATCATGTATTTTGAATAAAGTTATAACTTTTTTAATTGTATAAATAAGGGGTCATAAAATGAAATTTCTTTTTGTATTACTGTTGGGGTCCATTTCAGCATACGCTTCAGAGGTATGCATAATAAAACAATATAATAATGTTGTGATTAATCCAGGCATTTCTTGCAATGGAGAAGCTTGGACAAATTTAGGAATACAGGTATCTGGTATTCTACAGAAAAAGCTGGATCAACAATTCGAAATTAAGAGCATCAACCCTGTTGGTGAAGTTTTATATTATACACTGATAAAGCCTTAATAGAATTATCTGGTTTTAAAATTGGAGAATAAAATGAAAACAGTATCTTTTTTAATTGGTATATTAATTTCCACCGCAGCCTATTCGCAAGAATTTTTGAATACACGTTTAACATTAGTTGGTAAAATAGCTTGTAAAGCACCAGTTCATCATGTTTGTGATATTGAAGATCATTGTGTTGACTCGTGTGAAACTTTGGCGGACTTTAATATCAATACTGCTCAACTTCGAGCATTTATTCCGAAAAACTCGACCGTGTCGTCTGAGCTACTGATTACAAATCATCGTCCATACATGGTTTTAACTGTACATTTAGATGAGGTGATCAATAGCTTCAATTATGAATATATTAAATCTGATGATCCACAAACCTTGAAGCTTAAAAGGTTGCCTGCTGGAACCTTCTCTTTAACGCAAGCCGAAATATGCATCGATAATGGAGGCCCATGCCAAAGTAGGCTCACCGTGCACTCGGTAGATTTCGATAATCCAATTGTTTCAGAATATTACGATTTTCACTTAAATAGCATTATGAATGTGAAAGCTAAAAAATTTATTATCGATCACTTGACTGTTTTTACCTACTGGAACAAGCAAACTAATTTAGTCGCATTAGATGAAAAAGTGAATGTTGAGAGTAGTTTACTATACAAGGACTATCCGCAACTTTTATTTCGTTATGTAGGACCAGATAATATAGGAAATGGTACGAATGTCTCCTATGGTTCTCAGCAAATGAAGGAATTATTGGAAAACCATTTTAATTCTTTTAAGTGCGATTTTTCGAGAAATACTGTCTCAATTATATTAGATAATGACTCAAGTGTGACAAGAAATCGCGATGGAGCACACGACCACAAACAGCTAACTACGACTTACACCAAAGGTTCACAAATCAAAAATGTATTGCAAAAGTTGAGTTGTGATTTAAAAATAAATCCAGTTTTTCCTTTAATACTTGAGTAAGCATTTGAAGATGAGTCGTATTTAAATATGGAGAAAACTAAATGCCCACTCTAAGAATGATCATTTAATCCTCAACCAACATCTGCTTAAAAATTAACCTTACTTTTGCGGTTACTTCAACACTCAATGAACCAGAAAGTACCTTCAATCGTTTTTTTGAAACCACTCGAATCTGTTCACACTGAACTTGTCCTGCTGTATCGTTGAAATTACAATCAACTCGCGTTGGCCAAGACTTTGCTTTAGTAGTGAGAGGAGCAACAATTACGATATCCAATGCTGAGTTCATGGAATCAGGCGATACCACCACCCCATACCTGAACCCAGCCTGCTCCCTCCCCTTCACAGGATCAAAGTCTACTCTCCAAACACTGCCTCTCTTGACGTTTACACTCATAAATCAGCATCAACCCATTCTTTATCTTCTTGATTCATTTTGGGTGATTCAAAATGCCACTGCGAATGATGAGGAAGACGTTTTAAAATAACAATTACACCTTCTTGAGTAAAAAACTCATACTCATCAGACGGACTGAATCCCGCTGTCTTCAAAGACTCCTGCGGTAATCTAAACCCGAAAGAGTTTCCAATTGCTTGTAATTTAATCGCTGACATAAGGCCTCCGTTATTTTAATTATAACAAGTTATAACAAAGATTACAACTCAATTCACCAAATCCAACATCAATTAAAACAACAAGTTACCAAGTAATGTAAATCACGAGGTTTATTAAAATTACTCTTCTAATTATTGCTTTTATGTGTAATAAAGCACCCATGAAAAAATTAAATCTCGTTTTTGGAATCGCACTTTTCACCGTTTCTGCTCAAGTGGCTCATGCAGATATTTTGATTTGCAAAGATTCTTATTCAAAAATTGGCTTAGATTCAGCTTCTAGTGATTTTTATGAAGCATCGGTAAATACAAAAGATGAAGATGTAGTGAATCAAATCAATGCAGGAAATCGCGTTGGAGTGAGTTACAATTCAGATAATGCTTCTTTTACTGCTAGCGGTGAAGAAGGCTGCACTGAAGTGAACTACGAAACTAAAATCACTTCAAAGGGTGAAGTGATTTTGGTTAAAACAAGCAGCTATGATCACCAACCTGAAGTGACTCAATACAGTTGCAAATGGTTAGGCAAACTGTAAGAGTTCGATTTCAAATCCATCTGGATCATCCACAAAGGCCATTTTAGTTTTACCATTCGGAGTAAGACCAGGCCCCCAACTGAGATCATATCCATTTAGTATGAGCTGTTTTTGGAGCGCTTCAATGGAACTGACTTGGTAGGCAACATGCCCATAAGCATCGCCCTTTTCGTAAGATTTCGTATCCCAGTTATGGGTGAGCTCAATCATGGGTGCGCGATCACCCTGATCATCTTTTGATTTTAAAAACACGAGTGTGAATCGATCTTTTTCGTAATCACTTCTAGAAACAACTTCAAATCCCAAACCTAAAGTATAAAATCGAATTGATTTTTCCAAATCAACCACTCGGATCATGGTGTGTAAATAACTAATCATGATGAAAATGTTATACAGGATACAACTTTTTTTCAATCAAGAATAGGTATCAATTAAATTGGTGGAATTAAGTTAGAATATGGGGCAAATTTTTGAGGATAAAGCCCCTTAGGGCATCAATATCTTTCATTCTTGAAAAATGCTCTCTAGTAACTAAAATAATTTCTCGTCCTACCTTTTTTGCTCCCTGCGATTGATCAAATTCACGGTAAGTAATTAATTTTTTTAATCTTGGATCTGGATAAACTGCCATTTTAGGAATGAGCGTATACCCCATTCCGGTAGCCACCAATTGCCTCAGAGTTTCAATACTGGTTGCGTATAGCTTTTGAATATTTCCCCTACGATTACTGGCGCAAAACCCCACAGCCTGATCCTTTAAACAATGCCCATCCTCGAGCAAAATCATATCGCTCGCTCGGAGTTCTTTTAAATGAGGTAAAGCTTTTGCATGTGCAAATTCATGTTCTGAAGGCATCGCCAACATAAAGGGCTCAAAAAACAAAGTCTCAACGCGAAGTCCATCTTCAGGAAATGTATTGGACGCAAGAATGGCATCTAATTTTCCAGCTCGAAGTTCTTCCAGTAAGTTTTCAGTGAGTCCTTCTTTGATGAAAATTTCTAATTTTGGAAAAGCCTTTTTGAGTGGGCCCAAGATATAGGGGAAATAATAAGGACCCAAACTAGCAATTGCGCCCAGTTTAAATGGTCCGCTTAGAATTTCAATTTTTCCCTGAGCAATGGAAATGATTTTACGACTCTCATCCAACACAACTCTCGATTGATTAATAATGAGTTGGCCTTGCTCGGTAATGCCCACTCTCCGATTATTACGTTCGAATAGAGCCACACCCAAAACCCCTTCGATTTTTTTAATTTGAGCGCTTAATGTAGGCTGAGATACATGCAGTGCCAGGGCGGCCTTTCCAAAATGAGCAAACTCTGACACTGCTACCATATACTCAAGATCACGAAGCGTAAGATCAGAAACATTCATAGTTTTTACCTATCATTATCTTATCATTAATCAATTATACTAATCAATAGTTTTAGCCGATATTCTATAAGAAGGAGAACAATTATGAGTAATAAAACATTTGATCAATCACAAACCAAAAAGAACCTAGAGGCAGCCTTTGCAGGGGAATCGATGGCGAACCGCAAATACCTCTATTTTGCTAAAATCGCTCGCGAACTAGGAGATGAAGAAGTGGCAAAGGTATTTGAAGAAACTGCTGCACAAGAAACCCAGCATGCATTTTCTCACCTCACTCTTATTTATCCAAAAGAGCAACTGACGGTTGAGAAAATATTGAAATTAGCAATCGAGGGTGAACGTTATGAACACACCATCATGTATCCAGGATTTGAAAAGAATGCACTCTCTGAAGCCGCTACTGATGCAGCCAAAGAATTTGCAGAACAAGCTCAAGAATCAAGAGAGCATGATGCTATGTTCACTAAAACATTAGAACTGGCTCGTAAAAAATTTGCAGCACTCACCAAAATTGAAAAAGTACATGCAGATCGTTACGAAGCCATTTTAAATCAAAGAGTAAAATAATAAGGAGAAAATTATGGGAAATACTAAAAAGTATATCTGTGTTGTTTGTAATCATATTTACGATGAAGCATTAGGAGATCCTGAAACAGGGATCGCAGCAGGAACAAAATGGGCGGATGTACCCGATACTTGGTCTTGTCCCGAATGTGGAGCAACGAAAGATGATTTTGAGGAATTAAAATGAATACCGTGATTATAGGGTCTGGAGTAGCAGGTGTAGGTTTGGCTTTGGAATTGAAAAAACTGAATCCAACTTCTGAAGTAGTGATCGTCACCCATGAAGGTGGCGGTCACTACTCCAGACCCCTATTATCACACGGTTTTTCAAAAGCAGATATTGAATCAAGAATCATTTTAAAATCATTTGATGAAATTAGAGCCTTGGGAATCGAGGTATTGGAAAAAACGGAAGTATTAAATATTAATCGTGAAATGAAAGAATTAAAAATCCTCACCAACGGTATCCAATCTGATATTTCCTATGATCAATTAGTAATAGCGACAGGATCTGCTGCAGCCATTCCTCCCCCATTGGCGAAGTATCAAGAGCATTTCCAAAACCTCAATAGTTTTGATGATTTAAAAAAACTAAGAAAAAAACGTGAAGAAATCATCAACTCAGGAAAATCTCCAAAATGGCTGATCATTGGTGGCGGACTCATCGGATGCGAAGTTGCATCTGATTTACAATTGGCAGGCACTCAGGCAGGAGGAGATCAAATTACCATTTATCATGCGATGGATCGCTTAATGGAGCGACAACTCACTCCAGAGCAATCACAAAAACTTCACACACACTTTTCTAGTTTGGGGATTGAAATCCACTATCAAACAGAAATTTCAGGAATAGAAAAAGATGAAACTTCTGGTAAAATTAGAGTGTCAGAAAAAAAATCTCCTGAGGGTATTGATTATGATGGAGTATTAATCGCCACAGGCTTTAAACCTAGAACTGGAATAGCACTCGCAGCCGGATTGGAATGTAACCGCGGCATTAAGGTGAATGAATTCCTCACTACTTCTGATCCAAATATATTTTCACTGGGTGATGTAACCGAAGTAGGAGAAGGAAGTTTATTTCCATTCATCTTGCCCATCCGAAACCAAGTCGTTTGGCTTGCACAGTACTTAACTCAGAAATTAACTACCCCTTGGACTGCACCCGCTTATGCACCCAAGGTTAAAATTCATGGATTTAAACCTGATTAAAGATTAGCGGAATAATCGTCTTGAATGCTGACGTTACGAATAGCACAAGATTCATCTAAGGTTACTTTTGCAGTATAAGAAGCTTTATAAATATATCCAGCTACTTCAAATACCGATAGAGTTTCCAAAGTTTTTTCCGTTATTTTTACTTTTTTAGTTTTGATCAAGGTAACTTGTCCAACTCCCATGTTCGCTGAATCAAAACCATATTTTTTAGCCACTTGAGCTAGATTCATTTTAGCCACTGCTTTTGCTTCTTTAGTGCAATTCGCTGCAAACGCTGAAGTGGAAACTAGGGCCATCAATAAAATAGTAGTAAGTTTTTTCATGTGCGAAAATTACCATATTCTGATGAATAGAGTCAATTAACAAATAAGTGATGTTTAAAAATCATTTAAATTAGTTGCATTCTATTGACAACGCTTCAATCAATAGTAAAACAGAGGAATGCCTGAAAACAAGAAAGAGAACTTTGATCTAGTCACCTTAAAATCAGGACATAAAACCATCCGTTTATCCAACACCCAGCAAACCTTTCACCCCGGTATTGGACCTTTGGCAGAAGCCAATATCTTGCACGTACAACAACAACGCTTAATTGAACGCTGCAGTAAACCTGGAAAGTTTGTAATCTGGGATGTGGGCTTTGGCGCTTCAGCAAATGCAATTGTAGCGATCGAAGCACTAAAAGATTGCGTTGCTGATGTTGAAATCTATAGCTTCGAAAAATCCTTGGATCCAATTCACTTTGCGATCGAAAACGCAGAGGAATTAAAATACCTCATTCCTCACTTGGATTCCATTCGCGCCTTGATCTCCAAAAAATCCATTCGAATATCTCCTCAATTAAATTGGCGATTAGAGATGGGTGATTTTAGGGATCAAATGCAAAGAAAAGACATCCCATCCCCCAATGCAATTTTTTATGATCCTTACTCCCTCTCCGTAAATATTGAAATGTGGTCGCTTGATTTTTTTAAGAAGCTTCGCGAATCCTTAGATGATTCCATCCCCTGCATGCTGACTAATTATACGAGATCCACGGTCATGAGAGTTACTTGGTTACTGGCAGGTTTTTATGTTGGAGTTGGCGCAACCATTGGGCAAAAAGAAGAAACATCGATTGCAAGTAATCAACTAGAACTGCTCACTCAACCACTGGATGAAAAATGGCTAAAAAGAGTGCAGCTTTCCCAAAGCGCAAATCCAATCCGGGGTGAAACCCAAAGTATTCAACCCATCAGCAATGAAGATTTTGAGTTACTTATTTCTCAAAAACAATTTCAGCATCTAGCGCGTTGAGATTAGTACTGCCTGCTTCTTCTTTCCACAGTGGAGTTCTACCCACATAATGAATCATCTTTTTATCTTTGGTATCAATATACAGATAAATGGTCTTTAAAAGTAAGGAGATGAATATACTGGATGGCTTCATCGCCACCACCATCACCTCATGATCATTCATTTTGATCATTTCCTTTTTCCAAAATTTAAAGGATAGAAGCTCACGAAGTTCTAAAATTCCCATCTTTGCATGAACGGTATCTCCCGCCATTAACTCCGTAAAATGCTCCATCACAAAAGGTTCAGCGAGAGCTCCGGTGATAAAGTGTTCCGGTAGTTTATCTGAATCTTCTTTTGGTTCCTCTTTATTTTCTGGATAAAGGGCACTCGTTTTAAAGATCACATGTTCATCTTTCACTTCAATTGAAAGGCGTCGTTTCGTTTGTTCCACATCGGCAACTTGGGAAATGAGCTGTGAACCCTTTGAAATCACCACTTCGGTATAAATTAATTTTCCTTTAGGATCAGTGACCACAGATTTTGTATTCAATTCACCAGAAGGTAATTTTTGGTATTGAATTTTTTGTGTGTAAAGGACAGGTCCATCTGTTTTACCAATTTCATAATATTTTAAAATACGATCTGGAAATGCAGGAGCTGGGGTTGCAGCTGAGATCGTCGCTTTTTTTATTTCCGCTGCATTGATCGAAATTCCTGAAATTAAAAATAATGATAAGAGATAATATTTCATTATGAACAGTTTACCTTGGAATTACTTTTACAGGGTGCAAAAACAGCACGCGTTAAGCAATTAATGGCATATTATTCGTGTTTTAGCTTTAATACTCCCCGACAAAATTTTGTGGTTTGACTCTTATTTGCAATATCAGCATTCTATAACCCAATTCACGAAAGGAATTTATATGAAACTCTATTTTTCAGAGGGCGCATGCTCTATGGCTTCTCACATTGCTTTAAATGAAGCAGGAATCAAATACACACCAGTTCCAGTAAGCTTTGATAAAGGCGAAAATGAAACAGCTCACTTTCTAGGTCTTAATCCACTTGGAGCGATTCCAGTTCTTGAACTAGATAATGGAAAAGCACTCACTGAAGGCGTTGCGATCATGGAATACATTGCAGCTCAAAACCCTCAAGCAAACCTTGTTCCTGCAAAAGATTCTTTTGAATACTTTACCTTCAAAAAATGGATGAATTTCATCTCTACTGAAGTTCATAAAGGCTTTACTCCATTATTCGCAGTTGAATACATGACTAAGAACAAAGATGCTCAACAAGAAATTCGTGATTACGCGATCAACAACTTGAACGAAAGATTTGCCGTGATTGATCATGAGCTATCAAAAAACAATTTCCTTTGCGGATCTCAATACACTGTTGCTGATGGTTACTTGTTTACAGTGATGAGCTGGAGCCAATACTCAAAAGTGGATTACTCTAAATTTAAATATCTAGCAGCTTACCTTGCTCGCGTGGGTGAACGTCCAGCTGTTCTTAAAACAATCAAACTAGAAGAAACACTTTGTAATTAGTTTTTAATCTTAAAATGAGATCAGGGGAGTGGGCATTGCCGACTCCCCTTTTTTAATGGAATTTTCTTGTGGTTTTAGACATGTAGTAATCAAAAGTTCCTTCAAAAGTATTGAGTTCACCTTTATCCACTTCAAAAACACGGTTCGCGATCGCCTTCAAAAAGTGTCGATCATGGCTCACCATAATAATCGTACCTTCAAATTTTTGAAGATTAGAAAGCAATACTTCTCTGGATTTAATATCCAAGTGATTGGTAGGTTCATCTAAAATCAAAAAATTCACCGGACGCGCAAGAATCGTAGCCAACACCACCCGTGATTTTTCACCACCGGATAGAATTCCGATTTTTTTATAAACATCATCATCACTGAAATTAAATGCACCTAAAAGATTACGCACAAATCCAATGGTAGCGTGAGGAATACGATCACAAATTTCTTCAAAAATTGTTTTTTGTGGATTTAAAACATCAAGCGCGCTTTGACTAAAATATCCCACCACTACACTGCCGCCCACATTACAAACTCCGTTGGTTGGGGTAACTTCGCCAGCCATGGTTTTGAGTAATGTTGATTTACCAGCACCATTGACACCTACAACCGCTACTTTATCCAAGCGACGAACAAGGCCATTTAAATGCTCAAATACGAGCTTTTCATCCCCGTTTTCTTTCACATAAATTTTGCCGAGATCGGTAAACTTCACCACATCAGTTCCGCTGCGAGGAGGTTCTGGAAATTCAAAATTCATGGTTCGCTCTTCAGCTGGAATTTCAATTCTTTCAATTTTTTCTAGTTTTTTAACACGAGATTGCACCTGAGCGGCATGGGATGCTCGAGCAGCAAATCTGGCGATGAACTCTTCTTCTTTGGCGAGCATGTCTTGCTGGCGTTTCACTTGCGACATCAATTGCTCACGACGAATATCACGCTCACGAATATAAAAATCATAATCACCGGTATAAGTAGTGATTGTTTTATTTGCCACTTCAACAATGCGATTCACCAATCGATTCATGAATTCGCGATCATGGCAAGTCATGACCAATGCGCCTTTATAATTTTTTAGCCAATCTTCTAACCAAATGATGGTTTCCAAATCCAAGTGATTGGTAGGCTCATCCATCAATAAAACATCGGGCTGAAGAGCAAGAATTTTTGCTAACTCGATCCGCATTTTCCACCCACCACTGAAGGATTCTACTGGGCGATTAAAATCAGAAGGGCCAATTCC
>CANBTI010000016.1 GCA_947372355.1 Bdellovibrionales bacterium | reverse complement strand
CATCCCGATCTTGTTGAAATGCGCGATCTTCTCGAAGAAAACGCTCAAGATGTGGAAGCGTCCAAATATGAGCTTGCTTACATTGCACTCGATGGAAACATCGGCTGTTTGGTGAATGGTGCAGGTTTGGCGATGGCCACTTTGGATATCATTAAATTAAACGGTGGAACTCCAGCCAACTTCCTCGATGTGGGCGGCGGAGCTACGAAGGAAAAAGTAACTCAAGCATTCAAAATTATTTTGAAAGATCCAAAAGTGAAAGCCATCTTGGTGAATATTTTTGGTGGAATCATGAAGTGTGATGTGATTGCAGAAGGCGTGATTGCCGCTGCAAAGGAATTACAACTCAAGGTGCCTCTGGTGGTTCGCTTGGAAGGAACTAATGTTGAACTTGGAAAGAAAATTCTTTCTGAAAGTGGTTTGAAAATTACACCAGCAGATGATTTGGGTGATGCTGCTAAAAAAGTAGTGGAGGCAGCGAAATAACATGGCTATCTGGGTAGATAAAAACACAAAATTAATTGTTCAAGGAATCACCGGCTCTCAAGGCTTATATCATGCACAAGGTTGTAATGATTACGGCGTAAAAGTAGGTGGATCTAAGGTAGTCGGTGGAGTTACTCCTGGAAAAGGCGGACAATCGGTTGAAGGATTTCCAGTTTTTAATTCAGTGGGTGAAGCAGTGAAAAAAACAGGCGCCAATGCGACCATGATTTTCGTTCCACCTCCTTTCGCAGCAGATTCAATCTGTGAAGCAGCGGATGCGGGAGTTCCTCTCATCATTTGTATCACCGAAGGAATTCCAGTTGCGGATATGATCGCCACAAAAAGATTCGTAAAAGAAAAAGGTTCACGCCTGATTGGTCCTAACTGCCCTGGAATCATTACTCCGGGTGAGTGTAAAATTGGGATCATGCCTGGGCACATTCATTTACCAGGAAGAATCGGTGTGGTTTCTCGTTCTGGAACTCTCACTTACGAAGCCGTGTACCAACTCACTAAATTAGGAATCGGACAAAGTACCTGCGTGGGTATTGGTGGCGATCCAGTGAATGGAACAAATTTTATTGATGTGCTTGAAGCATTCAATGCTGATCCAAATACAGATGCCGTGATCATGATCGGTGAAATTGGAGGAACAGCAGAAGAAGAAGCGGCTGAATACATCAAAAAACACATGAAAAAACCAGTGGTTGGTTTTATCGGTGGAGCATCTGCGCCTCCAGGCAAACGCATGGGGCATGCAGGAGCAATCATTTCTGGCGGTAAAGGTACTGCGGAAGAAAAATTTAAGGCGCTTGAAGCAGCCGGAGTTCGCATTTCGCGTTCACCAGCAACTTTGGGCATTACAATGAAAGAAGCTTTGAAGAAGTAACTTCAGGGCAAAATTAGGAGCAATCATGGCAATCGAAAAAACATTCAGTATCATTAAACCAAATGCAGTAGCAAAAAACTCAATCGGAAAGATCATCGATCGTTTCGAATCAAAAGGGCTTCGTGTTTCAGCTGCAAAATTCACTAAACTTTCTAAAGAAAAAGCAGAAGGTTTTTACATCGAACATAAAGAGCGTCCATTTTTCGGAAGCCTTGTTGGATTCATGACTAGCGGACCAGTGCTTTTACTCGCTTTAGAAGGCGAAAACGCAGTGTTAGCTAACCGTGAAATCATGGGCGCAACCGATCCTGCTAAAGCAGCGGCTGGAACAATCCGTAAAGATTTCGCTGATAACATTGAAGCAAATGCAGTTCACGGTTCTGACAGCATTGCAGCTGCTGAACGTGAAATTAGTTATTTTTTCGAGCGTTCTGAAGTGATTGGAAGATTCTAAGATGTCTAAAAAAATTGATCTCGATAAATTCAAAGTAGTGATGGGGCAGTTGAAAACAAAACAACAGCAACTGAAACAACTGATGAATAAAGATACTTTAAAAGAAGCAAAAAAGTATGCAGAAGCTTCTGGCAAAGAATTGAAAAACTTGATTAAGAACACCGATGTTAAATCGGTGAAGACATTCATCGAGAAAGAAGCAAAAGATATTCAAAAGCTTCAAAAGCAAATTCCTGCCGAACTTGCCAAATTCAGTAAGTTTGTGAACTCACAAACCAAAGAATTAGAGAAGATTTTGAAATCGGTGCATGCTCTTGATGCTGTAGAGAAGATCAAAGGAAAAGTGGGTGGCTCAAAAAAGTCCAAAGCTTCTTCCAAAAAATCTTCGGCTACGGACGAAGTAGTGAAAACAGAGGAAGCACCCAAAGCGTGAAAAAAGCTGTGGCTAAAAAAACAACAGTTAAAAAATCTACAGTGAAGGAGTCTCTGGCTCCTAAAAAACCGGTGGCTAAAAAACCATCGGTTAAAGTCACTGCTGAAACACTGTTGAAAATTGGCCAAAAAGCTCCTTCATTTTCATTAACCAATGAAAATGGCGAGAAGATCAGCTTGAAGAGTTTTTCTGGAAAAAAAGTAGTCATCTACTTTTATCCAAAAGATGATACTCCAGGCTGCACTAAGGAAAGTTGTGATTTCAGAGATCATTTCTCCCGTTTGAAAAAAGCGGGCGTAGTGGTTCTTGGTGTCAGTAAAGATTCTGAAGCTTCTCACCTGAAGTTCAAAACTAAATATGATCTTCCTTTTTCTCTACTTTCAGATGAAACAGGTAAAATGTGCGAGTCTTATGGAGTTTGGAAAGAAAAAAACTTGTACGGTAGAAAGTACATGGGAATTGAGAGAACTACTTTCCTTCTAGATGAAGCGGGTAAAATCACTCAAATCTATCCAAAAGTTTCTGTAACCGGACACGTGGATCAAGTATTAAAGGATCTGTCATGAGCAAGGGATACACTTCATTTCAAGGAATTAAAAACGTACTAGTGGTGTTTTCATCAAGGGCTCAGTCCTTTGATGAAGCAGCACTGGATAATTTTATCAAGCACGCTTATCCAGGATCTAAAGTGTTTTTTGTATCCACAAGTGGGCAAGAGATTGGTAAAAAACATCCTTCAAAAGTGGATCTTTTAATCGATTTCACTCAACCGGGTGCTCGTCAGGCGTTTTTATTTCCATTTAAAATGAGAAAAAAATCTCGTTTTGCCATTGGTAGAAAAGCAGGATTGTATTTCAGATCCAAACTTTATGATCGTATTTATGATGAAAAAATTGATTCATCTAAACCAAAAGACTATCTTGAAGGCGAAAGTTGGGCACAAAGGAAGGTGCTTGAGCTTGCTGGTGTGCCAGTGATTCGCCAAGGTGGGGTAACACTTGATCGCAGTAAGGACATTGCGCTCGATTTAAGACGTTAATTTCTTAGGAAGTCCCAAACGATGTTAAAAATCGTAAATCAAATTTGGAAGACCCTCATTTCACTTAAATTTGCAGTGATGGTCATGGTTGCGCTTACACTTTCGCTCATTACCGCAACTCTCATTGAATCCAGCGTAGATACCCGAACAGCACAATATTTTGTTTATCGTTCTTGGTGGTTTTTTACCATCCTTGCGCTCTTCGGAGCTTTGATTTTGGCTGTTGCCATCAGTCGCTACCCTTGGAAGAAAAAGCACATTCCATTTCTCATGGCTCATGCAGGAATATTGATGATTCTGATTGGTTCTTGGGTCACTTTTGTGAATGGGATCGATGGAAATGTTACCTTGGCTGAAGGTGATGTGAATTCTGCAGTTGAAATGGATCAACAAGTTTTAGTTTTTAAAAAGGGTGATTCCATCAATTCTGTCAATTTTCCCTGGATGCCACAATCGGTTGCAGATCGTTTCAAAGGTGAAAACTACAGTGATTATGGAGTCAAAGTGGATCGTTTCATCTCTGATTCTGTACCCAAGTTTCAATTTATTGAAGCAGCAAAAGATTCGAAAGAAAAAACTGGAGCTGCAATCCAGATTAAAATTTTGGGAGCACCTATGGGTGGTTCACCAGAGCTATGGCTTTGGAATGGAGATGCCGCTTGGTCTACTCAAAAACTAGGACCAGCTCGATTTTTAATCAAATCAGAAAGTGCAGAACTTCCACCAAACCAAGAAGGGGAAGCAAGATTTGATTTTATTGCACTTAAAAATGGTGAGCTCCATTATGAGGCAACTTCGGTTCGTGGTGAAAAAAAATCTGGAAAAATTTCATTAGCTTCAAAAGAACCCCAAACGATCAATCCCGGATGGCGCATGCCCATTCAAGTCATGGTAAAAAGTTTTATTCCATTAGCGGTAAATAAAACGGAATACATGTCTTCGCCTGAACGCACTCAAAATCCTGTTCCCGCTATTTTAATTTCCTTAATTGGAAATGCTTCTTCACAATTATGGCTTGGATTGGGTGATCGTGCTGAATTCACGAATCAAGCGGGTGAGCAAATTTCTGTTGGATATTTTCAAAAAAGAGTCATTCTTCCTTTTGCTCTCCGTTTAAAAGAGTTCGTGATGAAAAATAATCCAGGAACCATGGATCCAGCCTCTTATGCATCGAACGTACAAGTGGTGGATGGACTACAAAAATCACAGTCAGAAATGGATGCACTTGAAATTCATACCATTCAAATGAATGAACCCTTAAAAGTTCAGCACTACACTTTTTATCAAGCGAGCTACATTCCCGATTTTCCCAAAATCACAACCACAGTATTGTCTGTGAATTTTGATCCCGGTAGGACATTAAAATACGGAGGATCTTTATTGCTGATTTTAGGTGCAATTCTTCTTTATGCTTCTAAAGCCAGAGTCAAAAAAAAGGTAACAACAAATGCGTAATTTTAAAAAATCAGTTTTGATCCTAGGATTAGTTTTTTGTGGAATGATTCATTCAACAGCAAATTCTACAGAGGTTCAATTTCCAGAGCCATTGAAAGATTTGCAACTCAATGATCTTCGCTTAATCCCCACTCAATCGGGTGGACGCATTAAACCATTTGATGAGTTTGCACGTGAAACTATTTTATCCCTTACGGGAATGCGTAGTTTTGGTAAAATGGATCCAAGTGAAATGCTGATTTCCATCATGGTGGAGCCAAAGCTATGGTCTGAGTTGCCATTCTTGCGAATTTCAAATGATGATTTGAAAAAACAGATGTTGCTCGATCTCTCTCAAAAATATTTTTCTCCCGAAGAGTTGATGAAAAATAATGTATTTTTACAATATGCCCAAGGAATATCCGGTCAGGGTAGTCAGGTCACGAGTAAAGGCATTGATGTCACTACGAGCAAAAAAGATCCACGTACAGAAGAATTGAAAAGAGTGGTCGATCGAGTCACTCGTTTTCAAGCCTTGGTTTCAGGTCAATTATGGATGGTGGCTCCGGATCAAAATCAAAAATGGATTTCACTCAACGAATCCATGAAGCTCCAAACAGTACCAATCTTAGCCGTAATGAATATTCTCAAAGGATATCTAGAAAAAAATTCGAGCCTTTTTAATGAAAATAGTTTTCTTGCTCGTCAAAGCATTAGTGAACTTGTTCAGGATATGGACACTTTAAAATTCAAACTAAAAGCAGAAGTTCTTTATAATATGCTTCGACCATTCTTACAGGCGATGATTTTTTATCTCATTGCAGGGATTTTATGGATGTTTGCAAAAACTTATTCATTTCCTAGAATGATGGCAAAATTTTTAACTTTAGTTGCCATGATTCTCCATGCATTTGGCTTTGCACTTCGCTGTTATGTTGCCGGACGCCCTCCTGTGACCAACATGTACGAATCGATTATTTGGGTAAGCTTTGGCGTGATGACCTTCGCCCTATTGATCTACATTAAACACAGACAAAATATTCTACTGACTACATCTTGTATTTTAGCAGGCCTTGCACTTTTTGCAGCGGATGCGGCTCCAATGGTGATGGATCCAACGATTCGTCCGCTGGTGCCTGTGCTCAGAAGTAATTATTGGCTCACGATTCACGTTCTGACGATTACCTTAAGCTACGCTGCCTTCATGCTTGCCATGGGAATTTCAAATGTTTCTTTGTTTCAATTCACCAGAAAATCCACAGAAACAGTAGAGCAACGCATCTCGCTTTTAAATCAACTTTCATATCGAGCGTTGATGTTTGGAACCGTTTTGCTTGCTGCTGGCACAATTTTAGGCGGAATTTGGGCCGATTATTCATGGGGCCGTTTTTGGGGTTGGGATCCAAAAGAAGTTTGGGCATTGATCGCACTTCTTGCATACATGGCAGTTCTGCATGGCCGTTATGCTGGATGGGTGGGTAAGTATACTTTTCCACTTTGGACAGTGATCTGTTACAGCACCGTTTTGATGGCATGGTACGGAGTTAACTTTATCCTCGGGGTAGGCTTACACTCTTATGGTTTTTCCAGTGGTGGTCAGGCCGTGATGGGCGGATTCATTTTAGTTCAAGGCTCATACTGCATATGGGTAGCGATTAGAAAAAAAATGACGTCTGATGGAACTAATGCCAACGCCTGAACTCATTTTAGAGGGAAGTGTTGAGTATCAATTTCCCTTATCCAAGATCTCGTATTATCGAATCGGAGGACCAGCCTCTGTATTAGTTACTCCAAAATCATTCAATGATTTAGAGTTGATTTCACGATATATAGCTAAAGAAAAATCTCGTTTTTTTATTTTGGGTTGGGGATCAAACCTTCTTTTTTCAGACACTGGATTTAACGGCGTGGTAATTCGGATGAAGTATTTATTTTCTGAAATCGAAGAACTTCCGGGAAATGTTTTGAGAGTGGGGGCCAGTGTCGGAGCATCTACTTTGCTTAGGCGTGCTCAAGAAAAAGGTTATGGAAACCTAGCCAGATTGACTGGAATCCCAGGATCTGTTGGTGGGATGGTGGCAATGAATGCCGGCACTCATTTAGGTGAAATCAAGGATTTAGTGACTAAGGTAGAAACGGTCACCATTGGTGAATCTGGCTCAGATCTCAAGATTAAAACTTTTATCCCGGATGATAAAAGTTTTTCTTATCGAAAAAATCATTTTCTTTCTCCTCATGAACTGGTCACTCACGTTGAATTGCGTTACGAGCCCAAAGATCCTGTAGTGGTAAAAACAGAGATTGATGAACTTTATCAACGTCGTAAAAATACTCAGCCTGTAGATTACCCTTCTTGTGGAAGTGTTTTTATGAATCCTCCGGGAATGAATGCTTGGCAGGTGATTGATCAAGTGGGATTACGCGGGCATCAAATAGGAAAAGCTCAATTTTCCGAAAAACATAGCAATTTTATTATTAATCTTGGCGATGCAAATTCAAACGATGTAGAATCATTAATTGAACTGGCAAAAGAACGGGCAAAAAAACTGTTAGGCATAGAACTTCACGAGGAAGTAAAAATAATCAAATGAAAGAATCATTTCAAAAAAGAAAAGTATTGATGGTTTGCTTAGGTAATATTTGTAGGTCTCCTTTGGCTGAAGGTGTGATGATCAAACTTTTAAAAGATAAAAATTTATTAGATCGATTCGAAGTGGATTCTGCCGGAACGATTGGCGCACACATGGGTGAATTACCTGATCATCGTTCTAGAAAAGTTGCCGTGAATAATGGGTTTGAGCTCACGCATTTAGCTAGGCAGTTTACGCGTAAGGATTTTGAAATTTTTGATGATATTTTAGTCATGGATGATTCAAATTATGATGACGTCATTTCTTTGGCGAAAAAACCAGAACATGAAAAAAAAGTGAAACGGATTGTTGAATTCGATCAACGGAGTGATGCTCCTCAGCAGGTCATGGATCCATATTATGGAAACATCAATCATTTCGAGGCGATATATGATCAGCTCCAGCATTGCATTTACGGTTATTTAGTTCAGAATTTAGGCTAAAATACCGAAAAATAAGGGATGGTTCGTTATTTAATCCCTATCTTGCTTTTAGCATCGCCATTCATTGCCTCAATACAGGTTTGGGCAAGTTGCGATATTAATGAAGTTTTGGAAGGTGCGTTTCACTCCCAACCCATCCATCGTACCACTTGGTATCAAAATAATGTTGAAAGTCTACAAACTCCAGCTTACGTAAAATTAATTCATCCAGAACCTCATCAACTGATTCATGTAGAAGTGGGTTCAATTTCAGAAAAAAATATAGAACCACTTCATATTCTTGAAGATTCAGATTCAATGCAAATGGGAGTGAATGAGTTTAAAGAGCAAACGGAAAAAGTTTTAAAAAAGAGAATCAAAGATCGTTACGACTATCTCAATTTTTATGAATCCCGTTATCAAATTTATCGCTCCGCCATGGATGAGTTTTTAATAAAAATAAAAAAGATAGATCCACTTCATGCCCAAAGTTGGGAGAATGCAGTGAAAGCTCAAACCTTAAAAGTTCATCAAATCTATAAACTGGCAAGAGGTGATTCAACAGGAAAGTATATTGAATATTGGCAAGAATTTCATAATAATATTTTGGGTTCTACCGCCGAGTTACAAGTTGCACTTAGTTTACCCAAGGTAGATCGAGTTTCCTTAAAGTTGACTGATTCTCCTCTGATTAAACAAAATTTAACTAAAGCACTCAATCAAGCCGCAACGGATGCAAACGTAATTAATGTAGAACAATTTCCTTATATTTCTCAAAATCCACTCATGCGTGTGAAGGGTGAGACTAAACGATCAGCAGTAGAAAAATGGATTTTATCAAAAGAAATTGATGTAGCGAGTGATACTTCGTGGTTGGAAGTGAAACGCAATCAGCACTTTTTAAATTTTAGTGATTTTTCTAAAAGCCGAAGATCCATCAATCACATGGGAATTGAAACGTTTTCAAAAAGCTATAAAGATCAAATTCTTGAAACTAAAGAAATACTCCGTTATCTAGGGTTAGAAAAACAGATTCAACTTCAATATCTGGCTACTGGAGGAATGGATCAAGCAACGCGGAGCTTTCTTCAGTCAAATGGCATCAAAGTGTTGAATCATTAGCTACTTTTGTTAAGATCAGTGTATGAATTTTTTAAACTCGATCTTCTCACTTTGTTTTACTCTCACACTTATTTCTTGTGCCACATCGCCATTGGGTCGCAGACAATTGGTGGGAATGCCGGAATCCCAAATGAACGCAATGGGTGCACAATCGTTTGAAGAATTAAAAAAACAAACTCCGATTGAAAAAAATCCAGCAATCAATGCCTATGTGAATTGTGTTGCAAGTTCCATCACTGAAGCAGCTAAAGGACAATTAAGTATCGATCGTTGGGAAATCGTGGTTTTCAAAAGTGATCAAATAAATGCGTTTGCATTGCCGGGTGGAAAAATCGGAGTTTACACTGGGATATTGCCTGTTTTAAAAACAGATGCACAATTAGCCGCAGTATTAGGACATGAAGTGGGGCATGTGATTGCTCAACATGGAAATGAAAGAGTTTCTCAATCGATGATTGCCCAAGGGGGCATCGTGCTTGCGGATTTATTTTCTGGAAAAATGGATCCCTCAAAAAAACAATTATTGATGGCTGGTTTAGGATTAGGAATTCAGTATGGAGTGTTGCTTCCCTATGGAAGAACTCAAGAAAGTGAAGCCGATATCATTGGATTAAGACTCATGTCCCAAGCAGGGTTTGATCCTCATCAAGCAATCGAAGTTTGGAATAATATGTCGGCTGCAAATTCTGGAAAAGCCCCTCCAGAATGGATGTCTACCCATCCTTCGGATCAAACTCGCATCCAAAACATCTCTTCTCGAATGAGTGAGGTTTGGCCAATGTATCAATCGGCTCAAAATGCGGGAAAACGCCCTCATTGCAGTCTAAAATGACGCATCGCACGCACTCACTTGTGAGTTTACTCATCGAACTTGGCATGAGATAGATTTCCCACCAATTTTGGTGGGGGAGTTCACATGACATTTTTTAAATCTTTCTTATTCTTATCAATCTTCATTATTTCATCAGTAGGAACCACACTGGCTCAAGCCGCAGATTCTCCCATGATTCGATGGACATCTTCTGAAGATAACAATTCAGACTTTTCTCATGTCATTGCATTGATCAATCAAAAAACTGGAAAATCTTTTTCTGAAAATGATTTTCTACTGCAAGAGCATCGCGATTTAGCTTTTACTAAATATCAAATCTACCAACAATTATCCGGTGGTGTTCCAGTGGACGGAAAGTCGATCCGAATTTGGTCTGATCTTTCATCTAATGTAACGGTTCAAGTGGAAGCCAGTCTTGATCTTTCATTGATTGCAGCTCCTGGTGCTGAACGTTTAGCAGTATTTCATCGTTTTAACTTGAGTGAAGCTCAAACCATGAAGCTTGCACATCTAGCGGTAAAAAAATCAAACCAAGATACTTCAGTTCGCGGGCTTGATTGGAAAGATCGCATTGTGAAGGGCTCTTTGGTTCGTATCGTAACCATCAAAGGCAAGCATGGAATTCACCAGGTGATGATTTCTCACGTAACTGGAAAAGTAATTTCTCACACCTACCAAGAGTTTCCACAAGCTGATCTGACTCCTGGTACGATGGAGCTAGATGCACTTGTATATCCAATTTATGAGGAAGTAGATGGTACTGGTGTTATTCTTCCAAGAGTACCGGCTAAACTCACTCATGTTTTCAAAACGATTCCGGAAATCAAAGGCGATATTTACGCTTTAATGAAAACCCAAAAATATTTTGATTCTCAATACTCTCCAGTTTTGGGTGGAACGATTGATGGTCGTGCTCAAGGTTTTTGGTCAATGAGCTATTTGAAAGATCAAGCCGCACAAATTAGAAGAGGACTCATCCAAATTCCAAATGATTATTCCACAGGCTTAATGCTTCAAGGTGAATATGCCACGATCAATATTCATCCAGATGCATTTACTACTTTCAAAGGAATTAACTTTGCAGCAAAACCTTCTTCTGCTTTTTTTCCAAACTGGATTGCATCACAAGTAAATGGCAAAGAAGTCTATGAAATGATTCCAGGTAATGCTTTTTATGGAAAACCACTCACGAGTGCTGCCGAGTTACTCACTCGTCCAGCTCAACGTCTTCCTAATCATGATCCAACTCAATACATCAACGATGGATTTGATGAAATTCAAGTTTATTACGCGATCAATACCTTGATGGAAGAGTTACATTTACGCGGATTAACAGATCCGGATTTATCGACTCGTCCGTTTAATGCTTTTTTATTCAATCCAGATGTTGAATATCGCGATAATGCATTTTACACCGATGATACCATTAACTTCACCACTTACTCTGATAAGCAAGCGAACATGGCCCGCGATAACAGCACGATTTGGCACGAATTAGGACACGGAATTATGGATCGCTTGATGGGGGATAATATCAAGCTTGCGGATACCGGTGGTTTAAGTGAAGGAATGGCAGATTTTGTTGCACAGATCATTGTTCAATCGGTAACCAATAGTGTTCCATTTCCGGGATCTACGGATTTCCGAATCATCAATCAAACAGGCTTCTTTTTAACCAATGAAGTTCATGATGATGGTGAAGCTTATGGTGGAGCGATGAACGATTTCATGATGGCTGCAATGGCAAAAGAAGGCCAAGTAGGACTCCATAAGGTTGCTGACGTGATTTTAGAAGCAATGAGATTATGCCGTGATCATCCTGCTCTCACTGCTCAAGAATGGTTTAATCATATTTTATTTGCAGATCATCTAGGTCGCCCTGGTGTTCGTGCTCCAGGTGAATTGGCTCCAATGATGTTGGCAGCAATCAATGGTCGCAACTTTCATTTAGATGGTTCTCCGGTGGCTAGCCTCACACTTGTGAACGATGCTACGGGAAAAGAAGTAGTGGCTGGTTCTGAAGGCTCACGTGGAAATGCGATTCCAGTGAAACTTCCAAAAGATGGAACTGCTCATTTTAGTCTTTCCGTAAATTTGAAGAGTTCTAAAGAGTATGTGTTCAACTATCCACTCACAGTAAAAGTAGAGTTTGCAAAAGGTGCACTTCAGGGTGCTGTTCATTGGGTAGGAAAAGAAAACGGACCTAAGATTTTCACTTTGAATTCTGAAGCCGATACACTTCACATTCCACTTGATGTCACTGGAACTTGTGATTTCGTAAATCGTCAGGATGGAACTTGTGTGGATTACGCTTACGTTCAGATCCTCAATCAGGGAGAGACGGATCACCCAAGAGCAAAAAAACGTTTTTACGTACAAATTAAAAACTAGCTTACATCTAGCTAGCTTTTTTGGGTAAATGACTGATATTTGCCGATTCATATTCATCGATCCCCAGAAGATATTCTTCTGGGGATTTTTTTTAACTTTAATCTACAACATCATTTCAAACTGTTGTTTTTTACCCTCATCTGAAACCTCAATCTAGCCTTGTACTAAGTTATATCTCATTTAAACCCTGGTACGGGAATCGCACAGGTGATCTGAAGAAAACATAAATAAGGAGTAAAAAATGAATAGCAAAAATTGGGTACAAGTACGGAAGGTTCAGCCAGATCTGATTCAAAGCCTTCCATTAGCAAGTTTTTATATCATGAGTTTGATTGTCGTCACTCTGGTCATATCGATTTAAAGAATAGAGGAATAAAATGAAAAAATTAATAAAGATAACGACGATGATGATGGCAACAACAGCAATGTTTGCATGCTCGAAAAGTTCTACTTCAAATGATTTGCAAAAAACAGTCGATCAAAACGAAGATGGTGCATTAACACGATACAAACTAGTCGATGGTTCAAGAATAAAAAAAGCACAAGGAGAGCCTACTGATCGTACTAATCTAGTGGAATTGCCAATAGACTCAAAATATAATGCACATGTTTTTTATAATAATGATCAAACTGAAGAGTCAAATAAAAATGCTGCATTCATTGCTCCTAATTTATTTGCATATGGAACTCAGCAGGGCGGACAAGTTGTTGTACGGAAAAATCAAAATGGTAATATTACTATCTCATTCAATATTACCTTTGTAGATGGGATGCTGAAAAAATTTAAGGATTCAAAAGCAATCAATGATATTGATGTTCCAAATTCATTTCAGGTGCATGATCAAGAGGGTTTAAAATCTGTTTTACTTCGTACTCATGGAATTAATGAAAATAAAATTGGAGCCTTATCAGGTTGTCCAAAGCAAATCACCATCAACTACGCAGGACGAGAGTATGATGTAACACCGAGTAGATTTTTAAATGGAAATGTTTGTGAGTTTACTCCATTTACCGTTTCTGTAACTTTGAATTCTAAAGATGCAAGAGACTTTCTTTATCAACAACTGCCAAATGGGATGATCGATGTTGGAGCTGTATATGAAACAAAATCTGCAAAACCATTGGTAAAGGCAAATGTTAAGTTCGCTCGTCAAAAAATCTTTGATGAATTAAAAGCAAGCTTAAAAACTAATTGGTTTGTTGATGTTGATGCAAAAACAGCGATTACGAGTGTGGCTCAAAATCAAATGATGAACGTTAGAATTCAAGGAGATCCAAAAGAAAACTTAAAAAGTTTGATTGAAAAAATAACAAATGAATTTTTTATTCCACTCATTCCGAATCCAAAAAATCCTGAAGAGATTAAGTGTGAAAAAATAGTTTGTTTACAATTTAATCAGTCGAAAATATCTCAAAATGATCAGATGGATTTTAGCTACGAGTATGAATCAAATCAGATGTTTGGATATAGTTATATTACCTCTACCAAACTAAAAAGCTCATTTCAAGCTTCAGTCACATTGGGTAAGGATGCAGCTTGTGTAGAGGATTGTGGAAGAGTGGTAACCGATGCAAATTATTTTCCAACAGGACTCTCACTCAGTAAAGGCACCTGGGTAAATATTAAGCCAGAGGTTTTAATTCGCACAAAATTAAAATCAGATAAAGTAGAAGAACATGTGGATCACCCTAAATGTGCAATTACTTACCTGCATGCAGCAGGACTCACCGTAAATCAATGTAACAGTTTATG
Organism: Bdellovibrionales bacterium; assembly: GCA_947372355.1. GTDB lineage: Bacteria > Bdellovibrionota > UBA1018 > UBA1018 > CAIMNF01 > CAIMNF01. Next base: position 28,105 of record CANBTI010000016.1, on the reverse strand, counting down.
GCATATTCCTTCAGGCGGAACTGGCGCAACAATATGCAATTCATGTGCAGCGGGTGCTGGTAATGACTGGATAGAAACAACATATTACAATAATGTCGTTTCTTCGGAAGTAAATGGTAATCCTGGTATGCAAACTTTAGAAGATTTGCAGCTGGTTTTTAAAGGGATTGATGAAAGTTCTACATCAGTTAAAACAATTGCATGTCCATTGTATTTGTTTAAGACGATTAATAACGGTGATTCATTGAGCGTTTTAGTTGATGACAGTAATGGATGTGCTCCATTCAAAACCATCAATTCTAGAGCATCACTCTCTGTTGTGAATGCAAAGTTGTTTGGTCCTGTTAATTATCTGGATGGTAAATATGTTCGAAACTGGAGTGGCACAGTTTCAGAAATACCAGTAGAGAGAGTTTTCTTTAAATCCGAAGAGCTACAACTCACGATCGGTGTTGAAGAAGATGATCCATACAGTTTAAAATAAGCGAAAAAAAAGGCGTTCACGAAAGTGAACGCCTTTTTTATTTTAAATTTAAAAAATTATCCGTTTCGATTGATGTTATTTAAATCTTCAAAAGCAGATTTCAAACGTTTCACAAAAGTTTCTTCACCTTTGCGCAACCAAACTCTAGGGTCATAATATTTTTTGTTAGGTGAATCTGAACCCTCTGGGTTGCCTAGTTGAGATTGAAGATAAGCACTTTTTTCTAAGTAATAATTTTTGATGCCTTCCCAAAATGCCCATTGCATATCGGTATCAATGTTCATCTTGATGACGCCGTAACTAATTGCTTCACGAATTTCAGCTTGAGTTGATCCAGATCCTCCGTGGAAAACAAAATTTACAGGCTTAGCACCAGTGTTAAATTTCTTTTGAATATATTCTTGAGAGTTTTTTAAAATGACTGGGCTTAAATGAACATTTCCTGGCTTGTAAACACCGTGCACATTTCCAAATGAAGCTGCAACGGTGAAGGAATTTCCTACTTCTTTAAGGTGAGTGTAGGAGTAAGCTACGTCTTCAGGCTGTGTGTATAGTTTCGAGTTATCGATATGAGTGTTGTCTACACCATCTTCTTCTCCACCCGTAACACCCAATTCAATTTCAATCGCGGTTTCTATTCCTTGCATGCGTTTAAAGTATTTGGATGAAATTTCGATATTTTCTGAAAGTGGCTCCTCTGATAGATCGAGCATGTGAGAAGAAAAGATCGGTTTTTTATTCGTTTTATAATACGACTCACTCATGCTGATCATGCCATCAATCCAAGGGAGTAATTTTTTTGCAGCATGGTCGGTGTGAATCACCACAGGAACTCCGTAGTGTTCAGCCATGAGTTGAATGTGTTGTGCGCCACTCACGGATCCGAGAACAGCCGCTTGATCGTTGGCAAGTTTTAAACTTTTTCCGGCATAAAATTGTCCACCACCGTTTGAAAATTGGATGATCACGGGTGAGTTCATGGCCTTGGCGGTTTCAAGTACTCCATTGATCGAATTCGTTCCAACAACATTCACTGCTGGAAGCGCGAATTGAGATTCTTTTGCGTATTGATAAAGTTCTTGAAGTGCGGTTCCGTATACGAGTCCTGGTTTAAGTTTCATGCAGTTAAAATAACTGATCAGAACAGGGCAGGGAAGTTGATTCTAATAGCGCCTACCGTCAAATTGATATTATGGCTTGGTTTGTCAGGTTTGTGTGAGGAGTCAAATTCTTCTTTCCGTTTTTGACAAATGCCCTTAAGATTTCAATAATAATTATGGTAATGAAAAGATTTTTTCCCAAACAACCGGATTTCTTTAAAATTTTGTCAAAAATGGCTGATCTATCTTGGCAAACGGCCCAAGAGTTTGAACGTTTTTTAGATCCAGCCAATTCACCTGAACAGGTAGCCCAAAAAATTACGGATATCGAACACGAAGCGGATGCTTATGTAAAAGATTCTATCGGGATATTGGCTGATACTTTTATTACTCCAATTGAGCGTGAACATTTACATGCGCTTTTTGTTGCGACTGATTCCGTGATTGATCTTTATCATGCTGCCTCCCAACGTTTTTTTAGTTATCGCTTAAAAAAACTTTCTAGCGAAACTGCCGAATTAGTTCAGCTAACCGCGAAGTGCACCCATGAATTTCAAAAATTAATTCATCGTTTAGATGAGATTAAATCACCTGAACAAATTCAAATCATCATTACGGATATTCATAAATTAGAAAAATTGGCTGATAAGAAGATGAGATCATCATTAGCGGCTCTTTATGATTCTGGAGCGGATGTAGGTCAAATGTTTAAAGAGCGTGACATGATCATTGTTTTAGAAAAAATTAGTGATCAAATTGAAGATGTCACACGTTTGATTGAAACGATTGTTCTAGATAAAACCTAAGGAACATTAAAATGGAATATTCAAACCTGCTGATTATTACCATCCTGTTTGCTCTCGCATTTGATTTTATTAATGGATTCCATGATGCAGCTAACTCTGTAGCCACCATTGTTGCCACTCAGGTATTGAAACCGCATTGGGCTGTACTTTGGGCTGCATTTTTTAACTTTATCGCATTTCTGTTTTTTGAACTTAAGGTTGCAGCCACTATTGGTAAGGGCGTGATTGATCCTAATATTGTGGATACAACCCTGATTCTCTCCGCATTAGTAGGAGCAGTGGTTTGGAATTTGATCACGTGGTATTGGGGACTTCCTTCAAGCTCTTCTCATGCCTTAATTGGCGGATTAGTGGGAACTGCTATTGCTAAATCTGGAACTGGATCCTTGAACTCACCCGGACTAATGAAAATTGGTTTTTCAATCGTAGGATCGCCTATTTTTGGGATGGTGCTGGGTTTTATTTTAATGAAGTTGACTCGATTTTTAGTTCAGTCCTACAAACCTAAAAATATCGATTCATGGTTTAGAAAATTACAACTCGTCTCCGCTTCGCTCTACAGTTTAGGGCACGGCGGAAATGATGCCCAAAAAACAATGGGGATTATTACGGTTTTATTAATGAGCTCAGGCCACCTTCCTGGTGGTTTTCACACCCCGTTTTGGGTGGTCATTTCGTGTCAAATTGCCATGGGATTAGGAACTCTATTTGGTGGCTGGAAAATCGTTAAAACGATGGGCATGAAGCTAACTAAGCTTAAGCCCATTGGTGGCTTTTGCGCTGAGACCTCTGGGGCGGCAACTCTGTTTTTAGCCACTTCTTTAGGGATACCCGTTTCAACCACTCATACCATTACAGGATCAATCGTAGGGGTAGGATCAGCGGATACGATTAAAAAAGTGAAGTGGAATATTGCCGGACGGATCGTTTGGGCATGGATTTTCACCATCCCCGCATCAGCTGCAATTGGGGCTATTTCTTACCTAATTTTAAAATAATTGATTAAATTGGTGCCGAAGGTCGGACTCGAACCGACACACCCGTGAGGATACTGGATTTTGAATCCAGCGCGTCTACCATTCCACCACTCCGGCACTTTAAATAGATTTACAAAAACTAGCATTTCAATTCAGTAAAATCAATCAATCCCCCTAAAAGAATCATATTGACAAAAGTAACGCGGCGCAATAATACCAGTCCGGGTTCAACATTAGGGTTTTTTACTGAGGGGTAAAATGCAATTTAGAGGGGTAGTGGGGCTGTTTTTAACAGTTCTCACGTTTCAAAACATCAATTCAAGCATCGCTTTTTCTGCTGTGATTAATCGCAGTTTAGAGGCCTCCATTCTTAAGAAGGGATATTTCATCCGCCTATTGAAGCCGCTTCCTCGCCGCAATAGTGGTTGTGAAACGATCTTTAGAAGTGGAGAGGTTTTAGAGTCTTGTGATCCAAACTATGGAATTGATCCAAGTGTTGATGGAGTGGTGAGAAATTATTGTGAATGGAATCTACACGCTCATTTTCAAAAAAACAATTCAGCCGAGTGGCTTGAGCCCTATTTTAATCCAAATTTAATCGTGATTAGTAATGCAAAAGTGGGGTACGGACATCATGATGAAAATCGCACCTACATTCAAAAGCTGAGAAATATTGAAAATATTATTTATCGTTGGATAGAAATTGAATTCAAAGATCAGATCACCGGTTCGAAGTTAGGATCATTGAAATGTTATCCATCCAAAGCTTATGAAGCGATTCCTGGTAAACAAAAATTGTTTGGTCGTTACTCCTATCGTTATGATGAATCCATTGAAGAAAACGAAAAAGAGATTAAATCAGGGCTTAATTTGGGCAATATCTCTGATCAATTGGCTGGATATGCCGAGATCATTAAGCAGGACTAAGCTTACCCTGAGAACTCAGTGTGTATTTTCTACCTAAACTGATGGAGTGGTAATGAGGTCCATGGCCGACTGGAACATTTTTCCAAACGGGTATCTGAAGCTTCTCACCGAGTTGACGAAAAATATAATCCAGTGCCTCATCGGATGGATATGTTTTCCGAATGGGCTGATCATTAATTTTCATCACCGTATCATTACAATCTAAAAAATCTCCCAATACAATTGCCTTCACGCTTTTTAATCCACCAGATTGATCCAAGTGATGAAGCATGCGATTTATGCGAGCAATGTTTTCTTGAATATCTTCTAGAAATAAAATCTTACCTTTTGCATCTCCAGCAAATGGAGTTCCGATCAAAGAATTCCAAACAGATAAATTTCCTCCTACAATTGGAGCCGTGATTAGATTTTTAGAAGGGGCACTTTTAGGCAAGAAAACTGGTTTTAATGATGAAAAACTGGAGGCAGTTGATAAGCTTGCAACTTTTCTACCTGAGGTTGCAACATCCAATAATTCAATCAAACTAGACCACTCAGTGCTTTTTAACTGGGTAAAAGATTGACTACTGGGCATCGGAGCATGAATCGTGTTCCATCCCCATTGGTTGCGAGTGAATTCTAATAGTGCGGTAGCATCACTAAAACCGAGCAGGGTTTTTTTCTTTGGCTTCTTTTTCAACGTTTCTTTTAATAGTTGAGGAAGAAGATTGGTAGCTCCATAACCGCCACGAGCACACCAAACTACATCGATGTCGTCTCTAAAGGCATATTCTAAAATTGCTTCCGCTCTTTTTTTATCATTGGCAGGATAAAAATAATCTTGTTCTAAAACGGTGGGATGAACTTCCACGAGAAAGCCATTTTTTTTTAAATGTTCTACGCCCTTTGAAAGTTCATTTGCCGGAACAACAGAAGATGGCGCAAGAATTCCAATATGAAATTGAGATTTTTTTGTCATAATTTTTTTCTTAAAAATTCGATAGTTTTCATGTCATTGATGCTCACCCAAAATAGGTCATCCGCTTGAACTCCATAATTCACAAGCGAAGCAAGCACTTCTTTTTTTCTTCTTGCTCGATCGGATTGAGTTTTTATTTGATCGAATTTGGTAAGGATCACTCTCACGGGCAAGCCTAATTTTAAAATGTAATCGAGAGCCTGAAAATCATCAGGGGTGGGGCCATGGCGACTATCAAAAAGAATCAAGACTTGCTCTAAACCCGCATCCATTCTCAGGTAAGAGCCGATTAAATTTGACCATGCTTTTTGTTCTTCTTTAGGAACTCTGGCAAATCCGTAGCCAGGAAGATCGGCTACTATTTTATCAATCTTTTCCCACAGGAAAAAATGAATCGCTTTAGTTTTTCCTGGAGTTTGGGATACTCGAGCCACTTTTCTTTGGAAAAGGGAATTTAAGAGTGAGCTTTTTCCAACGTTGGATCTTCCCACCATCGCGATTCTAGGTTGTGCGTAGCCCATGAAAAACCCATCTTTCACTAATTTAGGAATCTGGGCTGGATCAGCAAGTGTGACAATAAAAGGATCGTTTGTGGCCATTGAACTACATCTTAACACATCAAAGTGATTAAAATCGAGTTTCATTCATGGCATATCGATTGCTTTGTAGGGTTTGGGAGAAAACTAATGAAACAGTGCATATTTTTACAGGTCAGAGATCCAAGTGGTGAGTTAAGAATGATCAAGTTTGAGGGTGAGGGGCCACATACCATTGGCACCAGCTATCTGGATTCTATGGGTTTTCGTGATCCAAAAATCTCCACCGCAGCACTGATCGTTGAGGATCGAAAAGGATTGGTGCTAAAATCAATTCAAGAAAATTTAGTGATCGAAGTGGGTGATTTTAAGTTTCCATCAATCCAAATCCCATTTGATATTCCATTAAAAGTTGGTGATTCTGAGATTGTTTTTTTTGAGAAAGATCCCAAAAAAAATATTCAAAAAAATGATAAAATTGAAAGTAAATGGTTCACCAAATCTACTTCTGGAATGAAGCTGTTGTCGGATCTAAAAAAGTCGAGTTCCACAAAACTATCAATCTATCTTTTTGGTGAAACAGGAACGGGAAAAGAAGTACTGGCTGAGCAAGCGCATGCATGGTCCACCCGTGCGTCAGGAGCCTTTGTGGCGATCAATTGTGGTGCTCTTCCCATGTCACTTGCAGAAAGTGAATTGTTTGGTCATGTGAAAGGTTCATTCACAGGAGCGAATCGGGATCGAATTGGAGCATTTCTTCAAGCACACAATGGAACTCTTTTTTTAGATGAAGTAGGTGATTTGCCTATGGAATTACAGGTAAAATTATTGCGTTTTCTGGAATGCGGAGAAATCAGACCTGTCGGATCTGATCGGATTTTACATGCTGATGTTCGAATTATTTGTGCAACCCATAAGCCCCTTTTAAAAATGGTAGAAGAAGGAACATTCAGACAAGATTTATATTTTCGTCTTGCATCCATTCCTATTGAAATTCCAACATTAAATTCAAGACCAGAAGACATTAAAGCATTGGCGCATTTATTTGCTAAAGAAAACGCTAAAGTCATTTCAGATGGAGCAATGAAAAAATTAACTTCAAATTCTTGGGCAGGAAATGTAAGAGAGCTCAGGCATGCAATTGAACGTGCTTGTGGAGTTGCTAACCCCCAAGATTTAGTTCTTCATGAAATTGATTTTCAATTTTTAAATGATCATCACTCTGGGATGAGCATGGCAGAAAAAATAATTCCAGGAATATGCACTCTTGAGGACATGGAAAAAGTTTTACTATTAAGGGCATTGAAGGCAGTGAGTGGCAATCGAACTAAAACAGCAAAGTTACTGGGGATTGCCAGAAGTACCCTTTTTGATATGATGAAACGCCACCATATTGTTGGGCCCAAATCAACGGAGTATAGGATTGCAGATGAAGCGTTCTAAAACTTCATTGTGGTAAAAAAAAGTTCCTTCAAAAGGAGTTTTACTAATTACATGAGGCATGAAAAGGTGATCTCCCGCCCAAAGTGGAAGCATTAATACTTTTGAAGTTGGAATCCAATGAAGAGTTCCTTCTTCATTGTTGATGATCACATTATTTTTTTGTTCTGGAGTGAGTTCGGTCACAAAAACGGTCACTGACCAATCTTCGTTTTTTTTCGGCTTGAAGTTTGGAAAGTTCAAATGACCTAACCAATTCCATTGCAATAATGTAGTTTTACAGCCGGATTCTTCTTCAAATTCTCGAACTGCACAATCGAGAGAGGATTCACCGGGCTCAAATTTTCCTCCAAGGCCGTTCCATTTTCCTTCATGAAAATCGTTTTGCTTTTGATTTCTATGAATCATTAAAACTTCATTTTCGTAAAATGCATAAAGTAAAACAGCTGGGATTGATTTTTGACTGCCAGCTTCATATGCGTTTTTACTGGTTTGACTCACTTAGGATTTCCTTCAATGCTTAAATTATTGAAGTGAATTTGAATGATCTTGCCTTGTAGTTCAAGAGTATTGAGTCGCTCGGTAATGTTTTTTCTCACCAAATTTTTATTATCAATTGCGGAAAATGCAATTGGATCAATATTGGAAATCATGGGGATGAGTAGGTCTCTCACTTGTACGGAGTGATCTTTAATGAAGTTACAAGTTTCTTGGGTTGAGCATTCAACTACAATTTCGACTCTTAATTCTTGTTCACTTTTTAATACGACAAGAATTTCATCCAAAGCTTGGGTGATCATGGGAGTTTGTTTTGTTGAAACCACCTCTGTGTGAGTGATTTTTAAAGCATGTTTTTTCTTCAGGTAAATACTCGTCAAAAAACCGATACAAAGAATTGCCAAACTGGCAAAGAGCATTGAAAATAACAAAAGTTTGCGACTGAGCGGATCAGCCTTCATTTCGGAAGTGACTAGTAATTTTGATTTCTTGGCGCGGGGCGCCTCAATCTGGGTTTCGGCCGTAGCTTCCGTTGTAGTATCAATGCTTTCGTCTTTATTTTCCACGTAAATAGAATAGCATTATTGCCAAAAAATTGTGATAAACTTTTAACACTCATGGATATATTTTTTGAATTTGAAAAACCAATTATTATGCTTGAAAAGAAGCTTCAAGAGCTTCGTGATATCGAACAGTCCGATGGCGTGGATTTTAAAGATGAGATCAAAACTCTTGAGAAAAAATTAAAGAAACTTGTGGAAGATACCTATGCCAAATTAAGTTCATGGCAAAGAGTCCAAATTTCTCGTCATCCCAATCGTCCCTATACGATGGATTACGTGGAAAGTATTTTCCCTGATTTTCAAGAGCTACATGGTGATCGTTTATTTGGAGATGATGCTGCTCTTATTTGTGGAACAGCAACTTGGTCCAATGGAAACAATAAAACTCCTGTGATGATTATCGGTCATCAAAAAGGAAGAACAACTAAACAAAAAGTAGAACGTAATTTTGGGATGGCCAGACCCGAAGGATATCGTAAAGCTATTCGAATGTTTGAAATGGCTGAACGATTCAGGATGCCAGTGATTACTTTTATCGATACTCCTGGCGCCTATCCGGGAATGGATGCAGAAGAGCGCGGACAATCACAAGCCATTGCTGAAAGTATTTGTTCAATGTTTTCACTCACAGTTCCTACTTGTTCCATTGTGATTGGAGAGGGTGGATCTGGTGGAGCGTTGGCTATTGGCATTGGTAATGAAGTTTATATGCAAGAGTTTTCAACTTATTCAGTGATCAGTCCTGAAAGTTGTGCCTCTATTTTGTGGAGTGATTCTACTCTTGCAGAGCGAGCAGCAGAAAGATTGAAGATTACACCAAAAGATTTAGATCAGATGAAACTTGTTGATTTGGTTATTCCTGAACCAAATGGAGGCGCTCACCGAGATTCAATTGCAGCGATTAAACAAATGAAAACAACTGTGGAAAGTTTTTTGGAATCTTGTTCAAAGAAAAACTTTAAAAACCCTTCTTCCAAAGATAGCAAAGCTTTCCAAATGGATAGAATTCAAAAATTTAGAAAAATGGGTGATTTTGCAATTAAGGGAGTAACAAAATGATTTGTTCCATGACCGGCTATGCAACTAAAATGTTTCACTATAACGGTGAAAACTATAAAATTGAAATCAAATCCCTCAATCATAGGTTTTTAGATTTAAAATTCAGAATGCCTAAAGAATGGGCAAGTATTGAAACCTCTGCTCGTGCACTTTTTGAAAGTAAAATGAAAAGAGGATCGGTGGAGCTTTGGGTTGAGCGAACCAATGATTCAAAAAAAGATAGTTTGGATATTAAGATCAATATTCCTCAAGCTGAGAAGGCGATGGAACTTTTCAGAGAATTACAGAGAAAATTTAAAATCACGGATCCCATTTCATTAAAAGATTTGATCACATTTCCCGATGTTATTGTTAAACACACTAGTCCTTATCTGAGTGAAGAATCAATTACTGAACTAAGAGAAATGTTCATGGATGAGCTTTCGGTTGCATTAGATGATCTAGTGAAGATGCGCGCTCAGGAAGGTGAAAAAACTAAGCGAGCGATGTTAATGGTTTTAGAAAATTTTAAAAATACGCATTTGAGATTTTTAAACTTAAGAGTTCAAATGCAAAAAAAAGCACAAGAAAAAGTTAAAAAACGTATTGAGCAATGCTTTGAATCTTTCACGACTCCTGATGCACAAATGAGAGCATTAATGGAAACTCGCATTGCACAAGAGGTTTCATTAACGCTTGATAAGATGGATATAGAAGAAGAGTTAAATCGATTCAGGGGGCATGTTGATCAAATTGAACATCTGATGAGTATCGGTGGTTTAATTGGAAAAAAATTAGATTTTATGTTCCAAGAGTTAAATCGTGAAGTAAATACACTCGGTAACAAAGCCCAAGATTTAGATATCAGTCATGATGTGATCGAATTGAAAACATGGCTTGAGCAACTGAGAGAGCAGAGTTTAAATCTAGAATGAGTTCAACCACTTCTTCCCAAGAAAAATTTGGTTTAATCGTAGTTTCCGCGCCATCCGGTGCAGGTAAAAGTACGCTCTGTGCTGAATTATTAAAAAAACATTCATCCCGAATTGCTTTATCTATCTCCTCCACTTCGCGTTCTCCTAGGGGTGTTGAACAGCAAGGAAAAGAATACTATTTTCTAAGCAAAGAAGAATTTAAGAAAAAAATTGATTTAGGCGTTTTTGCAGAATGGGCAAATGTTCATGATCAATATTATGGAACATCGACCGAAACCCTTGAACAATTTTGGAGTGATAAAAAACATGTTTTGCTCGATATCGATGTTCAAGGAGCTGAAAGTTTAAGGAAAGCTTTTCCCGATAAATGTTTTACCGTGTTTGTTGCTCCTCCAAGCCTTGAAGTTTTAGAACAACGCTTACGAGGAAGAAAAACTGAAGATGAATCTGCGATCAAAAAAAGAATGGCGAATGCGCGCCATGAAATGGAACATTTAGATAAGTTTGATTTCAAGCTTGTTAACGATGATTTTAATTTAACATTTCAAAAACTAGAAAATGAAGTTGTTTCATTCATGAATCAGCTTGAAGGGGGCTTATGGCAAAAGCGCCCGTAGCAACATTAGAAACTATTTGTAAATCTGTTCTCAGTTATTTCCCTGATGCAAACATTGAATTGCTTAAAAAAGCATTTCACTTTGCCGATAAAGCGCACTCTGGTCAGATGAGATCAAGTGGTGATCCTTACATCATTCATCCAACAGAGGTGGCCCAGATTTTGGCTGATATGCGGATGGATTTATCTTCAATTTGTGCAGCCTTTCTTCATGACACTGTTGAAGACACTGCAGTTAAGATTGAAGAGATCGAAAAGGAATTTGGAAAAGACGTAGCAACTTTGGTGGAGGGAGTTACCAAGCTCTCTAAGATGACGTTTAGAACATCAGAAGAAAAACAGGCTGAAAACTTTAGAAAAATGATCATCGCAATGGCTAAAGATATCCGGGTGATCATCGTAAAGCTATCTGATCGTTTGAGTAATATGCGATCTTTAGAGTTTTTACCAGCGCACAAACAAAAAACCATATCACAGGAAACACTTGATATTTATGCTCCCCTTGCAAACCGTTTAGGGATGAGCAAAATGAAAGTGGAGTTGGAAGATCTATGCCTGCGTTTTGTGCATCCGGATGTTTATTATAAATTGGCTGAAATTATTTCGACTAGTAAAAATGAACGTGAAAAATATATTGAAGATGTAACTGTGCTCATTACTGAAAAACTTTCAGAATACGATGTTAAAGCTCAAGTGATCGGTAGAGCTAAGCATTTTTATTCCATTTATAAAAAAATGGAAAGACGCCAAGTTGATTTTAATGAATTGCACGATATTATCGCATTCCGAATTATTGTGGATAATATTACTGAATGTTATAAAGCTTTAGGCGTAATTCATGCTGCTTTTAGGCCTGTTCCTGGCAGATTTAAAGATTACATTGCCATGCAAAAAGCAAATCATTATCAATCACTTCACACTACGGTGATCGGTTTGGGTGGGGAACGCACTGAAATCCAAATACGAACTCAAGAAATGAATATGGTTGCTGAGCGAGGAATCGCTGCCCATTGGAAATATAAAGAGGGTAAGTTCGATACCCGATCTCATGAAAGTGTCGAGTGGGTAAATCGACTTTTAGAATGGCAAAAAGATCTTTCTGATCCAAATGAGTTTTTAGAAACAGTAAAAGTAGATCTTTTTTCTGAAGATGTATTTGTGTTTACTCCATCAGGAGAAGTAAAAGAACTTCCTTATGGTGCAACTCCTCTTGATTTTGCATATGCAGTTCATACTGATGTGGGGAATCGATGTGTTGGTGCGAAGGTAAATGGAAGAATAGTTCCGCTGAAGCATCGTTTAAAATCGGGTGATTCCATTGAAGTGATCACTTCTCCTACCCAAACCCCGTCTAAAGATTGGCTTAAAATTGTTATTTCTTCGCGTGCAAAAGCGAAGATCAGAGCTTTTATTAAAACTAGAGAACGTGATGTAGCTCAAGTTCAAGGAAAAGATATTTTAGATCGATTATTAAAAGAATATGAGATTTCTTGGTCTAAATTAGAAAAAACATCTCAATACGATCAATTAAAACGTGAATTGAAATTCAACTCCCTAGATGAGTTGCAGGTCGGTCTTGGTTATGGACGCGTTACAGTGGACCAAATTATTTCCAAGGTGATTCCTCGCGATGAATTAGATGCTAAAAAAGCTAAAATGAAAACTGTCGAAAATGAATCGTTCATGAAAAAAGCGATCAAATCGGCAACTAAGAAAAGTGAAGCAAGAAATGCCATCATTGTAGAAGGTGTGGATGATGTACTGGTAAGGTACGCGCGTTGCTGTAATCCAATTCCAGGCGAAAGTATTACAGGATTTATTACCCGTGGCCGCGGTGTCACTATTCATCAGGCCAATTGTGCAAGGGCATTAGATACAGATAATGAAAGAAGAATTCAGGTTTCTTGGAATAAGGCACTCACCATGCCAGTTAGAAGAAATATTAGAATACGTGTACTATCTAATGATGAGCCAGGATTATTGGCTTTGATGTCTCAATCGATTACCAGTGTAGGAGTAAATATCTCTTCTGCAAATATTCGAACGACCAAAGATAAAAAAGCTTTTGCGATTTTTGAAGTAGAAGTTGGTAATATGGATCAATTGGCAAAGGTGATTAGTGCTCTTGAATCAAAGAAGGGCGTAATCTCGGTCGAAAGAAGCTGAGACGAATATTTACCATGAAACGTCTCAATACTCGTTTAGCAAATTCAGCCCCTAAAACTAGATTAGATGATTTTCTTTTTGATTGGTTACCGGATGTTTTGGGAAAATCTTTATCAAAGACTAAAATTAGATCCTTAATTTTATCTGGAGCTGTATATGTTAACCGTCATCGTAATAAAATTCCTGCAACCATTATATATGCCGGAGCAGTATTAGAAGTATATTTTGATGAAAAGAAAATTGGGCTAGATGATCAAGTTGTATCCATTCAGCAAAATTCAATAAAAAATGATCATGTAATATTTGAAGATGAGTGGCTCATCATTATTAATAAAAATGCGGGAATACCGACTCAGCCAACGATAGATCCAAATCGGGCTAATTTATTTGATCTCACCAAGCAATATTTAGCAAATAGAGAAAAGAAAAACTTCGCAGACGTTTATTTAGGAATGCACCATCGTTTGGATCGTGACACTTCAGGCATTGTGATGTTCACAAAAAAAGAATCGGCAAATAAGGGTGTTTCCGAGCTGTTTTTAAATCATAAAATACAAAAGACTTATCATTGTCTGGTTTGGTTAATGCCCGATTCACCAAAATTGAATTTACAGGAGAAGTTTGAAGTTAAAAATTTTCTCGCAAAGGTTTCCCCTAAAAATGAAAATGCAAGATTTGGTAGTGTAAAATCAAATGGAGACTTCGCGCATACTTTTTTTCGAGTATTAGAAGTTTTTAAACAAGGTTATTGGATGGAAGCTCAACCAAAAACTGGAAGAACTCATCAAATTAGAGTGCATACCTCAGAGATGAATTTACCCATTATGGGTGATCCTCAATATTTCCCTAAAAATGTTTTAACCATGATTAAGGCTCCAAGGCTTTTATTACATGCATACCAGTTAGAGTTTTTACATCCTATATCCTCTCTGCCAATGAAGGTGGAGGCACCATTGCCCGATGATTTTTTAAAGATTCTAGGAATTTTAAAAGCATGAATGGAAGATCTTCTCACCCAATTCTTAGACAACTCATTTTTTTTTGGAAAAACTATAAGAAACAAATCATCATCGGTTCTATTGCGATTTTGAGTATTGATATAGCAGAATTGTATTTACCGTTATTGCTAAAAGATACCGTTGATTCTTTTTCAAAGCCAAGTTTAATGGGCCACAATCATAACTCACTCATTAAAGGTTTGTTATTGGTAATTTTATTACAAGTTTTCGGCAGATATATTTGGCGTATTGCTCTTTCAAAAAGCGCAATGCTTGCTGGAGCTGAGTTTAGAAAACAGTTTGCATTTAAAAGCTTTAGAATTTCAATTCCCAAGATGGAGTATAAAAAAGTGGGGGATTTAATGACCCTTGCTACCGGTGATATTGAAAACATGCGTTTTGCGCTAGGGCCCGGAGTGATCTCCATTATCGATGCTTGTTTTTATTGCATTGCACTTCCTATTGCAATGTTTTGGATTGCCCCCGACCTTGCCTGGAAAGTAATTTTACCCATTGTATTTATTCCGGTAGTTGTTTTGGTATTGCAGGGTAAAATCGCAGCTCAATCACAAAAAGTTCAAGAACAGATCGGTAAATTAGGAACCTTAACTCAAGAAATGATTTCAGGAGTGAGAATCATCAAAACATATGGGTTGGAAAAAAAGATTTCTGAAAAGTTAAATTCAGAAAGCCATGTTTTGAATAGAAAACAGGTCGAAATGACCCAAACCCAAGCTCGTTTAGGGCCTAGCATGGAGTTTTTTCTTTCAACTAGTATAGTTCTTCTATTCTCATCTACAGGTTATAGCATTGGAACATTGGTAGCAATGCAGCGATATTTACAAAAACTCCTTTGGCCGCTTACCGCTTCAGCGATGGCAGTGATCTATTTTCAAAAAGGTAAAAGCAGTGGAAAAGAGTTTTATCAATATGTAGATGATCAAGATGTTGAAGATATTAAAACTCTTGAAAAACCAAGCAATGAAATCATGTTCGAAAAAAAGATTCCAATCATTGAAGCAAAAAACTTAAGTTTCTCCTATAGCGATTCCAAGCCTTTGATTCATAATCTTAGTTTTCAAATTTTTGAAGGCGAATGGGTTGGTTTTTTTGGATCCGTTGGCTCTGGAAAATCTACTATTTTACAACTTTTATTGAAGTTTTATCCAGTTAATCGAGGCCAGCTTTTTGTAAATAATAAAGATGTTGCTGATTACTCAGTAAATGAAATTCGAGAGTTTTTCTCCACTGTTTTACAAGATCCTTATTTATTTCAAGGAACCTTGGTTGAAAACCTTAACTTTAGCAACGAACTTCAACCACTTGATTGGTCAATGAGTGTGTCAGGCATGCACGAGCATGAGTTTCTGCATAGAATGGATCAAAAACTAGGTGAAAGGGGAGCCGGTTTATCTGGAGGACAAAAACAAAGAGTCGCTATTGCACGTGCTATTAGAAAAAAATCACCAATTCTCTTATTAGACGACCCACTCTCCTCTGTTGATATTAATACTTCAAAATACGTATTACAAAAGATGTCAGTTGAAATTAGAAAACTGAATAAAACAGTAATTTTTATTTCTCATCATGAGGAACATCTTAGTTATTGCGACCGAGTGGTAAAAATATGAATAAATCACTTAAATTTATTTCAAAATATTTTCTTAAAGAAAAAAAGTTATTTGCAATCGGTATCCTGACAACCTTGTTAGGTTCTTTTTTTACCTGGTTGAGTCCGCAGTTATTGGCAAGAATCATTGATGAATCTTTTGCTAAAAAGCTGATTATCTTTTTTGCGTTAAGTGAACTTTTGAAGTTAACGATTATCTATACGACTCAAAAAACATTTGCACTTTTTGGTCAAAACATCATTGAACGAGTTCGTGAAAACATGATTCAGCATTTGATGAGGGTGTCGGTGAGTTACTTTGATCGTACCAGTAGTGGCCAACTCATGACCAGGGTTGTAAACGATGTTAATTCGCTCACTGATTTTTTTCAGTCTGGAATGGTTTCTATAGTAGGGAATTGCGCTTCAATTTTAGCTATTTTTATTGGTATTTATAGTTTAAATCATCGACTCGCATTCTTTCTTTTTGTTTTCTTTTTACCTTTTCTTTACGCATGTTCGGTTTTTTCAAAAAAATTAAAAGTAGCTTATGAAAATACAAGGAACGAATTATCCCACTTCAATTCATTGCTAGCTGATTTTTTATTTGGAATGAAAACGATACGTAGCTTATCGCTAACAGAACAAAAAAATAAAATTCTATCCACACAGATTGATCGCTATTCACAAGCTCAAGTAAAAATGGTGAATACTTTTGCATTATTTAATCCCGTATTATCTTTAGGGATTGGTGTATTGTTCTTAATTTTAATTATTGTTGGCATTCCTATGGTTGATCATGGTTTATTAAAAACTGGTGAATGGGTTGCAATCTTGAGCTACATATTCTCTCTTCAACAACCTTTGATGGAGATTACTGATCGTTGGAATTATTTTTTATCTGGTTTAACTAGTATTGATCGAATTAGAAATGTTTTTGGAGAACCCTCAGAAAAATCAGGAACATTCAAACCTGAAAAAATGAAAATAATTGAATTAAATAAATTATCTTTTAGATATCAATCAAGCAACATTGATGTCATTAAGTTAACAAGTTTTAAAATTCATTCAGGGGATAGGATTGGGGTTTACGGTGAAACTGGAATGGGTAAATCTACTTTATTGCAATTGCTTTATGGTTTTTATACACCCACTCAGGGGTTGATCACTTGGAACGGAGTTCCATATCAAGATTTATCAATTCATGAAATTCGGAATTTTTTTGGAGTCGTTGAGCAATTTCCACTTTTGTTTTCAGGCAGTGTAAAAGATAATATTACGCTATTTGATCAATTTCAATTTGATCTTGTTTTATTAAAAGAACAATTTAAAGAATATAAATTGATCTCTTCAATTCTAAATCGATTAAATGAAGAGGTAAGAGAACGCGGAAGTAATTTTTCGATGGGTGAAAAACAAATGATATCCTTTTTAAGAGCGTTTTTGAAAAATCCTCAAATATGGATATTGGATGAAGCCACAGCATTTTTTGATCCAGAAGCAGAAAAAGAGTTCATGAATGCTCTAAATCAACTTGATCCTGAAATAGTGATTATTCAGATTGCCCATCGGAAAGAGGCGTTACAACAGATGGATCGTTACTTAAAGGTTGAAGAGGGCTTGGTGGTAGAGTTATCGAAGTAGAAAGATTTGAAATGATATTTAACAGATCTTTTCTATATAGATACGGTGGGCTGATATCACGCACTTCTGGATCGCGATTTAAGTGATTCCAGTAATATAGCCATAATAAAAAATCTTTTCCTTTTTTGAGTTTTTCCATCCAAGAATCATTTGGTTCAATTGAGCTTGGAGCAACGCCTTTCATGAGCAAGTGACCAAAAATAGCTTCAATCTGACGAGGTTTTTCACCTTTTTCGCAAGATCCCTTAATGCTGTCGCCTCCAGCTTTCTTAATTTCTTTACAAAATATTGGAAAACCATTCATTGCTTCAGTAAAATTTAAAAGACCATCAAGATTTAGATCGAGTCTTAAAAAGATATTTTCAACATAATATGGAATTGACACTAAAGTTTCCAGATCATCCAAATTAAATTGTGTTTGTTCAGTCCATCCAGATTTAGATGCAGTCAGTGTTGAACTTATAAATAGTTCCTTTTCGTTTACAGACAATCCTAAGTAATGTTTTGTCATTTGAGGAATTACTTTTAAATAGGTGTCTTTGAATTGATTGATTCCGAAAAATTGATTTTTAAGACAGCTATATGAAAAAGTAGTTTGGGTAGAATAAGATAAATTTTGTGTATAACAATTTTTTACCAATTTTCTACGGACTTCATCCAGAAGATTTTTACCGGCAAAAGTGGTGGTTAAAAAATCAACAGTTTCTACTACATCAATGTATTCATCGCCATTTCCTGTTCTGGTGAATAAATTGATACTTTGCATTCTCTTAGTAGCGCTTTTAATTGCTGTATCAGGTGAAAAGGATAGTCCAAGTTCATAAACTGTATCGCTCACATCGTCAAATAGATCGGTAAGATCTAATAAGCTTAATCTTGGTAACTTATCTAAGTTTAAGTTATCTTCTTCTATTTCATATTTAGGGAATACCCATATTAATACATTATAAATTAATGATTTATATTTTAAATCAATTTGGTAATAATCGATTTGAGGTTTATTGTTCCCAGTAAAATAAGGCATATTTGTTTGCCCGCTCATGATTGGGTGTAGAATGCTAAGAATGTTTCTTGCGCTAGTAGAATTTAATCTTTCTTTGATTTGATTAGATGGGAGTGAGTTACTTTCGCTGATGCCATTGAAAGCTTTTTCAAAATCTAAATAATCAAGTTTCGTTTTTTGAAAAAATTCCTTCATTCCGATTAGTTTTGAGGAATCAAAGTAATCAGGATAAATGATAGGTTTCTTTCCTGTGTTATGATCAAAAATTCTATGGTTTATCCCGATTAAAAGTTTATCAATCGTAATGGGATGAACATTATAGCCAGCCTTATTCAATTCAAAAAGTAGTAGTTGTTTCAGTGCATTGTTTGAAAACTTAAAGTTTTTTCCAGAGATTAGTCCCTGTAGCCCTGCCTCAAAAAGTGCAAAGCTGGAGGCATTCAATCCTATTTTAAAGTCATTGGGTAAGGATTTGAGAACAGGTTTTAAACTTCTATAAATGGTAAATCCTACTTGTGAAATTTTGGTATATTCTGAACGATCTATAGTGTTTCGAGCTCCACCGACTAAAAATGCTTTTAAATATCCAACTTGATCAATTGAAATCCCTAGTTTTGATAATTTTTGATCATCAGGTAGAAATGCATCAATGGCATTTAATAAATCATTGGTTTTAACTGTTGCGTATGGGTTTTTCTTAAAATATTTACTCAAGCTTTCGAGTGCATCATCTATTTCTACGTAGCTTCCAAACGCATCCCAAGTGCTAGAGATTTGAGTTAACTCTGTATTATTAATTGTTTTATCTGTATTTCCAAATAGTACTGCTTTTAATTTCGCAGCTTTAGTTGCGAGATCACTGATATGATCCCAATCAATGGTGGTAGTGAATTCCATTTTTGTAAAAATATTTTTACTAGTACGAATCAATTCTTGTATTTGATCTATGCTTATTGAGCTTGCAAATGGTTTTCTAATGATGATTTTAAGTGAGTTAGATAAAGCTAAATTAAAGTCACTTGATTGGTCGTTTTTCCAGGCTGAATATAGATCCTTTGATTTTTCTATGAGATCTTTAAGATCACTTGGAGTGAGATTTTTTGAATCTTTTCCAGTTAAAATTGTACTGATTTGTTCAAGAAGGTAAATGGATGAATCAATAATCTGAAACCCTTTGTCATCTTTATATAATCCTTTTAGTTTCGAATTAAATTCTCTCAATTCATCAGCATTGAGCGTTGCCTCTTGATTAATTCCAACTTCTTGAATTAGTAACGATAGATTTTCAGATATTTTTGTTATTAAACTTACGGTTTGATCGCCTGCTTTAACTTGGCTTAATTCATCAATTAAATTGGCTGTGTATTTTCTTATTTTAGAAGATCCCAGAAAGTTTTTTATGCATAATTGATTAGATCGATTTGGATATAACATTGAGTTTAGTACTAATGCTTTTGACCAACGATCAGAAAGAAGTTCAATTGTATTTTTAGAATATAGAGTTGTATTTTTCTTTAAAACTTTTAATGTATCAGTGAGTTTTTGGGTTGCATTTTTTTGTTCTTCATTTGTTGATTGAATTTCAATGCTCAATTGTTCCATCATATCCGCACTGGATGTATTCAGGTACATGGCATTGTATATGGATGAAATGCTTTTAAAGATAGGTTGCCACTTTGTTTTTTCAATACCAAATTCATCACCACCAACAACCAGTACTTTTAAATATTTGAATACTTCAACTTGTTCTCGGACTACTGTTAAAGAAGTAGGAGATGAGGAATTAAGGTATTTTTCAAGTTCACCAATAAATAATGAAATATCTACCCATTTTACTGTATTTTCTGAATCTTCTAATAAGTAGGCAAAATCTGCAACAAACTTGTTTAACCGGTCTCCGGCTATTTTCATCTCGTCATCAGTAAAGTTTTCATAAGGTTTAAGTAAAGTTGAAATATACGGTGAAAGGGGAAGAATGATTTCACCGAATTTTTTTAATTTTGCTCTTAATTTTAAAATTTCATTTTGGGTAATGCTATTTTCGTTCCCGCCGATGATTGATGATTTTAATTTAAATATAGAGTTTACTAATTTTGCGCTGAAGAGATTGTTGTTTGGAAGATAACGATTTGCGAAATCAAGTAATTCTTGATCAGAATAGCTTCCAGCACTTGAGCCGCGAGTGTATTTCGAAAATGTATTTAATGAATGGTCTAAACAACTCCAGATAGATTTTACTGAATTTTGATCTTTTACGCTTTCTGTGTAATGTCCTGCAAAAAGTTCTTGTAATTGTACGGGCATTTCTTGAAGGCAAGTTAAGTTAAGTTCGCTTGTTTCAAAGCTTTTTTGTGTTTTAGGTTTATCTCTTAACCAAGAGCAGGATGTGAGAAGACTCACGATGATCACTAATGATAATGATTTATTAAAATGCATAACTTACTCCCACTCTGATTCGGTCTAATGCGCGAAGATCTGATAAAAATTCTGCACCGCCATTATTTGCGGCATCTTTTTCTGCGGAAATTAAGTCTCCGCCAATTACGCTACTGAAGTTTTTTTCCCATTGATGTTTCCAATCAATGGATACCCAGTTTGCATTCACTGAAAATTCATGCAAAAATTTTGCAGAAATTTCATCGATGTTCAATTGAAGTTGTGTAGCGTTTTTATATAATATTCTTGAACTAAATAAATTATGAATTGGGTTTGCATATGGCCCTGTATCGTTGCCGATTCCACCTAGTGCGTAAAGGTGTGAGAGTTTAAAATTGCCCAATTTAATCCAAGGGCTAAAATAACTAGTCAGTCCTAAAGCGGCGGTTGTGTAGTCAGATGGAATATAACTTTCAGTAAAAATTTGATCCACTAATTCTGAAATTCCAAAAATGGTTTCTTTGTTAAATTGATATGATATTTCGGCATTGTATATATTATGAGAAAGAACTCTAGGTCTTAAATCTACAACGATTTGATCCAAAGGAATTGCTAAAGATGCCTGAAGTGCGATTGGAAAATAGTTTAAAGGTAAATATCCAAAAGTTGCTTTACCAGAAAATGGATTATTTTTCTTCACGGGTTCAATTGAAAAAATCACACTTGGTCTAAAGATGATTGAGCTCAAGTTGGGAATTAAAAGATTGTAACCCAAGGGCGTTGATCGATTCAGTAAATCAAAAGTTTGTGGGCCAGCGCTGACTGATTGTGGGTGATAAAATTCAAATCGATGATTCTCGATCACCACATTTGGAGATATTTCGGGGATACTTAAATAAGATACAAAAAGATTTAAACGCAAGTTTTCGATATCTTGACTTAAAAAAATTCCAGTTAAGCCTTGTGAGGTTGAACGCAATCGATCCCATGAATCTAGAGGGTTGGAAACTCCGAGTCCCCAGTTTTCATCCAGTTGACTCCATTCCATCCATTTTCTTCCAAAGGAAATGATGGGAGAATCTTTTCCATTCACTTCATAATAGATATTTTTTGCACTTACAGCATTAACTTTTGCATGATTCAAACTCATCTTAAGTTCGAGGTCTAGGTCATAGTTTTCAGATTTAGCGTCGAAGCCTGTTTTAAGAATGGGGAAGAAAGAGGGAGTGACCACGTCTCTAGAAATTTGGGATTCAAAACCCAAATGGAAATCTGGCGAGAATGCAAAAGCATTGCCGCATAGTCCGACGCTCAATATGAGGATAGACAAAAACATTTCCATAACGCGGCGCATCTAACCACAGTTTCTTGCTTGAGTCAAAGCTAGTTGTGATAAAAGATAGGTAATGGCTCGTTTTATGGATGAAATGTTAAATGATATTAAGGGACTAGAGCCAAAGGCCTCTTTAGTCTTAGGCTCAGGCTTTGTTCGTGAAGAATGGAAAACCTTATGTTTTAAAAGGGGTTATTCTTTAACTGGGTCTTCAATTCAAAGCACTCTTCAAATTGCTACCACCTTAGTACCTGAGTCAAAGGGTTTTATTTTGGAGGTTCAAGCTCGTGTTGAACTACTTCGTCAGGAGTTCCAAAAAGATGAACTACGAACGGCTTTGCCGCTTTTGAGTGGTCACCGCTCTCGTCCTTCTTACTTTGAAAAATTGGATCAAACTCTCCAACAGGGGCGAATGAATTTTGCTCACTTTGAAGAGGCTGAAGTGATTTCCGGCCAGCTTATTGATAAAACCGGGAATTTACAAAAACGAGAAGAGTTTTTTTTACTCAATCGCTATTGGCAAAGATTACTTGAGTTAAGAAATCTTTGGGATGAGGCTCGTCTCTATGAGGACGCCGTTCATAATATGAGTACTGCAGAATATCCTCATCCATCCATTTATTATCGTGTGGAGCATTCGCGTGAAAAACCAAGAGTAGAGTGGTTTTGGAGTGAACTTTCAAAAAAATCAGAAGTTAAATTAATTTCTTCAGAACAAATTTTAAATTCACTTCATCCTCAATCGAAAATTAATGATGGAAGGTATTTATTAAGAAAGCGATCCCATTCTTTAGAGGATGCGGCTAATTTTTTAATGGATGAGTTGATACTAGATATAGAACATCAGATCGTGGTGATTCAGGATTCTCCAGTATCCAGAAGAACGTTAAAACGAGTAGCAGAACAAAGGGGGGTAAAGCTTTTAGATTCTAGAGATCCCACTCTAGTCAATCAAAGTGAAGCGATTAAACAAGCATTGCTTGATTTGGAGTTGTGCTCAAAGGGTTTTCCTCGTGCCACCGCACTTGAATGGTTGAAGTGTTTCCATCCGAATGCAAAAGAATTTAGAAAAAAAATTATCGATTATGCAATTGTACAGGGAATTGGCTCTTATGAACGAATTCCTGAGCTTCATTTTGATTTTCAAAGGTTGCTGAAACGCTATCCTTCTCGAATGACTTTGGAACAATTGAAAAAAATCATCACAGAATCCATTCAATCGCACGCCCTCCCTTTGTGGACAAAACAAGTCATGGAAAGGCTTTTTGAAGAGTGGGAAGCCTCTCTTAAGCAAATTAATCTCCATCAATCAAAAAAACCAATGCGTTACTGGTTTGAAAAGTTAAAAGATAAATTAAAACAAGTAAATCCTGTGATTGATCCTACTAAAAATAGATCCGGATTAAAACTATACCGGGTTGATCAATGCCCGAGTTTATTACTAGATTCAGAAAAAACAATTGTTCATTTTTTTGGTGTTGAAAACTCTTTTTTTGAACCTAAGGATTCTCAAGGAGAGTGGTTTAGCATTCGAGATCAAGAGATTCTAGCAAATGAATATGGATGGATTTCTTCCCTTGAGAAGAGCTCCCAAAATAGAAAATCATTTGATCTTTGGAATATCAATGCAGGTTCTTTTTTTTGGGAATTTGAATATGATGAAAACGGAAATGAAACGGAAGGATTTGATTTTACGTTTGGAGATTCAGAGAAGTTTCCAGTACAAATCATGCATGCACATCCAAGGCTGCTCGCTTCTTGGAAAGGCGTTACGTCAGTATCGCCATTCGTGGAAGAATTAAAACTTCCAGTAAAAAATTCTACCGAAAATCAAGCTTGGCCATTTTCTTTTGTCAATGCATACGGAAACTGTCCTTTTGTTGCTTATTCACAACATCTTTTAAAGTTACAAGATGAGCGTGATGTTGAAGTAGAGTTAGCGGCAGATCGATTTGGCACACTTCTGCATGTAGCACTCGAAGAAGTGTTGAAAAATCCAAGTGATATTGAAAATGCTTTTGAAATTGCTTGGAAAAAAACTCCAGCAATCGCCTGGGAAAAAAATGAACGTTGGTTTCAGGCAACTCGTACCCACGTTTTAGAGATTTTAAATTGTTTTATTGCCGATGAGGCTGTTTATCAGGCCAGGTCACAAGTTGATCTACTTTATTCAGAAAAAGAAGTGGAAATTACATTTTCTGGTCTTTCGCTTCGTGGTCGAATTGATCGAGTAGATGACCATGAGGATGGTTTGGTGGTGGTTGATTACAAAACTGGCAGCAGTCATAGTGGTGGACATAAGAGCTTGGAAACTGGAAAAGATTTACAGCTTGGACTTTATGCATTGGCAGCCAGAGAGATTTTTCAAAAAGAAGTGATCACTGCTCAATACATTCATCTTGATTCAAATAAGATCAATCGAAATTCTGGATTTCTCTTTAGCTCATGGAATAAGGGCAAAAAATCTGATGAAGTGGAAAGGGCTGTTTCTACTGCTCGTAGTAATAGCAACTCACTTTTTTTGGAAGAGCCACCCCAAATTTGGTCTGAATTGAGATTAAAGGTGGATTCAATCGCAGCCTCAATTTTGGCTGGTAAATTCCCAGCCAGCCCTACTGATCCTTTGGATTGTGCGCATTGTCGATTCCAAGGCGTTTGTGGTGAAAATCGCAGATAAAATCAATGTAAAAATCGATGGGAAGTCTGGCTTTTTCAGTGCTAGACTTGAAATAGAACATGTGGAAAACGCTTCGTTCCAGAGTATTTGCTTTTCTTTCTTTTTTAATGGTGGTCAGCCTGGTTGGGGTGGGCATTAGCTTTTTAATTACTCAAAAAGTAAATTCAAAAATCTCTGAAATTAATTACCGTTCATTTCCAATGCAAAAAGATTTGATTCAACTTTCTTCTGATACAGAGCTCTTAAAAAGAGAAATGGAAAGAAGTTTGGGGTTTTCACATTGGAACAACGCACTTTGGAAGCCAAAAAGAATTCCCACGTGGACTCTAGAGGTGCATCGCACAACCTTAGAGCGGTTCAAAAAAGATAATTTTAACTCTCAAGCCTGGATCGATTGGTATGCTCGTATGAGTAGAATGAATATCGAGCTTGGGCAGCTAGCGGAACAAATTTATTTAGAGCTATTGGGTGAGAATCTTGGCAAGGCTTCTGAGCTTTACCCTCAGTGGATCAATCGAATAGATATGATTCAAAAAGAAGTAGAGTGGGCTAAGAGACAAATTGAAGAAGAGACAAAAGAGTCATTTCAAAGTGTTCAAGAGGATGTGAAAAACTTAAGGCTAGCATTGCAAATATTACTACTAGTGGTAATCAGTGTTGCACTCATGATGCTTTGGATGGGAGAGCGTGCGCTTCGACCGATTGAGCATTTACGTAAAACAGTAAAACAAATTACCGAACGTGGAGCTCTTACTTCAGAAGAACGAGCAGATTTGCCAAAGGTTTCCATTTTTAATAAAGATGAAGTGAGTGAATTAGCTAGAGAGTTTCATCTCATGGCTACAAGTTTGATTGAACGTGAAAAGATGATTGAGTCACAAAAGGATCGCTTGGAAGAGCAAAATAAAATGCTTTTACAAATGAGTGAGCTTCAAAAAAGATTACAAGAATCTGAACATTTAGCAGGTATTGGTCGTTTATCCGCTCAAGTAGCACATGAAGTTGGCAATCCTCTACATTCTATTGGGTTAGAGGCAGAACTAGCGATTGATTTACTTCAGGAGATTAACAATCAAGAACAGAGTTCCTCTCATGCGATTCACTTGCGCCAGTCAATTCAGTCAATTTTAGCAAGTGTAGAACGTTTGAAAAAAATAACTCAAAATTATCTTCGGCTTTCAAAGGGAGATTCAAAAGTTATATCTGTAAATCTTTCAGAAATTATAGAAAACACTCTTGCTACCTATGCAAACTCTATTCAACAGGCTGGAGCTAGAGTTCAATGGAATTATCCTGAGAGTTTTAAAAACGACGATAAGTTAATGATACATGGTGATGCTAGTTTACTTGAACAAGCATTTGGTAATTTGATCCGTAATTCTTTGCAAGCAATGGAATACAATATTAATAAAGAGAAAAGAATTGAAATTCAGTTTTCTCTTACTTTAGATGGTCAGGTAATGATTCAGTTTTTTGATAATGGATCTGGAGTTTCCGAAGCAGCTAAATCGAATATTTTTAAGCCATTTTTTACAACAAAAGCTGATGGTACTGGGCTTGGACTTTCTTTTGTTAAAAAAGTTTTTACGGATCATGGGGGTGTATTTTGTCTTCGTGATTCAAATTCTGAAGGAACTCTCTTTGAGGGATTGCTGCCAATGAAAAATAGATTTAAAGAAACAGCAAGAGAGGCTTTAGTATGAAGATTCTTATCGTGGATGATGATCCACAGTCTCTTTCATCCACTAGTCGAATTTTGGAGCATGCAAAGCATGAAGTAAAGAGTGTTTCTTCTGGGGCCAGTGCTCTTGAGTGTTTAGTAGAGTTTAAGCCAGATTTGATCATTACCGATGTGAGAATGCCCGGTATGAGTGGAATGCAATTTGTAGATTCTTATCAAAAAAAAGGAATTTCCATACCTTTTATTGTCATGACAGCATTTGGTGAAGTTCAAGATGCCGTTTGGGCAATGAAAATGGGAGCAGTAGATTTCTTACTTAAGCCATTTAAAAAACAGGATCTCTGTAGTGCTGTAGACCAAGTGATCATTCGTACTACAAAACCAAATCAAAGTTTGAATCAAATCCAGAGTGGTATTTCGTTAATCGGTTCTTCGAAAACTTTACAAAAATTAAAAGTATTAATTTCTCAAGTTGCTGCAACTGATGCTTCTGTTTTGGTTTTAGGCGAAAGTGGTTCAGGTAAAGAACAAGTTTCAAAACTAATTCATGAGCAAAGTTCTAGAGCAAAACAGCCATTTGTTGCTCTTAATTGTGCAGCAATTCCAGAGAATTTAATTGAAAGTGAATTATTTGGTTACGAGCGTGGTGCATTTTCTGGTGCAACTCAGGCTCGCATGGGGTTAATAGAGGCTGCAAATGGCGGAACTTTAATGCTGGATGAAATAGGTGATATGCCACTTTCATTACAGCCAAAATTACTGAGAGTGTTAGAAACACAAACCCTTCGGCGTTTAGGTTCTACTCAAGAAAAAAGCCTCAATGTAAGAATCATTGCAGCCACCCATCAAAATTTATTAGAAAAGGTAAAGCAGGGTTTGTTTCGACAGGATTTATATTATCGTTTAGAGGTGATGCCACTGACAGTTCCAGCGCTGCGAGATCATATTGAAGATATTCCAGAACTAACTCAGTTTTTTTTAAATAAGTATTCACTGGAACATCAAAAGATCATTCAAGGTATTGATTCAGAAGCTCAAGCGATTCTGATGAATCATTCATGGCCAGGCAATGTAAGAGAATTATCAAATGTATTAGAACGAGCAGTTGTTCTTAACTCAAGCAAATATATTCAAGCGATTGATTTACCATTTCACTTGGTATCAAGGAGCGATAATCCAGCATTAAATGATACAACTGATTCAAAAATCACCATTCCTCTTGGAACTAGCTTAAAAGAAATTGAAGATATTTTAATTCAAAAAACGCTGAATCTTACCAAAGGTGATCGTGCCCAGGCTGCAAAACTTTTAGGTGTAAACGAAAGAACAATTTACCGCCGAATTAATCGATCCAAAGAAGAATGAATTTCCAAGCCTTCAATTTTTCATTCGAACTTGGCAAAATACTAGAGTGAATTTCTATGCGTAATTTTTTAGAGAGATGATAAAAGTATCCTCTAAATAGCTCATGATAAAGCATACAAAGCTCAGGAGATTCATTCGGTGAACTGAGCCAGTAAAATGTACATGCATTTTTTGTTTTTCTCTCCAGCAAAAAACAGTCTGAGTTTTTTAACACCCCAACTTTAAGTGAAATAATTGCCATGAAGGCATCAAAAGGATGATCAATATTAGATGTTGGCCAGTCTTTTTCTGCCATTGATTTTCCATACTGCCAGCAAGAGTTTTGAAGTTGATTGTAAAAACTGGTGGAGGATACTGATTCTGAAATAGCTTTTT
>CANBTI010000015.1 GCA_947372355.1 Bdellovibrionales bacterium | reverse complement strand
TGGGTGGAGATCACACTTACGGAAAAGGTAGCGTTCAAGTGTTGAATCCACTTCCTCTAGGATTAGGCGCAATGAAATTAACAACGCAAATGTTTTATCTTCCTGCAGGTGTTTCCACTCAATTTGGTGGAGTGAGTGCCGATGTGACGATGCCAACTTACTTGGATATCGATGATATGGGCGAGAAGTATATGGATTATGCTCTTCCTCCTACTAAAACAGAAGCATTCATTACTGTAGATACCGCTAACTCTAAAGATCCTCATGAAGCATGGAAGCCCATCAATGATGATTTGGTGAAAGTTTTGAAAGAAAAATCTTCTAAGCGTGTTGTTGATAATTCAGACTTCAAAGAAATTGTAAAAGATCTTGAAGACATCAAGAAAAATGAGGGCTGGGTTAAAGTTGCAGATATCATGAATAAATCTGGCAAAGATAAAGACAAGCGCAAAGAGAAGAAGGAAAAAGGAAACACCGCTCAAGGTCGTCGTGAGTTGTGGCTCAAAAATCCGTACCTTCAAGAATCAATCAACATCATGAAAGATTGGTTGGCTGTAGCGCCGGCTCATCAAGCGATTTCAGCAACGAATAAGTAATCGAAAAGATGAAAAAAATAAGTTTCTTGAATGCGGCAGTGATCGTTGCAGCTTTAGGTTATTTTGTTGATATTTATGATCTCCTTTTATTTAGTATTGTTCGTGTAGAGAGTTTGCGTTCCATCGGTTATGCGGGACGTGAGCTTGAAGTGGGAGCCATGCTCAATAACATCCAGATGACAGGCCTCATGTTAGGTGGAATTGGATGGGGGATGCTTGCTGATAAAAAAGGACGTCTTTCTGTATTGTTTGGTTCGATTTTCATTTATTCCGTAGCCAACTTTCTAAACGGTTATGCAGGAAATTTTACTCAATATGCTTTTTGCCGATTTTTTGCAGGACTTGGTCTAGCGGGTGAACTTGGTGCTGGGATTACATTGGTTGCCGAAGTGTTGCCCACTCATCTTCGTGGTTATGGAACAATGTTTGTTGCAACGGTGGGAGTGACTGGCGCAGTGGTAGGTGGATGGGTGGCTCAAGTGTTTGATTGGCGTTTAGCCTTTAAAATTGGTGGGGCACTTGGTTTTGCATTACTCTTACTTCGCATTGGTGTGGTGGAATCGGGAATCTTTCATGAATCTAAGAAGTCGCATGCGGTATCCCGCGGAAATTTTTTAAAGTTATTTACTCATGCAGATCGATTTAGACGATTTGTTTTTTGTATTCTTGCAGGAGTTCCAATTTGGTTCACGATTGGGATTTTAGTGACTTATTCTCCCGAATTTGCAAAAACTTTTAATATCGCTGATCCCATCCTCACCTCAAAAGCGATCATGTATTGCTACTTGGGTTTTGTGTTTGGAGATTTTGGAAGTGGCGTGCTGAGCCAGTTGATCAAGAGTAGAAATCAGGCAGTTAAACTTTTTGTGGTTTTGAATTTTCTCGTTTCAATTTTGTATTTATTTGGAATGAATGGCGTGAGCTCAAAAGTACTTTATGGTGTTTGCATTTTGCTTGGGATCACAGGCGGCTACTGGGCTGTGATTGTAACTATGGCTGCAGAACAATTCGGAACTAATTTGAGGGCTACGGTTGCTACCAGCGTTCCTAACTTCATTCGATTTTCACTGGTTCCCATGAGTTTGGTACTACTCACGTTAAAACCTCATTTTGGGTTAGTGAACTCGGCTCTTTTAGTGGGTGGTGTGATGAGTGTGGTTGCTTTCATCTCCGTTTATTTCTTAAAAGATTCTTTCGGAAAAGATCTCAATTATGTTGAGCATGTATGATTAAAAAAGTTCAGGTTTGGGTAGTTCACGATGATGAAGTACTCCTCTTGAAAGTGGTTTCCGATCGAGGTGGTGGTTGGCATCCCATCACTGCAAATGTAGAGAAAAAAGAAAAGTTATTGGACTGCGCCATGCGAGAGACCTTTGAGGAGACTGGTCTCACGGGTAAACATGGAGAGATGCTACCCTTAGATTTCTCTTTCGAGTATGATGGGAGATGGGGGCATGCCATTGAACATGGGTACGCCTTTATTTTAAAGAAAAAACCTGCGTCGATTAAAATTGATTCAAAAGAACACACTGATTTTAAATGGGTAAGTCTTAAGCGTGCAGATCGGGAATTGAGTTTTGATTCACAAAAGGAAGCATTGGAGAAATTAAAGTGTATCCGTTCGAAGATTTAGACTGGCCCAAATTATTGAGTTACGCCGCAAATGAAGCGCGTACTCCTTATGGAAAGTCTCGTCTTCATGATCTTAATTTCGTTGAAAACTTTGCTGAAGGAATTGAACGCGCCCAAGAGCTACAAACCGAAACGCATGAAGTTTTTTCAATCATAGAGCGTGAAGCTCTATGGGGGCCTCTCCGTGATTTGGAAGAGATTCACGATGAGTTAGAAATTTTACAAAAAGGTGCGGTTTTAGAAGTGCATGCTCTTCATAAAATTCGTGCATGGCTTTATTGTTTTGATTCTTGGAATCATTTTCCAAAAGAACTAGCTGGAAAAAACTTTAAAAATGCACTCGCTCAGATTTTTGATCCCTTTGAGTGTGTGCGGGTGCTCGATCGCGTGATCACGCCTCAGGGAGAGTTATCAGAGAAAGCATCACCGAAGCTTCAATCTCTGTTTAGTCAGGTTCGTGGGCTAAAACAAGAGATCTCCGCTCGCATGGAAACCTTGATGAAGGAATATGCGCATAAGGGTATTCTTCAAGAAAAATATACGGATGTTCGCGATGGACGTTATGTTTTGCCGGTGAAAGTTTCCGATCAAAGCCAGGTGGAAGGTCGCGTGGCTGAGTTATCGGTGAGTAAACAAACGGTATTCATCGAGCCGAAAGAAGTAGAATTACTTCAAACTCAATTAAGAAGAAAAGAAGCGGAAACTTCCGAAGAAATTTACATCATTCTTACCGATGTGGCTCGTCAGCTTCATCCTCATGTTGATGCAATTTCTGCATCCGTGATGCTCGTATCTTATTGGGATGGTGTTCAAGCGCGAGCGCGATTGGCTAAAAAATATTCAGGAAAACCCATTCATCTTTCAATAGATCGTGCTTGGATATTAGAAGAAACTACGAATCCAATTTTATTTTGGAACTTAGAAAATTCAGAGATCGTTCGTAACACACTGGAAATGTCGCCCCCTCAGCAAATGATTTTACTTTCTGGTCCAAATACTGGCGGTAAAACGGTTTTACTAAAAACACTGGGTTTATCCGCAGTTGCTGCTCGCACTGGGTTCTTTTACCCGGCACTCGGAAAATTATCAGTTCCATTTTTTGATTCATTTTTCGTTGATCTCGGCGATCCACAATCCATTGAAGAACACATTTCTTCGTTCTCGGGCCACGTATTAAAAATGAAACGTATTTTAGAGGGACTAGGCGCTCGTAGTTTGATCTTGGTGGATGAAATGAATTCTGCCACTGATCCAGAAGAGGGTGCGGCGCTTGCACAAGCATTTGTGGAAACAGTGTTAAAAAAAGAAGGCGCCATTCTCATCGCCACAACCCATGATCCACGTTTGAAAGCCATGGGAGTGAATGATGCTCGAGTTTTGAGTGCGAGTATTTTATTCAATGAAGAAACCATGAGGCCAACTTACCGAGTGGTGTTTGGTGCACCGGGAAGATCTCGCGCTCTTGAAACTGCGGAAAGATTGGGAATGCCCAATGAAGTTTTGAGTTTGGCTAAAACATATTTAACCGCTGAACATAAATCCTTTGAGGGTGTGCTTCAGCAATTGCAATTACAATTGGGTACGGTAGATAAAGCCCGCCAAGAAGCAAATCATTATAAGGCTGAAACAGAAAAACTGAAGATCGAGTGGGAAGAAAAAGTTCAAAAAACAGTGGCTGAATCCATTGAAAAAGCACGTTCTAAATTAAAGCATGTTTTGGAGCTTGCGCAAATTGAAGTGAGAGAAACGCTCCGTAAAATTCAATCCACTAAATCGCATAAGCAACTCGATGATTTAAGACGTGAATTAAATGAAACTTTTGAGGCAGGCGAAAAAAGAATTGAAACGGCCGTATCTGAAGCTGCCCCCGAACTTAATGAGGCCTTAGATAAAGTGCCGGCTGCACCTGTAGAAGAGGTAAAATTTGAGCAGGGTGTTTGGGTTCGTGTTCCGAAATGGAAAAATGTAGGCGAAATCATTGAGTGGGATGGAAAAAAGGCAAAAGTTGCACTGGGGGTTCAGCAAACTTCAGGATTTGGTAAAGCCTTTATTGTGAGTGTTTATCCCATGGAAATGGAAGTGCTTTCGGATCGTGAAAAACGAACAGTGATTGGAGTTCAACAAGGCGTTCCTGGCTCCAGTAAGGTTTCTAAAAATGTAACAGTGCAATCTGTTTCACCTTCATCCATTTCCGATCAAATGGATATTCGCGGCCAACGACTTGATGAAGCCATGAGAGCCGTAACCCGATACATTGATCAGGCGTTTTTATCGGGCAAGGGTGAAGTGACGATAGTTCATGGACTCGGCACCGGTGCCCTTCGTGAAGGAGTGATCAAGATTTTGAAATCCACAAACTTTGTGGCTCATTATCAAAATGCCGGATCATCGGGTGCAACTCTCGTTCGGTTTAATTTAAGATAGCCAAACCTTTCAAGAATTATAAATAAAAAAACACAGGATTGAATGGCCATTCTATTACACAACTTTTGTGCAAAAATGCTGTCGTTATATCATCTACGTGGCTGAGTTAGTCATCAAGACAAAGGAGGTAAATATTGCCTATTACCCAAGCTTTTTAAATATGTGACACTAATATTCAGATCCCGACTAAAAATACATTCGTAGGAAAAGGAACTCGTATGAAGAACCTTGTGACCACAACTCTTGCAGTAGCAGCAATTACTATATCTTCCACTTCATGGGCTGGAGGTTTTTTCTGTAAGTACAATGGATCAAATCCATCATATCATGAGCAAGTTAAGGTCGATGCAACCCAATCAGGATATATTGTTTCTGTACAATCTGCCTTCATTATCGGGGTCATTGCTAGCGATTTGGGACTTCGGAATTCAATATTCGCAAAGGAAATGAGATTTTCTTTCCAGTCTAGCGAGTGTAAGTTTAGTTCGAACAAAAGTCCGGTTTCTGTATGTGCGACCGACCCAAATAGCGGTAACACAAATGTAGAATTTTTTGATGAAACTGGTAACAAAATAGATCAAATTCAAGTGTTATCAGTAATTCAAAATAAATATGAAACTTCTGAGACACCAAGCGGTGTGTCCAGTGATTACCACTTTTCTGTTTTTGCGGACCTGCCAGGAAAAGCTAGCAATGGAGATGCCTTTTTTAAGATCCAAGAATGCCAGTAATCTCTTATTTTGAAGTTCACTAACTATATACTAAGCCGCTAAATCAACTTCGAAGCCACTGTATTTAGCTACAGGGCGAGCAGCATCCCGCTTACCTTCATGAAGTTTGAGGTCAACCAAACCTATTTCAACAAGAAGTCTGATATCGGAGTATACATTTTTGAAATCCCGTTCCACAAGTTTTGCTAGTGCGTAGATGGAAGCGGGCTTTTGCTTCAAGATCACACCGAGAAGTTCAAGACGTGCTGGTGAGAGTGCCTTGGCAATGGCACCCAGGCTTGTAAATACGATTACACCTTTTGGCTGAATCGAGCTCACTTTCCCCTTCAGAGCTTGAGTCCATTCTTTTTTAACATCTTCAATAGGCCGAACTATAATTTTTACTTTTTTAAGCTTCATATTACAAACCCTTCCTTTTTTACGAATCGCCAAAAATCCTCAACGAGTTGTTCAACTCCATCGAACTCGTAAGGAATCTCTCGATCATGCAGGTGAAGATGCGGCCCCTTGGGCTTATGATTATCGAAACCAAGAAGTACTCTTCCTGATTCTTTCAGTACGAGGAACATCGAAAACTTAAGACCATCGGGGTAATGCGAAGAAACTGGCACTTCAAAAACTTTAAGCTCGGCTACCGCCGCTTCGTTGGTAGTTCCGTGGATTAAAGTCAATTTACGATGGAATTTCAGTTTTGCTTTCACTTATGGTTATTATACCCAATATAAGGTTTAAATACCATACATAAAATAACCTGTATTTTCAATATATTGCCACATGTGGCAGAGATATCAGTCAAAATTTTATGCCGAAATAACGCTCAAAAACGCGCCGCAACCGGTGTGCTATAGATGTCCCAATATCACCGCCTATTTTTTTGATAATGAATGGTTCAATCCATCGCGTTCATTATCACAGATCTTGCTTTGTTAGCGGTATGAACAAAACTAGGATTCCTCACCCCAAATGAGGCCTATCATGGGGTCAATTCGAAAGAGGTAACCAAAGAAATCAACGAAGAAGTTGCAGCTTGAAAGAAAAAAAGATCTAATATAACAAACACCTAGAATACCCGTTGCACTTCACAGCTTAATCCGGCGACTTTATGTTCCAACTATCTGAAATTGAAGGAGAAAACTTGAGATCCCAAATTGGGATCTCAAGTTTGGACTATGGCGGGCGTCGCTATTTACCATTTGCTTTCACCGAACACGGCATTGCAATGCTCTCAGGCGTTCTTCGAAGCGATATCGCAATTCAAGTCAACATTTCAATCATGCGTACGTTTATCGAACTGCGAGATCATTTCCGACAGGGGCGGGATCTTGGTTCAGAACTCATCGAACTCAAACAAAATACGAATCAATTATTTAAAATCGTTTTTGAAAGACTAGATACTATCGAAAAAGACGATCCAATTCGATCACCCGATCGAAGGAAAATTGGAATTAAGACTTAGGCCGATTGCACGTCAAAATTTTATGCATAATAGTTTGTAATCAGATGAATTTTTTAGAAAATTAAAATCGATACACTGGATAAAGATTAAAACGTTCATCATAGGATGGATGCCTTTTATAAAAGAATTCCAATCGTTTTTTTGAATCTTTTTCGAAAGATGGATCTGATTTAAGGAGAGCGTAAAATTCTTTTTTCATTTCAGGATCTTTTGAAAGCATTTCTTTTGCTACGACTTCGGTCACATAATCTTCCATGTATTCTTTTTGCTCAAAAAAGCGATTGAAAAATCCCCATGATGCGAAGGAATCACTAGCCAATGGTTCTAAGATTTGCATGAGTAAACGGGCGTGGGGTTGATCGATGGAAACAAAAATGCTTCCTTTAGCGATGGATCTTTTTTCTGCTTTCCATTCACCTTTTACCGAAAGTGTTTGATGCCCTTCATAGGATTTTGGTGAGAACTCTTTTCCTGTTGCGCGAAAAACTTCTAATCCTGAGGGCGCTTCTTTTTTGTAAATAGAGTATTTAATTCCATGAACATCCAATTTTTTAATCATCCATTCGGCTTCTGAGGGCGGAATGAGGTAACCATTTTTAGGAGCGGTGATCGTGAGACTCGGCTTAACTTCATCAAAAAGTGCTGTATGCCAAATTTCAGGTTTTTCAGGGAAATAGTGAATCGATTCAGCACTAGAGATTTCCGATTTTTCTTTTGTATAATGATAACCAGGAAAATCAATCGGATGAGATAGATCAGTGTGTTTAAACTCTAATGACACTGGTTTTTCTGATAATTTATTTTCATCGAGAATTTTTGCAGCTTTGATCCATTTCGCAGCATCTTTTTGTGCAAGTTCCAGCACTGAAAGAACAACATCATGATGCACATGAACACGAGTGGCGTAATCTTTCCAGGAATGACTTTCCACGAGCATTCCCAATCGGTTTTGGTTTGACCAATAGCTTTGTGAGAATCTTGGAGTGGATACGGAACGTGAAAACCCAGAGAGTGGCTGATCTGTTTTTTCAAAATCAGGGTAATAGGGAAGGGCAAGATGAGATCGATTCTTCATTTTATTCACTAAATTGGATTCAATTAGCTTTCCGAAATTTTGCAATTCACTCGGTTCTTGATCAGTGGGAGATACAATTAATCCCACTTCAGGCTGAAATTGAGCACCATCAGTCACATGAAGATCGGCACTAAAAATCGGATCAAACTGATGCCAAAGCTTTAAAAGTGCTTTCGTTTCCGGTGCATCTAATTTTGTAAAATCACGATTCATGTTTAAGTTTTGTGCTGTAGTTCTCCAACCCATTTCTTCCGGTCCAACTTGGTTCGGGCGATTCCATTTACCAAATCGTTCATGCCCATCTAAATTTACAATTGGAATGAAAACAAAAGTTAGCCCCTTGAATGGATCGGGTTTTAGCTCTTGAGTTAGGGCTTCACGGAGAAGCAAAAACACAGCATCTTTACCATCGATTTCTCCAGAGTGGATACCAGCTTGAATCCAAATCACCGGAGATTTTTGTTGATTCAATTTGTTTTGATGATCGCTCACCACCAAGTACATGAGATTGCGGCCTTCTGGTGTTACGCCATAACTGCTACACTTCACCCGTTCAGGGTATTTTTTTGCAAAGCTTTTGCACAAACTTTCCGTTTCATCGGCACGACCTGTTTGTTTCCAGTTCGTTATTTCAGCAATAGTTCTAAGATCTGTTGATGCAGAAGAAGGGATACTGAATCCAATGGCCAAGAGTAAGCTGAGAAGTTGCTTTAAAGTTTTAAAAGTAATCATGCCTGTAAGTTACTTTGGAGACCCGCTAAAAGCAAGATGGGGTACAGATCAGGGTTTAATGTAGTTCGTCAAAATAATGTTGTTCGATTTTGCCTAGTCAATTAAACTACATTTGTGTAATAAATTACTTCTTCATATCCTATTTCTAGGATGATTCAATTTGATCTAGTAAGAATTTTTACAGAGTGGAATTTAAAATCTTTCGAGGGGATTCTTCCGATCCCTGAACTGAGATGGAATTCTCGTTTGAAAACTTCAGCCGGACGGTTTATTCCTAACAGAAAAAAATCGGTGATCGAAATTGCATCCTACCTTTTAGATGAACCCAATGCGGAAGAGTTGATCCGAGATACCCTTGGTCACGAAATCATTCATTACTGGTTGTGGGAAATGAAACAACCCTATGGGCATACACCCACTTTTCATGAAAAAATGAATGAGCTCGGAGTGAGTCGTTATAATTCGGTACCCAAACACCGGCCCTTCAAATATTGCTATGTTTGCAAACACTGTGATCAGAAGATTTTAGTGCGAAAGCGCCTCCAAGGGGCTGCCTGTGCGGCTTGCTGTAATCTACATGCTGATGGTAAATATCACCAAAATTTCATCTTAGAAGTAGCCTCTCATCTCGAGATTCCCGAGGCTGGTTGATTATTCGAATTCATCATGATACTTCTTTTGATGAATGCAAAAGGAATTTGAAACTAAATTTAATGAGTTTATTGCCGATTTGAATTCTCGTTTTGAGAATCAAAATACAACTCTCATTGAATATGAAAAATTCTTTAATCACGCCAAAGAGTTATTCCCAATTTATTCAAACTTTGTTCAACAGGTGAATGATGCCCTGGTTACTATTCAAGAGTTGCAAGTGGCGCAGCAGTCGATGCCGCAAACTCCGGTTTCTGTAAAATCAGAATCCCCTCAGAAAAGTAAGACAGTTCCAGCGCCAGTGGTTCACATCGGTGAAAAGAAAAAAATCTTGATCGTCGATGATGCCGAAATCAATCGTTTATTGATGGGGCATTTATTTAAAAATACTCCTACTACCCTTGAATTTGCGAATAGTGGTGAGCAAGCGATTGAAAAAATTACTCGCCAATCCTTTGATTTGATTTTGATGGATCTCCAAATGAAGGGGATGAGTGGTGTGGAAACGATTAAGGTAATTCGTGATGCTCAACCAGAGAATGTGAAAAAAACGAAGATTTTAGCCATCACTAATCTTGTGCCAAGCGAAGAAGAAAAGGCTCAAGCCATCTCTGCTGGATCAAATGAATATCTAAGTAAAGGCATGACTCGCGATGAAATTAAAGAGCGAGTGATTAGTGCATTAAGCCTAAGCGCTTAAGTTTCTCGAGTAGGGTGATCTTTTCCATGCGGCCTGCACGCGCTACTTTATCTAAATCATGATTAAATGATTTTAATAATTCACTGAGATAGATTTTTTCAAACTCAGAACGAGTTGCTTGAAAGTTAATCTTATCGTGACCAAAATCAGGAAGATCTTTCATTTCGATGCGTTCTTTTTCACAAGAAACAACAGCCATACGAAGAACGTTACGCAATTCGCGTAAATTTCCTGGCCAATCGTAATCGCGAAGTTGGCGCCAAACTTGTTCGCCAAAACCTTTGATGTATTCTTTGTGAAGTTCGCGAGTGATTTCTTCTAAGATACCCATAGTGATATCTTCGAACTCTTCCGTACGATTTGCCAAATTTGGCATTTCAATGCGGTTTTTGCTTAAACGCAAAAGTAATTCATCGTTAAACATTCCCGCGCGAGCTCTGGAATCAATTTGTGGAACGGAGGTGGTGATGATTCGAACATTCACAATCATCGGCACTGAACCTGAACTCACTGCTTTAGTTTTTAAAAAATTGAGAAGCACCATTTGCTCCGACATTGGATAATTAGCAATATCATCGATGAAAAGTGTTCCGCCGCCTTTGCATTCGCGAATTTGTTCTGCAAGAGTTCTCTCACGAGTTGCAGAGTGAAACGGAAGTGCAGCACGAGGGCTATTGCTATGAATCCATTTTGCAAGTGCACCTTTTCCTGTTCCTGATCCACCGATCACGAGAACGGGTTCATCATCTGCTTGTGCGGCAGTGAGTGCGATTTTACGTTGGGATGCGGGAATAAAATAAACCATGCTCATAATTATATCTTTTAAGTGTAACCGATTTTGTGCCGCTTTAAATAGTAAAACTATGAAATATTTGTTGAAAAGTGATGCGCCAATTTTATGACTGTCAAAAAATTAATAGAGATGGTGCTTAGGGAGGCTATTCAGTTAGAATTAAACTCGGAGTGTTTTATGAAAACCATTTTAATTTCCCTGGTGAGTCTTTTGTCGATTTTAAGTGCGGATGCCTATGCAGCCCGAGGTGGATCAGGTTTAGGAATGAGTGAGGATCACTCCATGATTTCTAACGGACAAGGAATCGTTGCCCCAGGGTTTTGGAATGGGATTGAAGGAGAAAATCCTGCAGGATTGGTCTCCAATCAAACGACAAAACTCCAAATTGGCGCAGGAAGTTATAGTGGAAATCAAAACTATGGTTCGGGCGCAATTTTATTGGGAAATGGGATGTTAGGTTCCGGAGTGGAATATCAAAATTATAATCATTATTCTGGAACAGGCTCAACACAGGGTAAAATTAATTGGGGTTTGGCTGGCCGTTTGCAGCCCATCATGACCACGATCGGTGTTTCTTCGCATTACACATTAAAAGGCGGCGGAACTTCTTACGATGCTGGATTGCTTATTGAGCCAGTCCAAAGGGTTCGTCTGGGGTTCATGATTCCTAATTTTACTCAAAATGCTCATACCTTTGGTGGTGGATTCAGCTATCTTTTGGAAGACGCGGTTGAACTAGTGGTTGACGCAGATTATAATTCTACATCCGCTGCAGGCAATCTTAAGCCGGGTATCACATTTCACACGGATCGAGTTCAAGCCAGTGCCTCGTATGGCCTGCGTTATAAAGGCGCATCCGATCTTTTGATTCATCAGGGTTTGACCTGTGGTCTTGGAATTAAACTCGCCGAATCTTTGCTCATTACTTATGAATATCACGGGATCCCTGATCATCGCCTTGGTTTGACTTTACGTTTTAACTAACCTAAAGTTTTCCCTTATGAAAACAATCACAGAATTTTCCGGTTTCACGCTAAAAGAAGCGATTAATAAAAAAGCTGCTCTCATCACTGAAGGCAAAACTGAAGACGAAGCTCAAGCCGTGATCAGTGAACAATTAAAATTGCTCGATGAAACCAAAGTGAGTTTTTATAAAAACGCAGTGGATATGTCTAAGTCACGCATTGATCAAGTGAAGCGTGTAGTAGTGGCAGTAAAATCTACTGAAACTGAAAAAGTTCCTGAAGCATTTTCAGAACGTGAAGGAAATTTTTATCTCGTAGAATTTTTCTCTCAAGGCGGTGCGATGAGTGCTGGCCGTGGAGATGATCGTTTTGATCGTAATGATCGCGGCGGACGCGGCGGTCGTGGTGGAAATTCTCGTGATGGTGGTGGAAGAGGAAATGATCGCGGTCGTCCAGGCGGCGGACGCGGTGGAAATGAACGTGGTGGTGAACGCAGTGAAAGACCAGCGTATGCTCCCCGTAATGATCGTCCAGCGGTAAGCGGAGCACCTAGTCCGTTTGTAGTGAATCCTGCTGATCCAAATTTTAAACCAAAACATGCACCACAAGGTGAGCGTAAACCTCGTCCGGCTCGTGCGCCAAGAGATGCAACAGCAGCTCCACGCGGACCACGTCCTGAACGTAAAACTCGTGAAAATCAAGGCCCTAAAGGTGCTGCGGAATTAAGATTGGTTTTGAAAGGTCAAAGTCAATCGACTCTTCAAGGTTCAGGCCCAGCAACTGCGGCGCCTACAACTGAAGTGGCTAGTTCTGAAACGCCACAGGGATAGAATCTTCACTTGGGTGATTGATTGTTTGTTTTAGTTTTTCTGGAGAAGGTAATTTCTCAAGAACTTCAACAATATTTTTTGTTTCTAATTTTAAATTATAAATCGTTTTAGGAAGAGCTTTAGCGTCTTCTTGATGAACGATCTCAATTTGAATCGAAGCAGGTTCAGATTCATTGCCAATAGCTTTTGTAATCACGAGAACTTCTTTTGATTCATCAAAGAGTGGTTGATGAGAAAGTTTGTATCCTTTTTTCTCAATAATTTTTTGAGCAAGGTGAGCTTCTTCAATCGTAAGATTTTCAAGCATATGAACTTTAGTGACGGGGATCGCAATCGCACTCCAAGTAAGGATTGCAGAAGCGAGCATCACGATCACACTATAAATTGAAAAGTTTTTCATAAAAAATACCTCAGTCTCTCCTCCTATACATAGCGAGAGTTATGCCAACTGGTTGCCTGTTATAATTGAAGACAGGCCATTCATGTGCAAATTGTGATCAGTGGTGAACAATTTTTAGACAACTCCTTGTTATTGTTAACCGAATTAGTTGATAGAATAATGTTGAAAATGTATGGGAATTTCGTATGTTACAGCCTGAAATCAGGAATTTTATGATTAAAAGCTATGCTGTATTATTATTGAGTCTTTTTTGTTTATCCGCTTGTTCAAGTAATGATCGAGCGGATGTAAGAAGTGAAACGGACATAGAGCGCAAGTTTCCTGTAACAGGTGAATTGGGTAAAACAGCTAAAACAATTTTGAGTGATCAATGGATTGAAGATTGCGATCGTTCACAAGAACAAATCATGAGAGAGCTTAGTTTTGCATTAGATTCTAAAGTAAATGAAATCAATGCATTTGAATCCAATACAGTTGCTAACCAGTTTGCTCCTTCTAAATATTGGAAAATAATACCCTTTGGAAATTCTTATTTAAGAGAAATGGTGACTCGCCCTTACGCTCAAAAAAATGAATGGAAAAAAGATGATGAATCTTGGGCTAGTGCTTATGCCAATTATCTAAAAATTAAAGATCAACCGGTCAATCAAGATTGGATCTATTTAAATCAAGATGTTCGTTCATTACTTTCAAATGATGAGATGAGAGTTTTGGACGGCATGAACATGAGTTTAAATCATGAATCTGGAGCTAAAATCGATAGCGTAAAAAAATCAGTAGAAGATTGTTTGAATGCTGATCAATGTTTATATCCAGATTTTGAAACAGGAATGGAATCGTTTGTGTTTGGAGTTCCTTATTACTATTATTATGCATTTAAAATGAAGAAAGAATCCAGTCATTCGAATGTAAAGATTTACTTAGAGAAGTTCTTAAAAAGACTTTCTTTCGATTCAAATCGTTATAGT
Organism: Bdellovibrionales bacterium; assembly: GCA_947372355.1. Taxonomy (GTDB): domain Bacteria; phylum Bdellovibrionota; class UBA1018; order UBA1018; family CAIMNF01; genus CAIMNF01. The sequence continues at coordinate 28,590 of CANBTI010000015.1, read as the reverse complement.
TTTAAAAAAAATAATACAATCATTTCCAGTATGGATAACGGAATATCTGAGAATGTTTTGCCGATCTATGCTGAAAACTTCAATGATCTTCAGCGTGAGCAAATTAATAGTTATGTTGAAAATTTTTGGTCGAAATCAGATTTTTTATTTAAATTAAACTGGGTAGAGCCCATTCAAGGAATATTTAAAATGTTTTTTGATATAAACAGCCCAGGAACTCGCGCTTATGTTAGCTGGAATGATCAAGAAGTTCATCTTTTTCCAGGTACTAGAACTGCCTCGATATCTCATGAGTTTGGACACGTATTAGGGTTTCGTGATCATTATTATACAATGTGGAATGATCAGAAATGCATTTACTCTACTGAAGGCAACACCATGGATATTATGAGTGATTCTCTGGGTATGGTCATGCAAGACGAATGGAATGAACTGAAGAAAAATTACTCCAAGCAATAATGAAAGTTCATAATCACTTACCACTTCTCATTGATTGTCTTCATCGATGGAAAGAATGTCCGTCTGAAAAGCAATTCATTGAGGAATATGCTAAGCCCTTACGGGCAACGATGGGTACTTTCTTTGATGATTTTCATGATGTGCTTACGGATTTGGATTGGAAAAAGTACCGTAAGCATGCTCTTACCTTAGATCCTGTTTTTGAAGAGTCGCGTTTTTATGAAAACCTAAAAAAGGTAGAAGATCTTTTTGAATTCAAACTAGGTGGGGAAGTTTTTTTGTTGGGAACATTTCACAGCATGGATGGGTTTGCTCGTTTTGAAAAAGGTGAACACAGGGTTTATCTTGGTTTTGATGAAAATCATTTGAACGGCCGATATCTTGATGTTCTCACCACGCATGAGCTCACTCACGTTGCCCGTGAATCCCGCCCAGAAGTTTGGCAAGGTTACGGACTAGATCCAAAAATGTCTCGCTCTGAATACTTGGAAAATCAAACGGTGATTGAACATTTGTTGGGTGAGGGATTTAGCTGTTTAGTTTCAGAAATTTTAATACCTAATGAAGATAAATGGAAATATACGTATCAATCGCGTGAGAGTTTGGAACTTGTTTATCAAGAGCGCGAAATGCTCAATCGAATCATTAAAAAAGAAATCCGTGATCTCGATGGTGATTTCGGTGTATTTTATGGAATCGATCCCGTTTTCTCCCATTATGTATGGAGTGCGGAGTGGGTAAGAACCTTACTTCGAGATCATGCGGATGGAGATCCAAAAAAATTAGTCGCTCGTTGTTCAAAAGATTTTATTGAGCATGCTTTAAAGTTTAATTTATAAAGCGCTATCACTAGAGTGATTAATCCACTCCTAAAATCCAGCCATGATTTGGGTGTTTTCCTCGTTTTTCAGTAATCAGAGAAGGTTGATTTTGCATCAGGATGCAAGTGCCGATTGCCAAGACCACTGCATCCGCAAAATCGGGTGATCGAGTAATGGTATCCTTGGTATTCTGATCATATTCAATTTTCTCTTTGAATTTACTTTTGATTAATTCATGGAGCAGTTCCGGTGAGCGAGTTTTAGTTTCAAAGATTTTTTTCCAAAACCAAGTAGGGTAACCTTCGGCAAGCCAAGCCCGAGATTTGATTCCCTTTTTATTGAATGGCCAAATATTGAGCCAAGGCCTTGAACCGATTTCACTCCAGATGCGGTAGGTTCCGGTTTGAATGTTGCGTTGATAAGGATAGATGGTGAATACAGAATTTGATCCCGCCTTTAATTCTACTGGTCGGTAGATCGATGTATGATCCAAGTGTTTTTTTAATTTTAAACTCTCAAAGAAATTTTCTGATGATTTTCTTCCTAATTCATTTCCAGCATTTCGATGTAATTGTGCTTCAGCAAAGGTTAACCACATTCCTTGAACAGAAGGCTTTATGAGTGGCCATAAAACGCAATCTGCCGTGATCCAAGTTTGATTGCTTTGAATGGGGATGTTCAATTTCTCAATGTCTTCCTGAGTAAATGCAGTTAGCTTAAAAAGTTCAAGTTTGAAATGTCCATTACTTGTTTTTGTTAGCAATGCCAGAGGAAGTGGCTTCTTGGATCCAGTCTGATCGATTCCAATCCAAGTATTGATTTTAACCATAGTTTAAGGTATCTTAAACTATCATGAGGGAATTTTGAAACAACAAAAGGTACTAACATTAATATTAGGAAATCAGCTTTTTGCAGATTTTTATCATGATGGCCCTGTGGTGATGATTGAGGATTTTGGGGTAGCAAGCCATTATCGCTATCATCAATTAAGGATCCTTCACCAATTTGTAGCGATGAGAGAGTTTAGAGATGAGCTCATCAAACAGGGCCTCGAAGTTCATTATTACGAGTTAGAGCAATCAAAAAACATTATATTTTTTGAAAGAATTTTGAAGTTATTAAATGAACTAGTGATAGCACACTTAAATACACCTGAGATTCCAGATCTTGGATTTCGAAATCAGTTAATTCAGTTTTGTTTGCTTCATCAGATTGAATTGAGTTTTTTACCTTCACCCCAGTTTATGGTGAGCCAAATAGAGTTTAAGGCTTATCTAAAAAAGTATAAAAAGCCCTTCATGAAATATTTTTATGAAACGGTGAGAAAAAATAAAAATATCCTCATCGATCGAGAGGGAAATCCCGTTGGTGGACGATGGAGTTTCGATACAGAAAATAGGAAAAAACTTCCAAAAAACATTGAGGTTTCAGAATTAGGAATTCAAACTAAGAGCCATCACCAAGATGCAGTGGAGAAACTCATCAAGAAGCACTTCTCAAATCATCCGGGGGAAATTTCAAAAGGAAAAAGTTTGGAATTATGGTTGCCTACTAATCGCAAAGATTCGCTCGAGTTTTTTAATCATTTTCTAAAAAGCCGATTTCATTCGTTTGGCCCCTATGAAGATGCGATTGATCCACGCTTTGATTTTGTATTTCATTCAGGGTTATCGCCACTGATTAATTTAGGTTTGTTAAACCCTAAAGAAGTGATTGATCGAGCCACTACCTTTGCCATGAAGCACAAGGTGCCCCTTGAATCATTAGAGGGTTTTGTCAGGCAAATTGTAGGTTGGAGAGAGTTCATCTGTGGAATTCATCAAGAGTTTTCTGAAGTTCAATCCAGTGCAAACTTTTTTGATCATCAAAGAAAAATGAAAGCATGTTGGTATGAGGGAAGCACTGGTCTTCCGCCCCTTGATGATGCGATTCGAAAGGCTTTGCGATTGGGCTACAACCACCACATTGAGCGACTCATGATTGTGAGTAATGCGATGTTGTTAACCGAGTTGCACCCACATGAAGTGCATCGCTGGTTCATGGAAATGTATCTCGATTCCTACGAATGGGTAATGGGCCCCAACGTTTATGGAATGGGACAATTCAGTGATGGAGGAATTTTTGCGACTAAACCTTATTTTTCTGGATCAAATTATATTTTAAAAATGAGCCATTACCCCAAGGGCGACTGGTGCGATATCTGGGATGGTCTCTATTGGAGTTTTGTGAGAAATCATCAAGATTTTTTTAGTAAAAAACCTCGTTTATCCATGATGTCTAAAATTCTCGAAAAAATGGATTCTCGCAAAAGAGAGAAAATATTTTCTCTCGCCGAAAACTTTAAAAATACAACAAGCGAAAGGCAATAGGATGAAAAAGCCACTTTCATGAAAATGGCAAACTAAAAGATCGAGAGGCTCGTGAATTTAAGCTGGGAGTTTTTAAGTCTCGCATGCAGAGAATCGATGGATCGTTAAAGTAACTAGTGTTATTGATGATTACTTTAGTCGGATGAGATGAAAGCCCTTGAGATAGCGCTCACCCAGATCACGAGTAGAAGTAGAAAAACTTTCTGGTAAATCGATGCGTTTAATCACCTGAAGTGATGCCCCTGTTTTTTCACTGGCCTGATGAATATCGCGTAAGAAGGCTGATTCGGGATAGTTTTCAGAGTTGATGGAGGTTACGAGCACTCCGCCCACGCGTAAGAGTGGCAAAATTAATTCGTGCAAACGCCCGGAATCCTTATTGGTGGAAAAAACACCATTTTTAGAGCGAGAAAAAGAAGGCGGATCACAAAGAATAGTATCGTATTGTTCTGATTTTTTGATGAACTTCGGAAGCCACTCAAAAACATCTCCATAAATGAAACGAGCTTTTTCGGGATTGAGTCCGGCATTTTTCCAATTGGCCTCAGCCCATTCAATCGTACTTTTTGATAAATCTAGAGTGGTCACATGTTCAGCACCAGAAACCCCTGCGGCAACGGATAAGCTTCCAGTGTATGAAAATAAATTTAATACACGCATGCCTGATTGTGAGCGTGCAAGCCACTCGCGAAGTGGGGCATGATCTAAAAATAATCCAGGGTGTTTTCCTTGGTTCATTTCAATGAGGTAAGGAATTTTATTTTCAGTCACACTAAATCGTTGAGCCGGTGGAGTTCCCCAAAGAGTTTGAACCTCACTCGAACTTGCAACTTTAGAGCGATCCATGAGTACGATGCTCTCGATTTTTTTCCCCCATGGAGAAAGTTCTTTTAAAAAAGCAATTGCTTCAGGAATCACATTTGCTCTGAGGTTGCCCCATTGAGTGATCCAAGCATGTTCCTGAAATAAATCGATCGCGATGGTGGCAGGATCGTAAAAAATACGAAGAGTTTCCGTGTTCTCTAGAAGTCCTAATTTTTTACGCCAATCAAATGAAGTTTTCATGGAAATAGTTTTTGCTTTAATGTTAGCAGATCTTTGGGGAGTGGTGCTTGAAAAGTTCCAAAAGGAAGTTGTAATTCAAATGCATGTAAACACACACGAGGAATGGAATAGATTTCGTCTTTGATGAGGAGAGAGGTGAGTCCTCCAAATTTTTGATCTCCCAAAATGGGAAATCCTCCAAACGCTGCATGATCTCTCACTTGGTGAAAGCGACCCGTGAGTGGAGTGGCCTTTCCAAAACAGGCAATTTCATTTTTTTGAATCACTTCAAATAATGTTTGAGAGGCTTTGCCTTCTACTGGTTCGCGAATCTGAATGGCAGGCATGCGGGGAGGAGGCGCTGCAAAAAATTGATAAGTTTTCTTTATTTTTCGATCCTGAAACCAAGTATTTCCTTCGGCTTGTGAGGATTTATTTTTTGCGTAGAGGATAATTCCACTCGTATATCGATCCAGGCGATGGATTGTCCACGCTTCCGTTTTATGCTCGTTTTTAATCCACTCCGTGAGTACTAAATCTTTAGCGCTTGGCTCACGCGCAGGAATAGAAAACCAGCCAGCAGGCTTGTTTAATGCGAGATAATCATCATTTTCAAATATAATTTGAGGAAATTCCACTATAGGCAGTGTTACCCCCATTGCGCGTATAGGTCAATTAAGGTTAGGATGGGGCACATGATTTTACTTGCCGCGTCTACCACCATTGCTGTTTTGATGATTCTTCTCGGACTCCTCCTCATGCACGGTATGGGTGGAAAGCATTTGAATATTGATCGGCTTAAAATTTTCATCGCCGTTGCAGCGGGTTTTATTCTCACCGCGCTCTTTTTTGATCTCCTTCCTGAAAGTGTCGAAAATTACAAAGGTGGCACTCATGTGTTTTTTCGTTGGAGTTTGTTTGGCGTAATTTTAGTGGCGGGATTTGAGCGTTATGTTCTTCCAAGATTAGATTTCGTAAACCGATTTTTTACTCCTGAAAATGAAGCTTTAAAAACGATCGATACTCATGATGAAACTGTGCACGATGAACACGATGCCCATGATCATCATGAACACATGGATCAAGCGGAAGACTGCGCTCATTCCCACGATCACGCCCATTTACATGCACATACGCATCCTGAAGTTTTAGGTGTGGGGCAAGTTTGTTCCGCAATTGGATGCTTCATGATTTGTTCATTTTTTGATGGAATCACGCTTTCCTCTGTTCAGGCCGTGGATCACAAACTCGGAGTGGTTTTAATTCTCGGAGTGGTTTTACATTTACTACCTGAAGGAGTTTTATCTGGAGTGATGGCGCTCAGTGGTGGTGCAAGTTTTAAAGCCGCAAGAAAAGTACTCATGTTTATTGGTGGTTCATTTGTTTTGGGATCACTCATTCCTTTTGTGATCACAGGATTTGAACCAGTGTTTATTGCCATGTCGTCTGGAATTTTATTGTTTGTTTCTCTGGTTCAATTACTGCCCACAGCTTTGCGTTTAAAACATGCTCCGATTTGGATCATTTTAGGTTCATTACTTTTTGCTGGTTCTCATGTAATCCTAAACACCATTGGCGTTAACCTATGAGTTTAGGCGCCTTCGAGAGATCGATTGTTTGGTTCAGGCGGGATCTGCGATTAAAAGATCATCGGGCTCTTTTTGAAGCCACTCATGCTTCTAAAAATGTACTGCCCATCTTTATCATTGATGAAAACATTGTAGGAAAACTTCCCAAAAACGATCGTCGCATCACCTTCATTCAAAAATCACTGGATGAAGTAGCCGCAGGACTAGAAAAACAAGGATCTCGCTTACTGGTTTTGAGTGGTGATCCGGTAGAAGTGATTCCCGCTCTCGTTAAAAAATTAAAAATTGAAGGCGTGTTCACTGCTAATGATTATGAGCCTTATGCAAAAAAACGGGATGCCGAAGTTGCCAAGATTTTAGAAGCTCAAGGAGTGAGTTTTCTCACCTTCAAAGATCAGGTGATTTTTGAAAGACGAGAGATTTTAAATGGGAGTGATGAGCCTTATCGTGTTTTCACGCCATATTCCAATAATTGGCTGAAGAAATTTGAAGCAAACAAAACTCTTCATTTAAAAGAATATCAACCAAAAATGGGTAGTCTGTGGGATTCAAGCGAGATCAAAGAAAAGAGTAAATCGTTTTGGGATCTTGGATTTGAACCACAAGAGTTAGTGGTGGAGCCCGGTGAAAAAGCAGCCCATAAGGCGCTTAAAAAATTTACGGATCTCGTTTCCCATTATCATGAGCTTCGTGATTTTCCGGCTAAGAGTGGAACCAGCAGAATTTCAATGCATTTGCGATTTGGAACCATTTCCATTCGTGAGCTGATGCGGTTTGGAGTTGAAAATTTATCGGTTGGAACGAAGGTTTGGATCAAAGAACTCATTTGGCGTGAATTTTATCAAATGATTTTAGATCAATACCCGCATGTGGTGAATGGTTGCTTTAAAAAAGATTGCGATCAGATTAAATGGACCGGAAAAAAAGAGCATTTCCAAGCCTGGGTAGATGGAATGACGGGTTACCCGATCATCGATGCAGCGATGAGAGAGTTTAAACTCACGGGCTGGATGCACAATCGCTTGCGGATGGTGGTGGCGATGTTTCTTACCAAGGATTTACTGATTGATTGGCGAATGGGTGAAAAATATTTTGCTGAACAACTATTAGATTTTGATTTGGCTTCGAATAATGGGGGATGGCAGTGGAGTTCTTCTACTGGATGCGATGCTCAGCCCTATTTCAGAGTGATGAATCCAATTTCTCAAAGTGAACGGTTTGATGCTGAGGGTGAGTACATTCGTAAATCGGTACCTGAATTAAAAAAACTCAGCGCTAAAAAAATTCATTGGCCTCATGAAGATGGATTGTTTGCGAGTGCGCCTGAGAATTATCCGGCTCCAATCGTAGATCATGGTGAGCAGCGCTTGAAGGCGATTGCGTTATTTAAGAAGTGAATTAGGTTATTTTCTTAAACCCATTCACAATCATGGCCGCGCAAACTTCAGCCGTAAAAATTCCGCCCATTCCAGTGCGAGGAACGTGAATGAAGCCGAAATAAGGCTTTTTCTCGCCTGCAAATTCCACTCCCATGCGAGCGCAAAGATGATTGCAAACGTAAAACCCTGGACTCTTTGAGCTTCTGATTCTGGCAAATGCCTCAAACGGAAACCTAAGTGGAATGAGCTCTTCCTTCATTTTAGGAAAAATTTTCTGCTCCACACGAATCACACCCTTGTTATCCGGAAAATTTGGAACATCATCCAAGTTATTCGCTTGGGTTTCTAATTTAAACTCTTCAGCGCCTTCACCCAGCGATAGAATGCCTTCGAGTTTAATTTTTTCTTTCGAAAGTGATTCTACTTTCTTCATCAGTTCAAGATGGCACTGATCGTATTCAGTGGGGAGAATGTGAAAGAAAAACTGAAAGGGCCAATCAGGTTGATTAGTGTTTTCTTCAGCCAGTTTTTTGATTTCATTTAAAACAAATTGAGAATTATTCTCTGGGCGCCCGGCAAATGCCTCAAATGCAGTGATCAACCAAACGCGCTTCATCTTTATTCTTCTTTTTTCTTTTTCTTAGCGGGTGCTTTTTTAGCAGCTTTTGTAGTTTTTGCAGGTTTTTTGCCGCCTTTTTTACCACCATTTTCGCCCACCACTTCGGCACGAGCTTTCACAATTTCAATCGCTTGTTCTAAAGTGAGTTTTTCGTGGTCTGTACCTTCTGGAAGAGTGGCATTCACATTTCCCCATTTGAGGTACATGCCGAATTTACCATCCATGAGTTCAATTTTTTCTTCGGTTCCTTTTGAATCGGCTAATTTTCCCACTTCACGAAGGGCTTGAGCCCCACGACGGGATTTTTTCTCTTCTTTCAAGAGTTCCATCGCTCGATCAAAAGTAACGGTGTAAACATCGTCTTCTTTTTTTAGAGATCTGAAATCACCATCACACATTACGTACGGCCCAAAGCGGCCCATGTTGGTGAGTACGGGTTTATTTTTTTCAGGATGTATTCCCAAATCACGAGGTAAACTCAGTAGTTTTAATGCTTGTTCTAAAGTAATGGTTTTTGGATCCATACCTTTGGTAACAGATGCACGGCGTGGTTTTGGTTCTTCTTCGGTCACTTGTCCGAGTTGAACGTAAGGTCCAAATCTTCCGCTCAAGCAATAGATATCCATACCAGTGGCAGGATCTTTACCAATGCTTTGAGGGCCTTTTTCAGAGGCGATCAATAAATCTTGAATCGTTTCCGAAGTGAGATCTGCTGGAGCTACATCATCAGGAATCGTTGCATGAATTTCTTCGTGAGTTTCCGTCTTGGGCTTAATCACGTAAGCGCCGTAACGGCCAATCTTCACATCCACGTCTTTAATTTGTTCTAAAACAACAGTGCGGGATTCGCCTGGATCAATTTTTTTATCTTGTTCTTTTACGAGTGTGGCTAAGCCTTCTTTACCTAGGTAAAACCCCTTTAAATAAGGCAAATGTTCAATTTTTCCTTCGGCAATTTCATCCAAAGAATTTTCCATCGCTGAGGTAAATTTGTAATCCACGAGTTTATTAAAATGATTTTCAAGTAACTGCACTACGGCAAAACCAGTGTAAGTAGGACAAAGTGCATTCCCAAGTTTACGAACATAACCACGATCTAAAATCGTATCGATAATCGAAGCATAAGTAGACGGACGGCCAATGCCTTCCTTCTCTAATTGCTGAACGATCGAAGCTTCCGTAAAACGAGCCGGTGGTTTAGTGGTGTGGGTGAGAGCATTGATTTGTTCTAAGGTGAGAGTGTCTCCTTGTTTCATTTCAGGGAGTAATACTTCTTTATCTTCGAGTGCTGCATCGGGATCATCACTGCCTTCAACATAAGCACGTAAAAATCCTGGAAAAATAATACGTGATCCGTTGGCACCAAATACCACAGAATCAGAGTTATGTTTTCCTTCAATGCGTACACTGAGTGAAAGTTTTTTTGCTTCCGCCATTTGGCAAGAAACCGTACGCATCCAAATCAGTTCATAAAGTGATAAATCACGGCCAGATAAGCCTGTTTCGCGAGGATGTTTGAAATCAGCTCCAGCCGGACGAATCGCTTCATGGGCTTCTTGAGCACCTTTATTTTTTGAACTGAATTGACGTGGTTCGGGAGAAAGATACTCTTCTCCAAATAATTCTTTCACCGCATTCCGGGCACCCTTAATCGCTTCTTGGGAAAGATTCGGGGAATCGGTACGCATATAGGTGATGAAACCTTGCTCGTACAATCCTTGAGCTGTTCTCATGGTATCGCGAGCACTCATACCGAGTTTTCGATTCGATTCCATTTGTAAACTAGAAGTAATAAAAGGAATCGATGGTTTTTGGGTAAATTGTTTTTCTTCAACGGATTGAACCGTAAATGTTCCGCGATTTAAAGTGGTGAGTAGATTATTTGCATTCTTCTCATCTAATAAAAGGATGTGTTCTTTTCCTTCTAAAAGTTTACCTGTAGTTTCATCAAAATCTTTAGTCGTAGCAATGCGTTTGCCATTCCAAGAAATGGATTTAGCATTGAATTTAGATTTATTTTTAGATAATTCCGCTTCTAGATCCCAATAAGTTGCACTTTTAAAACGAATGCGTTCGCGTTCGCGATTCACAATCAAGCGAAGACCAGCGGATTGAACGCGTCCGGCGGAAAGACCGTAAGCAATTTTTTTCCAAATTAATGGGGAGACCGTGTAACCCACCAAGCGATCTAAAATCCGGCGGGTTTCTTGCGCATAAACCAAGTTCATATCTACATCGCGGGTATCTTCCAGCGCCTTCATGATTGCACTTTTCGTGATCTCATGGAAAACCATTCGTTTTACCGGTATTTTTGGCTTTAATACTTCCATTAAATGCCAAGAAATCGCTTCTCCCTCGCGGTCTTCATCGGTTGCGAGATAGAGGATGTCTGCATCCGCCATCTTTTTTTTCAGATCTTGAATGATCTTGAATTTACCTTTGGGCACTACATAGAGAGGTTCAAAATTTTGTTCAACGTTCACGCCGATTTTGGTCCACTCTTCGGCTTTTAATTTTGCAGGAATATCGGTTGCAGATTGAGGAAGATCACGAATGTGGCCCATGCTGGCTTCCACTACGTATTCTTTTGGCAAAAACTTACGAATCGTTTTTGCTTTTGTCGGAGACTCCACAATCACTAAATAGTTTTTTGACACTTTTTACACCTTCACCCGATCAGAGTGATTATCCCTTACTACGAAGTAACGCTAGATCGAGTAGTTTCGTCAAGAGTTCTGTATAGGGCGTACCGCTAGCTTCCCAAAGTTGAGGGAACATGCTGATGCTGGTGAAGCCAGGCAGCGTATTCACTTCATTCAAATAAAACACTGGTTTTTCAGGAGTAGAGTTCTTATCTAAGAATAAATCGATGCGTGCATAACCTTCGAGTTCGAGCGCGATAAAAATATTTTGCACGAGTTGCGTTAATTTTTGAGTCAAACTCTGGCTAATTTCAGCCGGAACTTTAACGATGGCTCCGTTCTCATCATTGTATTTGGCATCGTAACTATAAAACTCATGCCCCCCAGAAGGAACAATCTCAGCTGGGATACTCACTAATGGAAGCTTTGAACGATCCGCGTTTTGAAGCACTGCAAATTCAATTTCGCGCGCTTCAATGGCTTGCTCAATTAAAACTTTTTGATCGTACTTAAAAGCTTCTGAAATTTTTGAAACAAATTCATCACGGGTTTTTACTTTGTAAACTCCAACCGAGGAGCCTTCGCGTGCAGCTTTGATGAACATCGGAAAATGTAGATTTTTTTCCGCATCCTCGAGTAGGGCTAAAATTTTCTCTTTGGAATCCCAAGAGTGAGCCACTCGATATGGAACAATCGGAATTCCTGCGATTTCGGCCAATCGCTTTGAAATTTCTTTATCCATTCCAATTGCAGATCCTAAAACGCCACTTCCGGTGTAAGGAACTTCAGCACTTTCAAATAATCCTTGAAGGGTGCCGTCTTCACAGTTTTTTCCGTGAAGCATGGGCATCATCACATCCACTTTCTCTTTGCGGCCGAAGTTTTTTTGATCTTGAAAGCTAAATACACCCTTAGAAAGGAGTACCACTTCAGGTGCGCTGGTCATGATGGGAAGTGATGCGTCATTATCAGTGATGAAACTTTCAGGAATTTCAACCCAACGCCAAACTCCATTTTTGTCTATATATATAGTCTTCGCTTCAAAACGACTGCGATCGAGGCGTTTGAATACACTTGCTGCAGAGCGAAGAGAAACTTCGTGCTCATTGCTGCGTCCACCGTAAATGATACCCACTATGATTTTGCTCATGGAAGAATTCTATCATCTCTGCTACTTTTTGGGAATAATAAGGAAACACTATGAGTCACAATTTAAGATCAGGTTTATGGGATACTAGTCCGCTTTATCAAAATGCAGTTTTAGATTTAGACATGGCCGGGAAAAAAATGGGTTTGGATTCAAACGTTCTTGAGCGTTTGAGAATGCCAAAAAAAGCAATGTGCGTGAGCATTCCTGTGCGGATGGATGATGGAAGTGTGAAAACTTTCGAAGGTTATCGCGTACAACACAGCACTACCCTCGGGCCCGGTAAAGGCGGAATTCGTTTTCATCCTGAAGTAAATCTTTCTGAAGTTTCAGCGTTAGCAATGTTGATGACCATGAAATGTTCACTCGTTGGTTTGCCACTCGGTGGAGCAAAAGGTGGAATTCGTGTTGATCCAGCGCAATTATCTAGAGCTGAACATCAAGCACTCACTCGTCGTTTCACGATGGAAATCATCAGCATGATTGGGCCTGAGCAAGATATCCCTGCTCCAGACATCGGAACCGATGCTCAACACATGGCTTGGATGATGGACACTTACTCTATGGCAAAAGGTCATGCAGTTCCAGGTGTGGTTACCGGTAAGCCGGTTGAAATCGGTGGATCACTGGGACGTCCTGAAAGTACAGGTCGTGGTGTGGTTTACGTGATTGAACATGCAATCGAACTTTTAAATAAAAAAGGCCATAAATACGTATTAAAAAACATGACTGCTGCAGTAAACGGTTTTGGTAAAGTGGGAGCCGTGGCTGCTCTTGAACTTTTCAACCGTGGTTGCAAAGTGGTTGCCGTTTCTGATTTCTTCGGCGGATTGTACGATAAAAACGGACTCAATGTTCCTGAAGTGATTGAGTACATGAATCAAAATAGAACCTTAAAGGGCTATGAAAAAGCACAAGTGATCACCAATGAAGATCTCTTTGCTCTTCCGATTGATATTTTAATTCCTGCTGCGATTGATGGCGTGATTACGAATGCAAACATGAAAAATGTAAAAGCAAAAATCATTTCAGAAGGTGCAAACGGACCCATCACTTCTGAAGCTCAAACTTATTTAGAACAAAATGGTTGTTACATCATCCCTGATATTTTAGCCAATGCCGGTGGGGTGATCGTTTCTTACTTTGAATGGGTTCAAGGCTTACAACAGTTTTTCTGGAACGAAAACGAAGTGAATGCGAAATTGGCTGAAATCATGTTGAATGCGTTCAACCGTGTTGCTGCCAATGCTGAACGATACAACTGTGGAATGAAATCTGCGGCATTGATCACTTCAGTAGAGCGCTTGAGTAAAGCAATGCTCCTTCGTGGTCTTTTCCCTTAATGGTTTTATTTCTGGTCTCATTTTTAATTGGTTTGAACTCGGCTCAAGCTTGGGATCATCATCAAGCGATCATGTCGCAATTGATGGATACCAAGGCTGCAAGCTCGCGTGATTATTTAAAGATGATGGTAGTAATTCCTTCTGAGGAAGATCAAAAGAAAACCTTAGAAACTTTGGTTAAAGAATTAGAAGTGAACGCGGAAAAAATTCCACTACAAAAAGTGGGAAAAGTTTCGGCAGCAGATTTCATTCAAGGGGAATCCATAGATGAACCTGATTTTGGAATGGATCAAGATTTACCTGATTCCACGGATCCTAAAAATGATCGGGCTTGGATGGGTGGAAAAACTGGGCCTACTTCTCAAGGTTTTAGACATATGTTTTTTCAAGGCATTGAATGGAGTAGTCCACTCAGAACTCTTCAAATTCCTTTTCACGGAATTGGTCAATCTCCAGAAAGAATTTTAAAACTACATTCTATTTCTAAAAAATTCTTTGAGGAGAAAAATATTTTTTGGGGATTACGCACACTTCTTTGGGAATTGCATTTCATTCAAGATCTTCATCAACCTTTTCACGTGATGCAGGTTCCTTATTTTAAAATGCTTCCTTGGAAGGATTTGTTTCGTAAGTTTGTTGCTCGTTCTACCCAGGTGATCGCCAATTATCATTATGCTTATGAAGGCTTAGTGAATGAATCGGTTCATGAGGGAAAACTCTCTACTTTGGTGCCGTGCTTTGAGCTAGAAGCTGCGCCACAGTTTCCAGAAATCAATGCAGCCATGGTTGCAGAAGTAGTGCAATTATCACGTAAGCACGCTCATGAGATTGGTGTTCCTTTGCATCAACTTTGGGATCGGGATCTCAAAGATCCAGTGATGAATTTGCCTGAAGGAATGGGTGCCTTAGATTATTACTCCTATCTTCACGCAAATGCGGAAGAAAATAATCAAAAGCAAGATGTTGAATCGGTAAATCAGATTTTAAAAACGACTTGTGATTTAATGAAAAATTTAACTAAGATTACTTTTTCAGAATTAGATCAATCTTTTAAATCTATTTCAATTAGTACAGGTAAGTGATCTGAGATCGTACCCGTATCTAAGGTCGTAATTCTTTCTATCTTAATTTGATCTTTTTTGGTGATCCATCCGTCGAGAATTTGATTCTCCTGTGGAAATGAAGGAAGGGGAGTCATGTTCAATTCCCATTTTTTCATTCTTTCAGGAGAGAGCTCGATTCCACCATTAAAATCTCCACCCGAAATTGACAAATCATAATCCACCAACCGATCTTGCAAACGCACGATGTGGAGTTCACGATTATCCTGTGAAAAAGCTTCTAAATGCAAATTTGCACAATTGATTTCAGTGGTAGGGAGTACCACTTTAAAAATCTGCAAATAACGATGAAGGTAGAAAAAATTATATAAAAATGAATTTTCTCGTGGTTTTGGTAATAGGTTATTTTTTATCGTTGTGAGTGGAAAACGAGAAATCACGCCACCCCCTGAAACTACTTTTCCGAATTGATGCAGAGGATTCAACCCTGGGTAGGGAACGTATTCCCGATCCCAAGAAACGATGGGTAAACGATAATTAAGGCTAGAGGTGCGTGCGATCCAATCAAGTTGGTTCACATGATGAGAGCGCCTAGAGTCAAAATCCACTTCTTGTAAAAAAGCCACATCGACATTTAAATCTTTGATGAGTTGGCTGATGGATTTAAGTCCGGATTCAAAATGAGACGCAGGAAGTTGTTGGTAAGAAGGCAGTCCTTCTTTCTTAATTCCGTCGGAGCCTGGTCCGTATGCAAAACTGATATTCCAAGTGAGAAACTTTAGCTTCATGATATCATTTGAGTATGAAGATTATTGCAGTGGATTGCAATTACGTAGAAAAAGAGTTTGCAGCCAGTTATTTGATGATTAAAGCAGGCCCCCAGGGCTTGAGAGGGATGTTTGTTGAGTGCAATACCAACTATGCGATTCCCTATTTAAAAGAAGCGGCACTTCATGAGGGTCTCACTCCGGATCAAATCGATGGTCTCATCATCACCCATGTACATTTGGATCATGCGGGTGGGGCGGGATTGTTTTTACAAGAATTTCCGAATGCTAAACTTTATGCGCATCCCAGAGCTGCTCGTCATGCCATTGATCCATCAAAATTAATTGCGAGTGCGACACAAGTCTATGGTGAATCCTTCATGCAAAAAATGTATGGAACCATTTTGCCCTGCCCAGCGGATCGAGTCGTCATCTTAGAAGATGGCGCCAAGGTAGACTGGGTTCAAACCGGAGTTCAATTACTCACGAAACATGTTCGTGGACACGCTAATCATCATCTTTGTGTGATTGAACCCACGACCAAAACTTTATTTTCTGGAGATTCCTTTGGAGTTTCTTATCCAGTGTTGAATGAAAAACATGGAATTGTGGCGATTCCTTCCACCAGCCCCACTGATTTTGATGGGCCGGCAGCAATAGAAACGGTGGAATGGATTTTGAATCAAGATCTGTTGCAGGTAGCGCCTACGCATTATGGATTGTTAAAAGGTGCAGAAATTCAAATTGCAGGAAATCAGTTGATTGATTATTTGAAGTTTTCAATTGAATTGCTTTCGGAAATTAAAACAGAGGCACTCAATGAAACTCAAGTTTTTGAACGCATTCAAAAGTGGGTGATTCAATATTTTTCCAGCCAAGGAATATTGTTTGATTCTGAAGATCTGAAAGTTCTGAATTTAGATCTAAGAGTAAATGCTCAGGGCTTGGTGTTTGTAGCGAATAAGCCGACTACTTGAATTCAGAAGTATTACATCTGTAATCACTATTTAATCACTGTGTTTAAATATAGTTTATTAATACACAATCGTTGTGTATAGTTCATTTCATGATGAAACTAAAAAACAGTAAAAAATTAAAAATTAAAATCGCAGAATTATTAGTCATTGGATTAATGTTTGATATGGGCGCCGCTACCTTTGCGCATGCTTATGATCCGAATGCTAATATAATAAGTTGTTATGACAGTGAGAGCGGTTATTCATTGCGATTTCAATACGCCGGCAACTGGATTGAATATAAGGCAAAAAAAGATACGCAATACTCAACTTGTAAAACAGTGGTATCGACTGGCTCCGAAACAAAAGTACTTGCCAGTGACGGCGCTGGATACGATCTTCTTAAATTTGATCAGGTTTTTTACTCTCAAACAGGTAGTACGAAAATGGAAGTAGCCGATCTTGAGTTTTACTGTGAAGATTCTAAATCTGGTGCTTTTGATGTTGGGATATTGCGGGCTGAGAGAATTTGGAATGATGGATTTAAAGTAACCACCATTCATACCATACTTCCATTTACGAATAAGATGATTAAGTTAGGTTACGATAATAATTTAGGCCAAAATGTATATGTAGATGAATCACTTCCTAAAGGTATTCTTTGCAATAATTTAGATGCTCCAAGATATGAGCCTAGTAAATCAACAAGTATCCCCTAAATGTTTTAATGTTATTGATCATCTCCTAATAAGTAATCGATAAAGTAAAAGAATTCCGTGCAAAACTTCAGAAATTCAGTTTTGTGTGGATTAACTAAGAATTTCGAAACATGGTTCAAAAAATGAATCATTTAAATTAAACGGAGAATTTATGAAACTATTTATAATCACACTGCTGTTATTAGGCTCTACATCTGCTTTTGCAGAATCACAATCACTTGAATCATGTGCATATGATGCAACGACATTGGCATTGGAAGCGGGAAATGCGACTTTAACTAAAGATCAAATTGAACAAAAAATATTAAACGTTGTGGAAAGAGAATGCTTAATCAGTGAGTACACAACAATTCGCGATCAAGCGAATAATCCATATATATTCAATGGAATCAAGAGAGCAATAATTGAATATAAAATTTCTCATAAAAACCAAGGTGACATTCACCAGATGATTTCTAGCTCACTTTAACAAATTAAATATTCCACGCAAAACTTCTGAAATTCAGTTTTGCTCGGATTAAAAAAGAATTTCGAAACACGGTTCAGAAATGAATCATTAAACAAACTAACGGAGAATTTATGAAATTTCTAAGCGCATTTTTAGCCCTTGCCCACTTGTTGACAGTACCTAGCGCCAACGCCTCTACGAAAGACATCAAAGGTTCAAGGTATTCGATCAAAACTTCTTTTAAAACTAATGGGAAAATCAGCTTCAGATTTTGTGACAATAAAAAAATCCCAGAAATATGTGAAAGAATTGGAAGAGCTTCAGGCTACTCCCAATCAGAACTTAATGAAATTAAGCATGACGAACTGATCGAAGCGCGTTGGAAAACCGGTGGTGTAGTTGTCTTTGGATTAGTTGGTGGCTATGTTGGGGCAGTGTACGGCCTTGGAATGGTTTTCGCAACAGGAGTTGCCAGTGATTCTATTGCAGCAGGTGTGATGGTCTACGGAACAGGAGCGGCTGTTGGCACTGTACCAATGTGGTTTGATAAATTAAATCCAATTCATCAATTCGCTCAAGCTGACGTTTTAGATGAAGAAGGTCTTAAATCCATCAAAATCTATACAAAATCAAACTCCGATGTTTTAGAAATTGCTGATCTTCTGGAAGAAGTATTGCCCCAATAATATGAAAGTTTGATTAGTTTAATTCACTAACAAAGGAAAATTTATGAAAAATGTAATTGTTTTAAGTTTGCTATTAGTAAGTAAAACCGTGTTTGCTCAGGACACTGGAGCGGCATTTAAATGCTTAAAGGATATGGCTAATGTTACTAGCCCTGAAGTTAGAGCAGTATTATGCGCCAATGTTAAATCCATTGATGATGAGAAAAAAGTTTCTACTTGTTTTCTACTTGATTCAAAAAAATATGACTTATCTATCGATGAGGATGGTTTGGGTGTGGCTAAGATTTGTGCCAAAATCTAAATTGATTTTCCGAGCAACGATTGCTCGCTTGAAATGAACCATAATATTTATTAAATAAGCGCAGAATTTTGAAATTCAGTTTTGCGTGGATTAACTAAGAATTTCGAAACACGGTTCAGAAATGAATCATTAGATAAAATAACGGAGAATTTATGAAAAAAATGATTGCCTTAATTTGTACGCTTACAGGATTGATGATGAGTTCATTCGTTCAAGCCGAGGTTGTTAGGATTGATAAGAACAGTGTAAAGGTAATTGCAGAGGCTGAGCTTAGATGCACTCCATTCAAACGTCATCCTGGCAATATGATCGTACATGGAGACCTTCCAATAGTTACAAATAATGGACGAAGTCTTCGCTTTGGTTTTCACGATTATGCAGATGCCTACGATAGTGAGGACTTAAATGATTTGTGCACAAGAATCGATGGATTTGTTTATAGTCAAATTGGTAATTTCGAAATTGAACTTAAAGAAATCAACAATGGAGAAATTGAATTTGCTGGGAACTCATTTAAGGTATGCCGCACTAAAGTACTGGATGTATATGTCGAGAAAAATAAAGTCATCAGCTGGGAAGTGAAATTCATTCCAACGAAATGTCCTTAATGAAAAAACTGAACGTTAATTCAATTATCTGATGAGAAGGGCTCACTCTATACCACTGATCATCGATTCAATCGGTACTATTTTAAGTGACAAATTTCCGAGCAAAACTTTTGAAATTCAGTTTTGCGCGGATTAACAAAGAATTTCGATAAACGGTTCAGAAATGAATCATTAGAATAACAAACGGAGAATTTATGAAAACAATGATCATCGCAATTACACTAGTTGTTTCAACGTCTGCTTTTGCTGAAACTTTCGTCGCGAAAGAAATGAATCTAGAACTAAATATCATTCCAAGCTATTCACAAGAATTTAATGCGTACTTGTTAGTCGATGCAGAGACTAAAGATGGTTCGACAATAACTAAAACCAGAGGTGCTAATTGTAACGTCAAAGCAGATGGCTTAATGATTTGTGAAAAAGAAAAAGATTTAGTAGTACGTACAGGTCAAAATCTTGGTTATGCTCCTAAGACTTTTGAAATGGACTCTCCTTTTTCGGGGATTCTCACTTTTGTTAACGGAGAAAAACTCAAAGTGTTTAAGGCCAAATAAGTTTGAAATATTTCACATACTAAACTTCTGAAATTTGGTTTTGCACGGTTTAGAAATGAATCATTAGATAAATGAGCATCTTCATTGATGCTAAGGAGAATTGGATGAAGATTTTATTGTTTACATGCACATTTCTTATCTCAACAGCACATGCTGGCGAATGCCTAATCAGAGTTGCAAATTTTGATGACTCAGTTCAAATGGGACAAATCGTTGGTAGCGTCGAAGATGGCCTTATCCATTTGACTCCCTCCAATGATTATACCCCGATCAGAATGAGAAAACTTGTTGGTAGTGTGGAAGATGGCATGATTCGCTTGGCTCCCACTAATGACAATACTCCGATCCGAATGGGGCAACTCGTTGGCAGTGTAGAAAACGGCATGATTCGCTCGGCTCCCACTAATGACAATACTCCGATCCGAATGGGGCAACTCATTGGCAGTGTAGAGAATGGTATCATCCGCTCGACAATTCAAATGGGAAAAGTCGTTGGCAGTGTGGAAGGAAATTGCTCCGAAAATGAAGCAGCTGCAGCTGGAGTTCTGCTGCTCTTAGATATCTAGCCACTAAATTTACAAAAAATTTCGAAACACGATTAGTTAACTAATCGATTATTAAACGATGGGTTACCCATCAAACAACAAACGCCCACAGGGCAATGGAGTATTTATGAAACTATTTATCGCAATCGCACTTACTGTAGCATCGACATCAACATATGCAAGCACACTGTATAAAGGAAAATTCGCTGGAATTTGTGTTACGACTAGTGACGTTTCTCCAACTACAACTGAAAATTACAACTTAAGCCTAAAAGTTACTGGTTCTTCGATTACGATCAATGGTGAAAAGTTTAAATTTAACTCAAAACAAACACCCAATGATTTGGGTGTTATATCTCGTACTCATAGCGATGGTTTTCAAAAGTCTCAGGCCGCAATCTCTGAAGATATGAAAACGATTGGAATAGTGCGATCGGCAAAAGGTGGATCTGAATATACGGAATACTCTTTAGGTGATTCTGAAATTAATGTTCGCTCACAAGTTGAGCTTAATGGTGAAAATATAACTGTTGTATGTAACTTGAAAGAAGTTAAATAACTGAGCAAAAAGCTCGAGGAATCAGTATTAAGAATATAATTATATAATTTTTAACGTTGGGATCATTTTCAACTTTTGCTTAGGCAAATTCAGATGAATTAGAAAATGATTAGATCATTATTAATTAAATTGATTACGGAGATATTATGAAAAATTTAATGATCGCGTTATTGGCTATAGGGGCTATTTCTGCTACTGCTGAAGCTTCAATACACAGAAACTTTAATGTGGCAAAAAATATGATTGAACTCTGTGAAGTTCGGAATCTTTACACTAACTCAACCTATGAAACTAGAGAGTGTATGTTAGGGAAAGATGACTCAGATGGTGGATTTAAGGTCGATCATTTCGAAACAAATGGGGTAGAAGAGTCGCCAATTTTCTTTAAAAACGATTTATCATTATATAGATGCAATAAATTTGGATATCGTCGAGCGTTTTATACAAAAACACCCTTAAAAAATAAATCTAAAGTATTGGCTTATCTTGGAACTTCAGACGACGGGTGGGCTGACACCAGCGATCCTCATTCTGTAAATGAAATTTCAAATCTTAAGTGCTTAAAGCTACACATGCATTAATTCGAAAAATTTGTAGTTAATGAAAGAGTGGGAAATGTTCAATTAAAACTTAGTAAAATAGTGGACTTTGAAACCTGATTAGGAAAATAATCGTTGTTCATAAGCACTGTATGCTTAAAACACTAAATTAAAATAGTTTAATTAATTGAAAAGTAAAATTGGATAATTTTTTTCCTACTTCGATTTTAAATAGAATAAATTTATCCAATCAGAAAAGATGATGCGCGAGATTTTTGAAATTCAGTTTTGCGCGGATTAACAAAGAATTTCGATAAACGGTTCGGAAATGAATCATTTGTTTAATAACTACTTCAAGTGGTTAGACAAAGGGGGAAGATACGGTGCTCAAAATAACAGCTCACACTCGATATTTTCGTCAAAATCCAGTCAGGCAAAATGCAGAAAAAGGAGGCGCAAAAACTTTAGAATTCATCCCGCAATGCCGAAACGCTAGGGGAATGAAGAAGTTTTCCTCGTTTTATCTATTTTTGAGATTTTTCTTTCTGTTCCTATCGTTAATTCAGACGACAAGTTTTGCTCAATCCAATAAACCTGCGTTAGTGATTATAGATATGCAACCGGAGTTTGTAACCCGTGATGGCAACCAAGAAAAGCCTGAAAATCAAAAAAAAGTTAAACAAATTATTGCGACCCAACTTTCGGCAATTCAAGCCGCTAAGAAGGCAGATGCTTCTATCATCTTGATCGCTTTTGACAATTTCGGGTTAATCGACACTAGACTAAAGAATGCGACAAAAGGCTATGTTCATACGTCAGTATTCATAAAAGATACAGAGGGAATGTTCGACGATGGAAATAGCTCGTCATCTCAACTAGATAAATTTTTAAAAGGTAGGGGAATTCATACTCTCATTATTACTGGTGCCAACGGAGGCGCGTGTGTATATGCAAGCATCTATGGTGCGCTCAGGCATAATTATAAAGTAATCGCATATGATAATGGAATTGCAGATTTTAACTATCCTGACTTTATCTATCCCTATACGAATCAATTTAATGATATGCGAGCGAATCCCAAATTTATCGAAGTAACTAAATTGGGTGATATCTTTGGACCCCCTGCTATCCATAGAGGATTAAAGCCTGCTGTTGCTAAGGCCGAAACAAGTAAAAAAGCCCTAAAAAAATCGTGTGAAACTCCAACTGTCGGCACGAAAATGCGAGATTTTTCCGTAAAAACGATAGATTTTTTAGAAGGAAAAAAATGAAAAAATTATTCATAATTGCCTTGTGGTTTGCAAGCTCGGCATCTGCGGCAAAGCTCGAAAATGTAAGTGTGATGGATGTTTCGCATACTTTAAACGATACGGAATTTAAACTTCACGCAAGTACTGGTCCTGAAAGGTCCTTCTTTTACGTTCGCTTAAAAAGAACAGATCCAAAATTATTCGATAAATTTACAGTGCTTTCTGAGAAGCTATTTAAAGGTGAGTCATACAAGCTTGATTTAGACATCGCCAGTTTTTCAATGTCTCCGAGCGGAAGCAGGTATCCTGGTGAAAGTGTGAAATTTTCTGGTGCAGAAATTAAGTAACCAGTGAATGAGTGAGATTAGGTCTTAAAGTTAAAAAATAACGATTGAGTATTGAATCGATAACATTGGACTAAGGAATAATCGAAAAGATATTAAGTTAAAATGGTATTTGAAAATCGATATAAATCACTTGACGCAACTGGTTGACGTTGATATGAAACCGCAAACAAATTTTTTAATTATTAAAAAATAAAGTGAGAGAATTATGAAAATTTTTATTATTGGATTAACTTTATTAAGTTCGCTTTCTGCAAGTGCGAATACTATTTATTGTACTAACTCATACACACAAGATGCAGTTGTTTTTACAGCAACCATTACTTCACCAACCTCTATTAAAGACTTTGTTTATAAAGAAAAAGTTGGAAATGTGTATTTTACATCTAAAATACTTGAGCAAGTTGCTTACCGTCCAAGTGCAACCTATGCGAATTTTATTTCTGTGATGGGTGAGCTTAAAATGACCGATAAATGGAATAACGATCTGGTTATTAGTAAAATTTTACTTGAAAAAGATTTTTATCAGAAAAATAAGTTCAAAGCAGTAATCGCTGTGCAAGGAAGTGACGGCGGTTCTTATTTGAGGTTTTCTTGCTATAACAATCCCTGATTTTAATTCAACTCAACAAAATATAAAATCAAAGCTTTAATGAACAGGATACTCCTTTGGAATATCCTGTTCATTATTTACCCGATGGTTGTTCAAAAGTGTAAATACACGAAGTTAAATTTATCGAGTCACGAGTAAGGTGTACAACTGTACTCTGATCCTAAGTAATGTAGTTTCACAATTGAATGAGTGTGATTAGGTTTTTAAAGTTAAGAAATAACGATTGAGTTCTGACTCGATAACATTGGATTGTGAATCAGGAGAAACTCTTTTTATCAAAGGCAAACAAGTTGCAATCATCTCAGATTGGTCTTATGGAGCTAGAAATAAGATCTTAGTTTGCGGTGGCATGTCTCAAATAGACTAAGTTTCATTCAATTGGTGTTTGTTAATGTAAAAAATTTCCGCGCAAGACTTTTGAGATTCAGTTTTGCGCGGTTAAATAAAGAATTTCGAAACATGGTTCAGAAATAATCATTTTTTTATGAACTGAAAGAATGGGAAATTATTTTGAAGTTCGGATTTTTATTTAAAAATCTGTTTTAGGAAAACACTGAGGCAGTCGGCAGGATTGGATAACGCACCGGAAAGCTTTCTAGTGACCATCTCATCTCGATAATTTTGTAAGGTCTTACCCATGACACTTATTGGCTTATATTTTTCAGCCTTGATCTGATTGTAAACTAAACTCTCTGCATCGGTGGTGAAGTCGGCATGGATTTGCTGCCAACGTTCCTTGAGCTTGGTAACATCCTCGACCTTGTATTTTGGAAAAGTCTTGTTGAACTCCTCTACATAAAACTGATCCGATTTTTTTTGGATCCACTGAACATCGTCGATCGGCATTGCGTATTTGAATATATTTCCAAAACTTCTTTCCCGGATGATTTCAGCGTAACTGTTGAATTGGTTATCCTGAGCCCAAACGTAGTTCAGAGTTTTTGCGTCTTCATAGAGTGAGCCAGTTCCGGTTGATGCCTTATGGAGGTAATTCACTCGGAGAGAGTGATCTACCCAGTTCCCATCCATGTCTCGGAGCATGAGGCCTTTTACTTTTTTAGTGTCTTTATCTATCACAATCATCAAGTTTTGTTGGTGAAGTTCGGTGGTGATTCCGTTTTTGAGGGCGAGCTCTGAATGCATTTCCATCACTGGTTTAGCGAGATCATTCCAGATAAACTCTTTCATGTTCTTGTGTCCCGAGTAACGATAAAGTTCGTCGATCCAATGTTCAGATGCTGGTCGTTCAGAAATGAGTGAATACCAGGGTAATACGATATCGTTTTGAACTGCGTCTTTAAATTCGCGTAAGATCATGCCACCACCGTTTTTAGGCAGTGCTGACGCTGGTTCTTTAAAGAACTGCCAGGTTTTTCCAGAGAGAGGCAGTTTGCCATTGGAATCTTGATAAACTTGATCCACAACATCGTTGATCACAATTGCCCGCTCGGTTTGTTCCGCCGTTATCACCCGGCTCGCTCCACCCATTTTTTCAGTCAATGAGGTTTTAACGATGAAGGGCTTCATCTTCTTCTCGCTGTCGACGACATATAAACTGCGAGCAGACGAGCTGGGAGTGGCAAGCCACTGGGTTTCGTCTTTCGGAAATTTTTTGATCCATTCGTTGTATTGTCCAACTTCATCGGGATGAATGAAGAAACGCACTTGTTTTTTTTGTCTTTATTCACAAACAAAATGTTTTTACTGAACTCACTTGCATTTTTTGAAAGTAAGGTCATTTCAAATTCTTCCTGCGGCACAATGAGGGTGATGAGTTTCATCGTCTTGCCATTTTTGGGTAAATACTCTTCTGCAAGATTTCCGGTGTTCGAAAAACTCTTGGAAAATTTTCCAAATACTTTTCTAGGATTTGAAAATAATGGGGTAGTGTCGCTGAATCCTTGCTCCGCTTGTAATAAATCATGACCAACAAGAGGGCTGAATTCACGGTTCACTGCTGGATTAAAACCAGTGATTGTAGTCTTGCTAAAGTTTGCGTGGAGCAGACTTTTTGCGGTTTCAGTGGTGTTTCCAATCACCCGACCCTCAGGAAGGCGTTTTGTGATTTCGTTAAATACTTGGGAAGCCAGCGTCTTACTTCGAGGGAGCTCAGGTAAAGCGTATCCGCCTTCTTTCAGAGCATCGTACATGATGCCCCCGCAGTTGTAGGCATCTCGATTCAGTAGTTTATTAAAGTATGAATACTGCATGTCGGCTGTTGATTCCGATTGCAGGAATTGAATCATCTTTGCTTTTTGCTCTTCGGTTGCTGGAAGTTCCAAAATACCAGTAGGGAGCACACCGACTTTTGAATCCGTGAGCCCCTGAACGAGCTCACGATCGCGAAGGTAGCCTCCATCGGAGTTTGTGGATCGGTGAATTTCGTACACTTTGCCATCGACCACCATCTTCATGTGCGAGAGACCAATTTTGGAATGAGCCATGTCGTAATACAGGATCTGAATGAATGGGGTAGTGGTTCCTTTTGCCGCCGTCATTGTTCTGAGAGCACGGATCTTGGAGAGGCTCTCGGTATTTTTCTTTTCTTTGAGAGCGGAGATGAAGGACTCGAAACGTTTGTCGTCAGAGACTGCTGGTGTGCTTGCGCTTTTGGTGCCGACTTCAGCTCCATGGGCCGAAATGTTCATCGTACTAACGGCATCCCGTTTAAATTCCTTGAGCCATTCCTTACTTTGAAGTGGGCCCTTAAATTCCAAATAACGATATGCCTTGTATTGACGAGGAAGCTCAGCTGCAAGCTTGCTAATGAGTTGATCCGAATAGCCGAGATCTTTCAACTCCTGGCTGGCGAGGGCGGCACTCCAGTAGTAGTAATTCTTTTCGGTCTGCGTTGAAAATTTATTGGTAAAACTGAAAACGTCATCAATTGAGTTTCTGGCTTTTCTATCCAAATCGGCTACGAGGCGAATGCGAAGAGAGAGATTTCCGAATGCGTTGATGAATTCTTTATTATCGGCCGTGAGATGTTTCAAGTATCGAGTGACCAAGACATCCCGACTCGTTAAGATGCCAAGCATCTCGACTGCTTTGCGAGAGTCCCCTTTGCATGCTTTCAGCGCCACAGTGTACACGTCTTCGGTGAGATGAAATTTAGGATTCTGGGTAAACTGATCGATGAGTTTTTGAATCTCGGCATTGAAAGCCAAAGTTTGTTCTTGAAACGCCGGTTGGGAGAATCTTTCTTGTACGCGAGAAAAAAATGGTAAGCCGCTAAAACCATCTCCTGCATTTTTGATGTCGAGAATCTTAATCAGTTGCGAAGCTGCTTCTTTGCATTTTTCCAATTCAGCGGGTGAAACGAAATCCTTACATCGGCGTCTCATGCCTATTTCAACTAAGTTAAGGCCTAAGCCAGTCTTTAAATCATTTTTAAATCCAAGGTTATTTTGAGTGATCTTATTAGCGTAAGAACTTACCACCGAGGATTGAGATTTTTCAACGAAGAGGACTCGTCCGATTTGTTCTGAAACATCTTTCGACGGAATCGTGTAGACGAGTCTCCAGCGATCAAAACCCGAGATTGCTTCCGGATTGGCGACGTGGAGTTTCGCCGCTTGAATTTCTTTCCAGTATTGATCAGACAAAGATTGGTTGGGGGATGGTTGCTCCGCGCGCGCAAAAGTGCACACATGAACGATGACTAGAAAAAGGCTTAGATACTGGTGTACTTTGAACGGTATCACTTTGATTCTTATCGGTAAAAACATGTGAAATCTTGATCAGCTTCCCTTTACTTTGTGTAAGAAGAAGTTTGGGCTACCAAAGAAGACGTCAAAAATGCGTCGATTTATTTCGAAATTAGGATCATCAATTTAATTTCGTGAGGATTTACAAAAAAATTAGAAGCATGATTTGATCGCTAATCATTGGAATATTGGTCATGAGTTTGACGCTTCCAAAATAGAATTAAGACGAGGTAAAAAATTGCCGATATGTCAATGTAATGAGCTCACTTTTCGTACTCCTATCACTCTTAAATATTTCTTCCTCAGTGGCAACTGAGTGCGATTTTATTGGGGCTCTTCGAAAAGTTTTGGGAGTTAATCAAGGTCATTATTATCAAATTAACAACACTCAATTCATTCAGGGAAAAAATAGTACGATCTTGAAGCTTTCTGATGATTATAACATTCATCTTATTGAGTCATCGGATGGTACCTTGCATGCTTTTGACTCTGAACATGTACAACCAAGGATACTGGAAGATACAAGAGAGCCTCCTAAAAACTTGGAACAACAAGTAAAACCTGTTGTTGAAATCGATAAACCAAGAGCAAAAAAATTAATTTGTGGTCAATATCTAGAACTAGCAAAAAATAAAAATTTTAAAAAAATGCAACGATCACTGGAAGAAATAATTTCAAAAGAGAAGTTGATTTCTGGTACAGATAAATGTCTCAAAGAGATGGGCTATTTTTCAGGTTCTTATGTTCTTTGGTTTGGTACAAGCGGACTTCGTGCTGCAGGAATTCATAATAAATTAACGGAAAATGGTGATAATTTTTATATGACGATTCCTCTAATGGTGATGATTAATCGTTGTTTGAAAAAATCACCGGTTATTGGCATGGCTGGTGGTGCTCTTGCAAATATTCTAGAAGAAGTTAGTGCAAATGGTAGATCTTTAGATCAAATCACAAAACGAAAGAATACCGATTGGGCAGATTTAAACGCAGGTATGAGCGCAGTTGGAACTTATGCGCTTTGGAGGGTACTTTCAGAAAAATACTTTTCTTTTCGATTTGATCGGGCTTGTCTACAATGAAGTGGATTTTGAACCAATCATAAATTTAATCAACGTTCATTAAAGTAAAAAAATCCCGCGCAAGACTACAAGCTTTAATCATCACATTCTCGTGGACTGGGAATACGGCTCAGAAACATCTCTCATCGACTCTTCAATCATGTAATATGAATTCACGGTTATACTTGTCCTGGTTAAAACCAAAAATATCTTTAAGGGATTTCGTTATTGATCACATTTGATTAAGTTCACAAAAATAATCATGATTACATATACTTAACATTTGTAATCACTAATTAATCACAGTGATTAATTACGGTTGAATAATACATAAAAATTATGTATTATTCGCTCCATGGAAACGCAACTTCATCACGATCGGAAAGCCGGTCAGGATATCGCAACTGAACCCAGACAATGGATTCGGGATGCCTTCATCGCTCGTAAGCAGAAGAATCAAATT
>CANBTI010000014.1 GCA_947372355.1 Bdellovibrionales bacterium | reverse complement strand
AAACCGAAACTTATTCCAAGTATCAAACTCAGATGTTTCCCATGAATCGCACGCCCATCACGCAGCTTGAAAGAGTGATGTCTTCAGCTCCTTTTTCTGAAAATATAAATTTAAAAGATATTTTTGAAATTCAAGTTCAAGGACTCCTAAAACGTGCGATTTCATCCCATGCTGGAAGTTTGGTAGTGGGAGTTTCAGGTGGGTTAGATTCCACCCTCGCTCTTTTTGTTGCAAAAGAAGTAAGAGATCGAGTGAAGGGCTTACAATTAATCGGAGTCACGATGCCTGGCCCGGGAACTTCAGAACTTACCTTAAAATTAGCAGGTGAGTTGTTGGCTTCTGCAAAAGTAGATCAAGTGCGCGAGATTTCGATTCAAGCCGCCGTTGACCAACATTTAAAAGATCTGGGTAAAGAAAGTTCTGATCGCAGTGTGATTTATGAAAACACACAAGCACGCGAGCGCACACAAATTTTATTTAACATCGCAAATGAAAAACAGGGATTGGTAGTGGGTACGGGTGATCTATCCGAACTCGCGCTGGGTTGGTGTACCTTTAATGCCGATCAAATGGCCCATTATGCTGTAAATTCTGGGATTCCAAAAACCATCGTAAAAAAAATGCTGGGATGGTTGATGGATAACGCTAAGGGCATACAAAAGTTGTCGGACACCTTAAAGCAGATTCTTGCACTGCCGATTTCACCCGAACTATTACCACCAGCAGATGATGGAACGATTGCTCAGGAAACGGAGAGTTTGATCGGGAGTTACGATCTTCACGATTTCTTTTTGTTTCATTTTCTTCACTCTGGATTTTCAAAAGAAAAGATTCATGCACTCGCGAGTGTGGCGTTTAAAAAGCAACCAGAGATGATGGCTCAACTCGATCAAGCGATTGATTTATTTTTTAGCCGTTTTTTCTCTCAACAGTTCAAACGAACAACCTTGCCACCAGGCCCAAAAATATTTAAAGTGAGCTTGTCTCCCAGATCAGATCACCGAATGCCAGATGAGATAGGATAAATAATCATGCTTAAAGTACCTGCTTTTTCTCATAAAAAAACGTTCACAAATTCCAAAATGCGCAGAATCGCCGTATTAACGAGTGGTGGAGATGCACCCGGAATGAATGCAGCCATTCGCGCAGTCGTGCGAACAGGGTTAGCCAATGGTGCACAAGTGTTTGGGATTCATCGTGGATACGCGGGCTTACTCGAGGAGATGATTCAGCCCATGGTTCCTTCTTCAGTGGCCAACATCATTCAACGGGGTGGAACGATTCTTCGTACCTCTCGTTGTCCGGAATTTTTAGAGAAATCGACTCGTAAAAAAGCACTCGCGATTTTAAAAAAACATCAAATCGATGGGCTAGTGGTGATTGGTGGAGATGGTTCTTTTCGTGGAGCTCTTGCACTTTCGCTGGAAGGAAAAATTCCAGTCGTAGGAATTCCTGGCACGATTGATATGGATATTCCTTTTACCGATGAAACGATTGGTTTTGATACGGCGGTAAACACCGGGATTCAGCTCATCGATAAAATTCGGGATACAGCTTCATCGCATGATCGTATTTTTCTCGTGGAAGTGATGGGAAGAAATTCTGGAATGATCGCTCTACATACGGGTATTGGTGGAGGCGCAGAAAGTATTATTGTTCCTGAATCTCGCACGCCAAAAAAACAAACAGTTGATTCTATTTGCGCCAGCATTGATCGCGGTGCTCGCCGTGGAAAAACAAGTCACATCATTGTGGTGGCAGAAGGCTGCTCATTCGGTGGGGTGACTCATCTTGCAGAAATGTTAGAGGCTCGTGGATATGGATCTCACATCGCCATTTTAGGACACACTCAACGGGGTGGTAGTCCGAGTGCGCATGATCGCATGCTTGCTTCAGTGTTGGGTGCTGTTTCCGTACATGCGCTTTTTTCGGGTATAAAAGAAGGCATGATCGGCGTTCAGGGTGAAAATGTAAAAGTAGTGAGTTTCAAAAAATTAACAGGTAAAAGACAGAAATTTTCAGATGATTTCCTAGAGATCGCTAAAGCGCTTGCGGTCTAGAATTTAAAAAAATGAGAATTAACAAGTTTCAACTGAGCTAGAAACAATTGCTCTTTTGTATTTTTGTTTATGATGGAACCAACGATAGCAAACGATCGCTAGTGTAATTCCGGTAACAATATCTACCAGGTAATGTTGTTTGGTAGTGAGGGTGGAAATCGTAATCAAAGTTGCCCAGATAAAAAATCCCCAAAACAATTTTGGTTGTTTATCGGTGATGAAAGCAAATGAAGAAAGATAAACGGAAGCAACATGCAAGCTTGGCAAACAATTGGTAGGAGCATCGGTTTTTCTGAGCCAAGTCCAAACATTTTGTAACCACATTGGTAAATCTGTTGGGATGGGAAAAAGTTCACGCGGATAAGCAACGGGATAAAAGAAGAATACAAAACAGGCAACCATTTGCGCGAAAAAATACGAGTAAAGATAGTGATTAATGTTGTCTTCTTCTTTGAGTAAAATATAAACAAACGCAAAATACACATACTCACTGACATAGATCAATACGGTCCAAGGGGAGAACGGAGTATTTTGGTCAACCCAACTCATCGGTAATAGAGTGGGCTGGATTACCGGAAAATGGTTCGTAAGATAATAGAGTGCATAGGCGGTGCTATACATTAAAGCACCGGTAATATACTTATTTCCGCGAGTAACGAACAATGGGAGAGTCATTTTGAGTTCCTATCCTCGCTGAAAAGGATTTCTTCGACAAGTCGCACCGCATAAAAATCGAATCTTTTTCAACTTTATATTTTTACCGATTGAACACTGAATCGAGCCTTGGTAGCGTGCGTGCACCACAGACAACATTAGCATCAGAACAGAGAGAGAGCGTCTATGTTTATTGAAAGTTTAAAACAGTTTTTCCCAGTCTTAATTTTATTGTTTGCTGTGTGGTTCGTGCTTTCACGATTACCCAAAGTTGAACTTGGCCATAGTAAGGCATTTCAAAGTCGTCGTTTATGGAACTGGCTTCCACTCGGACTCACTTACGCTTTCCTTTATATGGCGAGATACAATCTCACGGTCAGTAAAAATGCCTTTGGTGATTTAATGACCAACGCGGATTTCGGAACAATCTTCGGAGTAGGTACGATTGTTTATGGATTCGCCTTTGTGATCAATGGGCCCCTGACCGATAAAATGGGTGGTAGAAAAGCCATTCTCATCGCGGCAGCCGGTTCAGCACTGGCGAACTTCGGAATGGGACTCCTCACTTATCTTGGGCATACCTCAAATTTAGTTTTATCATTTTCCATTTTATATGGATTAAACATGTATTTTCAAAGCTTTGGAGCAGTGGCGATTGTAAAAGTGAATTCCGCATGGTTTCACTTGCGTGAACGCGGAACTTTCGGCGGAATTTTTGGGATCTTGATCTCTCTTGGTCTTTACTTTGCGTACGATTGGGGCGCAATGATCACTAAAAACTTTTCTCTTCCTTGGGTGTTTTTTATCCCCACTTTGATTCTAGTGTTATTTTTCATTATTTCTTATGCCACTGTTCGCAATCTTCCTTCAGAAGCAGGATTTAAGGATTTTGATACAGCGGATGAAAGTCACTCTAAAGAAGGAGAACAACTTGGTGCGCTTCACATTGCAAAAAGAATGTTTTCTCACAAAGTGATTGTGATCATTTCCGTGATCGAATTTTGTAGTGGATTTCTTCGTCATGCAATCATGAATGAGTACATCATTTTTTCAAAACAAACGGGAATCATGGAAAATTTCGTAGCAAAAAACTGGGGATTACTCCTTTGTTGTGCTGGAATTTTAGGTGGAGTATTTGCAGGAACTATTTCTGATAAAGTATTTCAATCACGTCGTGGCCCTGTTTCTGCGGTTCTTTATGGAATCATGCTCGTGGGTTCGATCTCAATGGTATTCATGCTTAAGTCTCCTTATTTGGGCTGGCTCATGATGCTCATGGCGATGGCGATCATTGGTGTTCACGGAATGTTATCTGGAACTGCGAGTATGGATTTTGGTGGTAAGAAAAACGTGGGAACAGCAGTGGGAATCATCGATGGGATGGTTTATCTCGGAGCTGCCGCTCAATCCCTTATTTATGGAGCTTATTTGCCAAACGGGGAAGCCGCAAAAGATCAAATGAATTGGATTTCTTGGCCATCGGTGATGGTTCCAGTAGCCTTCATTGGTTTTGTGATGGCGATGAAAATCTGGAATGCACGCGCCAGTGGAAGTAGTTCCCATTAGCACCCTGAAATGGACCGCCGATCAACAGTTAGCGATTGCGAAACTAAATACGGATCAAAATATTTTTCTCACTGGTGGAGCAGGTACAGGCAAATCTACAGTGATCCAAAATTATTTGCGTGAAGGTTTAGATGGCTCAAAAACTACCGCAGTTTTAGCTTCAACGGGAACGGCTGCAATTTTACTCGGTGGTAGAACTTTTCATAGTTTTTTCGGATTAGGAATCATGGATGGTGGTGTTGAAAATGTGGTGGCTCGTGCCACAAAACATCAAGGCATCATCAAACGACTAAAAAAAACGGATCTTGTTTTACTCGATGAAATTTCAATGATCGGTTCTGCGGAATGGATGGCAGCTGAAAGAATTGCGAGAATTGCACGGAAAAGACCGGCAGAACCATGGGGCGGACTCCGCATTGTGGCGATCGGTGATTTTGCGCAGCTTCCTCCGATTGTTAAAACACCGATGCGTTCCATGAACCCAGATCCCTATTCTCAAGATCTTTTTTCCCAAGAAATGAGAGAACCAGAAAAACCTTGGTGTTTTCTTACTGAAACTTGGCAGAAAACTGAATTTGATTCAGTTAACTTAAGAGAGATTGTTCGATCTCATGATTCTTATTGGAACGAAATCTTAAATGAACTCAGATGGGGTGAGTTTACTGCTCGTGCTAAAGAAGTGCTGGATGAGCGCATTAAAAAAGTTCCTCTTGAATTTAATGGAACGAGATTGTTTTCTCGTCGCAATCAGGTGGATCGTTTGAATCATGAACGCTTACATACGTTGAAGGGTACGGTAAAAGAGTACAATACGATCTATGTTGGAAATGCGCAAAAAGTGGATGAATTGAAGCGAAATGCGCCCATTGGAGAAATGCTCGTTCTTAAAGAAGGCGCTCTAGTGATGTTTCGCCAAAATGATCCAGAATTAAAATACGTCAATGGAACCTTAGGCACCATTACGAAATTAAAAGATTCAGAAGTGAGAGTAGAACTTTTAAATGGTAGAGTGATTGATCTGAAACCCACTTCATTCAATGTGCTCGATGCTGAAGGGGAGCCTGCAGCGACAGCCACAAATTTCCCACTCAATCTTGCTTGGGCTTGTACGATTCATAAAGCTCAGGGGGCTACTTTAGATAAGGCACATGTGGATTTACGTGGAGTTTGGGAACACGGACAAAGTTACGTTGCCCTTTCGCGTGTTCGTTCTTTAGAGGATCTAACCTTAGAAGGATATTCTCCGAGTGGATTCAAGCTTGATCCAGCGGTGAAAGATTTTTACCGCCGTTTAACTTAATTTGGTCCTGCGCCTAGTTTGTAAAGGGTGTCGAAGTGGTACATTCCAGTTCTGTGTCCATCGCTCCATTGAATATGAATTCCATATCTACCAACGGGCTCAATTTTCATTGGTTTCACATCTGGCTTTAAAGATTCCTTGCGAAGAGTTCGTTTTCCGGTCATTTCATCCACGCATGTTGCACATGGGCATTCAAATCGAAGGTCGATGTAGGGGATCGTTAGTAACTTCCCATCATCAAAGCTCAATTCAATATGATGCGGTTTTTGAGTAGAAGCGATAACTTTGGTGAGCTGATGACTAGACGACATGTGCAAAATTTAACACATTTTTCTTTTAATAAAACAGCCACTTTGAGTAGTATAGTACTTTATGGTAACGCAGGCCATCGGCACACAGCTGCAAGATCCACTGAATCGACTTTATAGAGATCGTTTGGCTCAATCAGTTGCACAAATTTTAAAAAACACGGCTCTCACACCCAATGTAGTGACCGTACTCCACACCATGATCGGTGTGTTGGGTGCTTATCTCATCTATGAAGAGAACTATATTTTAGCGGTGATTTGTTTAGAGCTGAGAACTGTTTTGGATTGCGTTGATGGAATTTTAGCGCGCTTAAAAAATCAAAGTACAGCAATGGGTAGAGCGTTAGATGCAATTGGTGATGGAATTGCATTCAATGCATTGATGATTGCTGGAACGTTACGTTTGATTAAAGATTTTAAAACCTATCCCCATCCTTTAATTGTGGTGGGTGTATTATTTTTTGCTTTTGTGGCCGTCCACTCTGGTGTGGTTTATCATTTGATGCGTCGAAAACTTTTATCCATCGCCAATAAAGAGGTAGACGTGGTGGAAGTGGAATGGCGTGAACACTACGAACAAGCAAAGACTCCAGGTTCTCCATTTTTAGCTCGTTTTGGATATTGGATCGATTCCATGACCATCAAATTTGTTTCTGAAGAATGGTATGTGAAGGTTCTTCGGAGAAGAGATCTAAAAAATTGGGAAGAAAAGGCACTGCAAGAAGCAGAAACGATGAATGAGTTGGCTCTTAAAACTCGTAAAAATGAATTTAAAAAAGCGGTCAAGGCTACCTCTTTTGTCAGTGATGATAATGTTTTTTCATTGATGAGCTTTTGTTTCATTGTATTTGGATTATTCCATCAATCCATTTTCCCATTCGTGCATCCGGTGTTGATTACTTTTTCCGTAGGTTTATTGTACTCCATTGTAACCTTGTGTTTTGGTCTTCATTTTTATCATTCTTTTTTACACGGAGTGTATCGTGAATGAAGATTAATCAGTTTTTTAAAAATTTAGCTACCTTTGTGAATCGTAAAGCACTGCCTGTGAGTGCTTTTTTTTTAATTCTATTTTTTGTCTCCATTTTTTTTACCGTTAAGCTCTATGGAAGTTTAAAACCAGATGTAGAAGAAATGCTTCCCACTACAGCAAGAAGCGTATTGGACCTAAAAGAAGTCACCAAGCGACTTCGTTCCATTGATAATCTGGCGGTTCTCATTTTTTCAAAAAATTCAGATGCGGCTGGAAAATTACAGAAAGATCTTGCTCAAGAGTTTGAAAAAATCCCTTCTTCATTGAATGCAGGCGTAGAGTATAAGATTACAGAGGAAGTTGATTTCTTCAAAAAACGCAAAGCACTTTTTATCACCAAAGATGATTTAGAAGAAATTCAAACCTTCATTAAAAAGAAGATTGAGTATGAAAAATTCATCTACAATCCTGTGAATTTAGTGATTGAGAATAAACCCAATCAACCCACTTATAGTTTTACTGAGTTAGAAAAAAAATATTCATCCAAATCAGATGAGTTTTCTCATTTTCCTGGTGGAATTTATGCAACTCCGGATGGTTTGAATCGTTTGGTTTTAGTTTATGCTTCAGATCAAAGCTTAGGAACGGCACACTCTCTTAAAAATGCCGTGGCAGATATTGTTACAAAGCTTGATCCCAAAAAATATTCACCCGATATGGAAGTGAAGTATTCTAGTAATGTTCAAGATATCCTTGAAGAAGAAGCTTCCCTACTTAAAGATTTGGTTCTTTCCACAGTCGTAGTGAGTTTCTTGGTTGCCTTGGTTTTACTTCTTTATTTCAGAAGTTTTTTTGCCACGATGGCTCTTATTTTTAGCTTGTTAGTTGGAACGGTCATCACCTTAGGGATTTCTTATTTTCTAGTGGGTGATTTGAATGCAAATTCTGCATTTCTAGGATCAATCATCATGGGGAATGGAATTAATTTCGGAATCATGGTTTTAGCTAGATATTTGGAAGAACGCAGATCGAGAAGGCAAGAGCATGAAGTCGCACTTCAAATTGCTATGAGTGAAACTGTTTTGCCAACATTCGCAGCAGCCATTGCAGCAGCGATTTCTTATGGATCCTTAATGCTCACCAGTTTTAGAGGTTTTAGTCAGTTTGGCGTGATCGGTTTTGTGGGGATGATTTCTTGTTGGTTTTGTGCCTATACTTTTTTCCCAGCAGTACTCTCACTCTTGAGTCGGTTTATTTCAGTCACCGGATCAGATCGAAGAGCAGAGTCTAGATCGCTTTGGGCATATGGATTAAAGCAACTTTTGATTAAAATTCCTAAACCGATGGCAGTTTTGGGAATCGTGATTTCAATTGCATCTATTGTTACGATCACCAAAATTGATAAAAACATTATTGAAACAGATCTCACTAAGTTACGGGATAAAACTTCAATGGAAGAGGGCTCCGGATATCTTTCACGTTATGTAGATTTGATTTTAAAACGCTATAGCTCTCCGATCGCGGTGATGACCAAAAATCCCGAAGAAGCTGAAAAAATTGCACATCAATTACTTGAACTCAAAACAAAAGAAGGCCCAAAATCAATGATTGGCAGTGTGATGAGGATTCAGGATTTTGTTCCACCTCAACAAGCAGAAAAAATTAAGGCACTTCAATCCATTCAAGAACAAATTCCGCCTAAGATTTTTTGGTCCTTGCCTGAAGTGGATAAAGTAAGAGTGAAGGATTTTTTATCTACCGAAACTTTAAAGCCATTTACGGTTGAGGATCTTCCTACTAAGTTGTTAGATCGCTTTCGTGAAAAAGATGGAAGTGTGGGAAATCTAGTTTTAGTAGAACCTCCTCTCAATGATGAAATTCGTAAGGGTGAGCCGTTACTTCGATTTGTAAAAAGTATTCGCGATGCAGTGGACGCCATTGCTCCTCATTCACTGGTAGCAGGGCGATTGCCGGTATCGGCTGATATGCTCATTGCAGTTTTAAAAGATGGACCGGTAGCTACCTTGGCTTCGGCTTTGGCAGTAGTGCTACTCACTATTTTTCTTTTCAGAAGTATTGAGCTTTCGGTTCTAGTTCTCTCTTCACTTTTTATTGGTGTTGCTTGGTTAGTTGCGGGACTACATTGGTTTGATCTTAAAATTAATTTTCTCAATTTTATTGCGCTTCCCATTACCTTTGGGATTGGCGTGGATTATTCAGTAAATGTTTTTCATCGCTACCGAGAAGAAAAAGAAAAAGAAGAGCAGCGTCGTCAAAATGGTGTCGCCTACGTAAGGGATCAAGCGGGAGATTCTCCAATCGTGAGAGCTGTTTTTCATACCGGCGGGGCAGTGGTGCTTGCAAGTATGACCACCACCATTGGATGGAGCTCTTTGATGATCGCTGGCAATCAAGCTTTTGTCAGTTTTGGTCGGATTGCCATGATCGGTGAAGTGACTTGCGTAACCGTTGCCGTACTCTTAATCCCATCTGTTCTTATCTGGTTGCAGGGGCGACGGAAGATTGAGTAATATAAGTATACGTGGCATTTTCTAAATCAATCATCTGGTTAGGTGAACTAACTATTTTTACTCAGCGTACGATTCAATCTTTTCCGAAGATTTGGAAACGTCGTGGAATTTTAATCAATCAATGTGAATTCATTGGTGTGAGTAGTCTTGGAATTTTAAGTGTCGCCGCAGTTTTTATGGGTGCAGTTCTCGGTTATCAACTCTACACATCCTTCGCACTTTTTGGAGCACAAGCTTTAGTGGGTGGAACAGTGGGTGTTTCCATCTTCAGAGAAATGGGACCAGTGATCGGAGCGATCATGGTAACGGGACGAGCGGGTGCTGCGATTGGTGCAGAGATTGCGAGCATGCGAGTATCAGAACAAATTGATGCTCTCGAAGTGATGGGTGTGAATCCCTATGAATATTTGGTTTTGCCTCGCGTATTAGCGGGCGCAATCATGATGCCTTTACTGGCTTTTGTATTTGGTGGAATTGCAACTCTTGCAGCAAGTGGAATTGCATGTGGAGTATTAGATTTAAGTTTTCCTGTATTTTGGAAAGAGTTTCGTTTGTGGGTGGATGCTGTAGATATGATTCACTGTTTTATGAAGGGAACTAGTTTCGGAATTGCACTCACATTGCTTGGATCCTTTTATGGATTTCGTGCAAAAGGAGGAGCGATGGCGGTTGGACTTTCCACTCGATCAACCGTAGTTGCAACTTGTTTAACAATTTTATTATTAGATTATCTTTGGACCATGGTTCTTCCCGTACGCGGATCAATCATTGTACTACATTAAGGGAGAGAAAATGAGCGTTAACCCAAACGATGCGAGCAAAAAAATTAAATGGAGAGTGGGAATGTTCACCTTGGGTGGAATTCTATTCATGGGAGTATTATCCATTTACATTAATAATCGTCCTTACTGGTGGAAACCTTGCGATTTAATCCAAGTGACGATTGAAGATGCTACTGGTCTCAAGAAAAAAACACCGGTGAAATCACTGGGTATGGATATTGGTTATATTTCAGATATCGGATTAGTGGAAACTGGGGTGAAGGTAAATCTTTGTATCACTGCTCCAGTGGAAACCACTCCTCAAACTAAAGCTTATGTTCGTGGTGAGGGTTTTCTTGGAGATAAATTTCTTGAGTTAAAACCGGTGAAATATATTGGTACGCATCAATTGGAAAGTAGCTCAAGCCTACTCAGAAAAATGTTTTGGATTGAAAGTGCTTCTGCTCAAACCAATAGTGAAACAAAAGCAACTCCAGCTTCAAAAAACGGCAAGCAAGTTCAGCTTGGTGAAAAATCTGTTGATATGCAAGAGATGATGACCCAACTCAACAGTGTGATGGGTGAAGTGAAGGGAATTACGTCTTCATTAAAAGAATCCATCAACCCGGAAGAAATTCGCGGCACAATCAAACAATTGAGTAAAACTTTGGAAGATGCTTCTAAAGCTTTTTCTCCTCAAGGTGGCCTCACACAAACGGCGCAAAGAACTTTAATTAAATTAGAAGATACGATTGAGCAATTTCGCGATCAATTAACCAGGATCAATCAAGGACAAGGTTCTGTTGGTATGTTGCTCAATGATCCCACTTATGCAGAAGAATTAAAAAAAGCGATTTTAAATGTGAATAAACTATTGGGTAGAGCTAGTGATATGCGCTTGGCTGTGAAGTTGGGCATCAATCAACTTTCAGCATACAGTGCTACTCGTGGAGAGTTCCAAGTGGCGATTTGGCCACGTCCAGGAAGATATTATTTGCTTGGTTTAGCATCTGATCCTAGAGGTTCGGTTTCTCAAGAAACGGTCACTACGATTGTGAATAATATTTCGACTACCGTTCAAAGTACCAAAGTAAATAAAGGTGGTTTTGCCATTACCGGTATGATTGGGACCATTTTTGCGCGCCGCTTCGATGTTGCGGTCGGAATTCTTCATGGTGACGGGGCTGCAAGCTTGTCTGTAAACCTTGGCCCTGAAGACAATCAAGAGATGATCGAGCTTAAAAATGAACTCTATTTTAGGGCTCAAACGGTAGATGGTGCTTGGTCTGCTCAAGCAGATGCCCGTAGCTATTTGTTATTTCAGCCTTTTTCTATATTTTACCTCTCTGGTGGCTTAGAAGGTTATCGTAAAGTGAATGGCAATTTATCTGCATTTTATGGCGCAGGGCTCCGTTTTGATGACGAAGATATCAAACTTATTTTCTCATTCTTGT
Organism: Bdellovibrionales bacterium; assembly: GCA_947372355.1. Lineage (GTDB taxonomy): Bacteria > Bdellovibrionota > UBA1018 > UBA1018 > CAIMNF01 > CAIMNF01. Next base: position 36,364 of record CANBTI010000014.1, on the reverse strand, counting down.
AATTTCTTAATTTTTATCCTATTGTCTCATGAAACCTAAAACTTAATAGTAGGTAGGGTTCTGTGTTTAAGCAGAACCTTAATATGGAGATAATAAATTATGCGCGAAAAAGTGAGACTGATTTCATCAGCAAAAACAGGATATAGTTACTACACAACTAAAAATAAGCAAAAACAAACTGATAAAATTCAGTTGAGCAAATACGATCCAATCGTTCGCAAGCACGTGGTTTTTACTGAAACCAAAATGCCAAGCCACGCTAAAAAATAATTAACTAGAAAAATATAAAGGAAATATCCCATGAGAGAAGGCATTCACCCAGTTTACCGTGACGTAATTTTTAAAGATTTGCAAAGTGGTTACGCATTCAAAACGCGTTCAACAATTCAAACTAAAGATACGATTACATTTGAAGACGGAAAAGATTATCCATTATTTAAAATGGAGATTTCTTCTAAATCTCACCCATTCTATACTGGTAACGATAAACGTATCGATACTACCGGTCGTGTAGAAAAATTCATGAACAAGTACAAACACATTAAAAAATAATGTTTCGAAAAAGTTTCCTCCATTGGGTCTTAACTTAGCAGTAGGCCTGATAAAAAAAACCCCGAGTTCCAAAAGAACTTGGGGTTTTTTTTATTTAAAATTCCGATTAGAACAAATTAGAAGTGTGAATGCCATCTTGTTGTTCAATGTATTCATTGATCTTTGTTTGTAAAATTGCATCATAGATCCAGTGCATTCCAAAGATGGAAAGAATCACAGCGATCACCGCATCTGAATCATCGCTATGTGCGGGTTTGCTCACTTTGGCGAAATCCACTGATTTTAGATATTCAAAATAGATAAAGTAAATTCCACACGTGAGGATTGAAAAAAGAGAGAGTTTCCAGATGTTGTATTTCTCTTCTTTGTAAATAAAATTCAAAGTTTTAATTTGGTCGTATTGAACGACTAAATTCCAAAGACCACACATTAAGAGTGTGAGTACAATATCTAAAGCGACATTACGTTTATTCATAAAAATTTCTCCAATAAGCCCAGGTTTCTATCTAAAATCAAAGTATTCGCTGCAGCCATGAGTTTGGGTTTGCCACAAAAAGAGACTGAAATTCCAGCTTCTTTCATCATTTCAATGTCATTGGCGCCATCACCCACGGTGATCGTTTGATCAAAATTGCATCCGTATTCTTGTTTCATGCCAGCAACTAAAATGCGTTTTTGTTGAGCATCAATTACGGGTTCTTTTACGGAACCTAAAAAATTTTGGTTGGAATCCAGTTCCAATTGATGGGCATGAATTTGATCAATCTTCAGTTGTTGTTGAAAGTATTTTAAAACAAATTCAAAACCACCACTCACAATTGCTGTTTTTGTGCCTAAAGAATGAAGGAATGGAATGAGTTCTTTTGCTCCACGGGAAAGAGATAATTTTGGTAGGATTTCTTGAAGTCTGGATTCAGGCATTCCGGTAAATAATTTACAGCGTTCGCGGAGTGCTTGATTGAATTCCAATCGTCCCTGCATGGCTGCTTCGGTGATTTTAGCCACTTGATCATAAAACCCAAATAATCGGGCAATTTCATCAATCACTTCTTGGTTGATGAGGGTGGAATCCATATCAAAAACACAGAGCTTTTTTTGAGCGAGATGGGTGGCTTCCGTTTGGAATGAAACAACTTGATAAGAGGAGAGATCCGACCAGATTTTCTCTTTAAAGGCCTGAGCCTGAGACTCATGATCAAATGTGAATTTTTTAAAATCAAATTGATCCATCACCATCCATTTTAAGTAGTATGTGCGGTTCGTCATCTTACTTTTATGTTCCAAATAATTGATGCTCTTGGCAAGATGAAACTCATGAGCGCACCCACTATTTTAAGCACTGAATCCTATAAGGGAACCCGGGATTTTTATCCCAAAGACATGCAATTTAGAAATTGGATGTTCGGAAAGCTTTCTCACACGGTTCGTACATTTGGATATCTTGAGTACGGCGGGCCAATGTTAGAGAGTTTTGATCTCTATGCTGCAAAAACAGGTGAAGAGATTGTGAATCAACAACTTTATTGGATGATGGATCGTGGTGATCGAAAGATCGCCGTGCGCCCAGAAATGACACCCACCATGGCTCGGATGGTTGCTGGAAAAATTCATGAAATGCCTCGTCCGATTCGTTTATTTAGCATTCCCAATCTTTGGAGATATGAGCGTCCGCAACGTGGAAGATTGCGCGAACACTGGCAGCTCAATGTTGATGTTTTAGGTGGGGATGAATTAGATGCTGAAGCGGAAGTGCTCACTCTTGCAGTGGAAATCATGGCTGCATTTGGTGGGGCTGATCAAATGCAGGTGAGAGTGAATCACCGTAAAATCATGGATCACTTTTTCTCAAAACAATTGGGATTAACTCCTGAGCAAACACACAAAGTAGTAAAAGCCATTGATGCCAAAGATAAGGTAGACGCCGCAAAATTTCAGGGCTGGCTTGCTGAAGCGGGTGTTCAACCCAATCAAGTGGCAGAGTTGGAAAAGTTTTTTGCTTCTGATCTGAATGCGCTTTTAGCTGCGATGCCTTGTGAAGGAGTAGAGCATTTATCTCAACTCTTTAAAATTCTTTCCGAATCAGGAATGAAAATTGGTTCTCAAATAGTTTTTGACCCAACCGTGATGCGTGGTCTTGATTATTATACCGGTACCGTGTTTGAGATTTACGATCAATCTCCTGAAAATCGTCGCGCCATGTTTGGTGGTGGTCGTTATGATAATTTAATGGGAATTTTTGGAAAAGAATCTTTATCCGGTGTTGGTTTTGGAATGGGCGATGTTTCTCTTCAGCATTTTCTAGAAGTGCATGCATTAGTGCCAAAGCTTCCCTCTGAAACGGATGTGATGATCACCCTTCCGAAAGTTGAATTTAGATCTTTGGCGCAAGGTTTTGCGAAAGAGTTAAGAAAATTAGGTTTTCATGTGATCACTCCACTTGCGGTGGGATCATTTGGAAATCAATTAAAACAGGCAAATAAACACGAAGCTAAAATTGCAGTTCTTTTTGGGGATGATGAATTTGCTCGCGGAGAAGTACTTCTCAAAAATTTACTTACGGGTGAACAAGTAACGGTGAAAAAAGAATTAGCGGTGAGCGAAATCAATAAAATACTCAAGCCATGACGATCAAAAGACGGATCATTTTTGCGTTACTCATCATTGGATTCATTTTGTGTATTCCAAAAATGATTCATATTTATGAAGTGAAAAAAGCAGATTCACAAGTAAAGTTAAACAATGAACTAGATCAAAAACTGAATGCCGATTCTCCAGAAAAACAAGGATTCGGAAAGTACTTAAAGGCATCTCGAGTAGGTTATCGTTCTGTTTTTGAACAAGATCAAAATATTCCAAAAGAATGCTTGGATTATTTTGATGCCTTACAAAAAATCGATTTCCTATCTGGAAAGCAACAAACTGATCAACTCACATACCAGCTTTTGCCGGTGCAGCCTGAAAATTGTCAGGGCGAATTTGTGAAGGGGTTTACAGCGGCCCAAGAAGATTTTTTAAAAAAGTGTAAGCCTAAAGATAAAAATTTAAGTGATGTGATTAGTGATGAATGTAGCTCATCAGTATTCATGTTAAGGGCTGCGGTGACCAGAATTGCGGTTAAGGATAAACCACTGAATGAAATAACGGATATGGTTCAACTCGCAGATTTAGTTTTTTCCGAATTTTCGACTGTATTTAATAGTGAAAAACCCAACTTTTCTCAGATGCAAGCAATTGCGCAGAGAATGTTGGATTTAGATCCTAAATTGTTTGCTGCTCAAAAAGTAAATGTCATAGCAAGCCTGATGCAAGGATTTACCGCCCCTAAAGATGAAGATCAAAAAATAGTTTGGGATCGTGCTGAAAAAGCCCTCATTCAAGCGCAAGCAGTGAAACCAAACGATGAAATGCTTCAGGATGCGCAAATTGCAATTTCTACTCATGGCTTTGATCCGAGCTTAACTCATGATCTTTCAGAGAAGATGACCCAAGAAAACCCCAACAATGATCGTGGTTGGTTTCTCATGGCTTATTCCAATTGGAAACAAGGCGATCATGCTTCATCGATCAATAATTTAAAACATGCAATTGCGCTGGCACCTCAAAATCAAGATTATCAAAAAATCATGAGTAAAGTAATTTTGCCCAATGCAAACGGCGAATCATTTCAAAGTGTATTTAAAATTGGCATTAGTAATGATGATTTTAATCATTAAGAGAAAAGGAAAATAAATATGAAAACATTAGAAATACAAAAATTACATCCTGAAGCTAAAGTTCCTACTCGTGCTTATGAGCATGATGCCGGATTAGATCTTACTTCTGTTGAAACGCACACTTTGAAACCAGGTGAGGGGAAAATTTTTAAAACAGGAATCGCGATCGCACTGGATCCTGGATTTGTGGGATTAGTTTGGGATCGTTCTTCAATGGGAAAAAAAGGAATTAAAACTTTGGGCGGGGTGATTGATTCCGGATATCGGGGTGAAGTGGGCGTAATTCTTTGGAATATTTCTCATGAAAATCAAGAGATCAAAGCAGGTGAGCGAATTGCGCAATTATTGATTCAATCCATTGCAACTCCTCAAACAAAAGAAGTGACCACTCTTTCTTCAACTGATCGTGGAGCCGGTGGTTTTGGTAGTTCAGGTAAGTAGTTAAAAGTTATAACCTACACCAATACTGGCAAGGATTCGGTTGTAGGTGTAAGAATCTTGGATTGAAGAGAAGTTTTTGATATAATTTAAATCCGCCATCAATGAAATTTTTGATGGAAGGTTTTTTATTACTCCTACCTTAAAACTATAATTGGCATCCGTGCGTAAGGGTAAAGTTTTCGTGTAGTTGGTAAATAGAAAATCAATGCCTTCATTCAGCGTGAGTGTTGAAGATAGGGTCATGAAATTGCTCAATCCCAAACCGTATGCATTGTAGTAATTCAAATTGCCGTTTGCTTTATTATTTTCAAAAAGTGCACTGATTCCAGGGTTAAAGTAGGAATCTCCTCCAGTGCGACGAACAGAGACATTGATATTGCTGTTTTGTCCGCTCTGATTACTATCTGCATAGTAAAGTTGTCTGTGGAGATTTAATTCAGCTTCTGCTCTCCAATAACGATCAAGCTGGTGACGTGCGGCTAAACCACCACCAAAGGTAAAGTTATACTTTTGATTTTCATAACCACTTTTGGAATTCGTTGGATCAATGAGTGAATTTTGAAATACTAAATTTGAATCGATCTTCAGTGAATAGGTAGTTTTTGCTAATGCTCGGTAATTTAAATTGATGGAAGCATTATTGGTAAAATACTCAAATCCCTTGGTTAGGCTATTAAAGTTTTTATTGTAAGATGCACGATATCCACTGACTAACTGAAAGGTATTGATCGGTGCACTCATGTAGCCAATACCAGCTAAAAAATTAGCTTTCATGGTGGAAGCGTTATCGGTAGCGGTGGTGTTAATGCTTCCTGCAGGTAATTGCTGAATATTGGAATCGTATTGGGTCATGAGAGCGGCATTACCAAACCACTGACCAATAGAAAAGGGTGCTAACATTTTTTCAGAAGCATCAAAAATATTTTTAGCATTGACGTTTTTGCTATCTGAATTGAGTACTTTTTTGGAAACATCTTTAGCTTCGATGAGTTCTTGGACACCACGAGTACTGGCATTCATTTTGAAGTAACATAAACTAATATAGTATTGAGCTACGAGTTCAATTTCTGGGATTCCACAAGAAGTAATTTTATTAAAAAAAGTTTCAGCTTCCGCATAGAGTGCAGAGTTGTATGCACCCAAACCGATATAAAGATTACTAGCCGCAACATTAAACCCTAATTCAGCTGATTTTTCAAAATAGGGTTTTGCTTCCTGAGTCTTTTTTTGTTTTTCTAAAATAGAAGCAATTTCAAAAGCGTAGGGGCCACGTTCTTTTTCAGGTTTTGCGTTGTAAAGATCAGAATAAAGTTTCAGGGATTCTTTTTCATCTCCCTTTCCTTTGAGTGCTAGAGCTTTTAGTTCTAGGTATTCAATGTTTTTTGGAGATTCTACTAAAAGTTCATTTAAAATTTTTACGGCTTCATCGGTTTGTTTTTTATTGAATGCAATTACGGCTTCAGCGTAGCGAGACTCTCTTCCAATCCCAGGATGCGATTCTTGAACATCAGGTGAATCAGCTGCAATAGAAGTGATTGAAATACTGCTCAATGAGCAAATGTAAAAAATAATTAATAAAATTCTTTTATGATTACAGCTGTGTCTTCGGTGACGCATTTTCTTTATACATTAACATTCCGATACAATGATTACTATGAGGAATATTGCCTTAATTATACTTAGTTTCGTTATCTCTCAGCAAAGTTCACATGCCAAAGAAGTGGCTGGTGAAATCGTGAGTGTAAATGGTATTGCGTTTATCAGACCCGATAAATCAGATGCTCCGATGCCTAAATCTCCTCCGAGAGCTAAATCAGGTGACAATGTTTATGTGGGTGATGTGATCAACACCTCCAGTGATGCTAATGTCAAAATTTTGATGCGTGATAAAAGCATTGTGGATTTAGGTTCCTCTTCTTTATTTAAAGTTGATGAATATGTTCACAATCATGGCGATGATCGTAAGGCAAAATTAGAGCTAACGTTTGGAAAAGTTCGAGTTGCCGTGACTAGAAAAATTGATGGAGATGGAAAATTTCAAGTTAAAACCAGAGGCGCTACCATGGGTGTGCGTGGTACTGAGTTTGTGGTGAAAGAAAGCGTTCCGGATCGTTTGAGTAAGAGTGATAAATCAGCTCCAAGTGATTCTCCAAAACAACAAAAAACGGAAATCACTGTAGTGCAAGGTAAGGTAGATGTCACTGCGGCTCCAGTTCCTGCTGCTAAAGTGGATGGAAAAAATGCAGCTGCACCTGCTCCTGTAAAAACGGTGAGTTTAACTGCGGGTACACAAATCACGACTGGTGTAGGTGCTCCTCCGATGAGTGCTCCCGTAAAACTTTCTGAAACTCAATTAACTGCACTCAAGGTTGAAACAAAAATTTCTGATAACACTTTTGCAAAGGCAATTACGATCGAGCCTATGAGTTCAAGTGAATCTGGTCCGAATCGTTCTCCCAGTAGTGAAGGAAGTGGTGGAGCAAGCGGCGGTCCGGCTGCTGCTGGTCCTGTGATTGCAATGGTTCCAAAAGATTTACCACAAATTAGTGTAAAAGATATGCCTCCACCGGATGTGATGGGACGCCCTCCAATTGGAAATCCATTTACCACCGTGAATAGCACAATGAAAAGATTGCATGTAACGATTGTGACAGCGGCGACAACAGCGGCAATGCCATAAGTTTTTTTGGGGATGATATGATGAAATTAAATTTTAAAAATACTGTTTTATTACTAGGATTTCTGATGAGTGCAACTGCGTGCTCGATGAAAGATCGAACAGAAGTTCATAGTGTGAGTGTAAAATTACCAAGCGAATGGGTAAATTCTACTAACATGAGTGTGCTGAATCACCATGGATCAACGATGAGTACCAGTTATTTTACCGCTCCAACTGGATTAACCAGTTTTCAGTGTTATGCCTTGAATGTGACTGGCCCAGGTATACAGGCAGATCCGAGATACGGTTGCACCAATCCTGATAGTGGAATGGGGCTAATCGCTGGATTCATGCCGATCTCGAGTGGATCTATTGAGATGATGGTTCCTGCAGGTGCAGATCGAAAAGTAAATTTAATTGGAATTCAAAGCACGATTGGCTGCCCATTATTAAATGATCTTTTGAATGCGGGTGGAGTAAATGCACTAGATGGTTTGGGAGATCCTTATTTGTTAGGCACAACGGTTACTGATATTTTTGATGATACAGCAGTGACGATTCTGGCTTCATTTGATTCAACAAAAAAAGCATTTAGTGGTTGTGGAAATAATGGTGGTGCTGGAAGTGCGAATACAACGGCTAATACAAACACAACACAGACTTTAAGTTTACAAGGATCAGCGGGCTTAGGTTTGGTTCAAAACGGCCATTGTTCTATGGTGGGTATTTCAGCAAATAATGTGACTAGCGGTATGACGATGCCGGCGGTTTTACCTTCGATCATTTCGATCTCGGGCGGCGGCTCGGCAAGTTTTTATACTGATCAAAATTGTATTAATCAAGCAGGTGCATATATTACAATGCCAAATCCAATGAATGGAAGTACGAACTCTTATTTACCATTATATGTTTTATTAACAGGTGGAACTGTGGGTGGGACAATTTCAGGAAAGGTAGACACCACTGCGACTGGATGGACACTCAATCCCACTACTCTTACCATCGTTCCTAATCGTCTCGAAATAACTTTTAATTCCAACACGACTCCCTCATTTCTACAGACAACAGTTGGCAGTTGCGAGCAAGTAAATGTGAAAAATTTAGATGGAGCAACGGCTCAAGTAGCAATGTCGGCTTTAATTTTTAAAATCCATAATGATACAAACTCAGGTGTTTTACCTTCAGTTAATCTATATAGTGATTCATCATGTACTGCTGCATATGCAGAAAATGGATCTACAACAACCGAAAAGGGATATAAAATTACAGTTGGAAATACCAATGCAACTTTTTATATGAAAGATATTGTACAGGAAAAAATTCACTTTGATGTTTCCCATTCAGTCATTATCACTTCTGAACCAGCGGGAGCAGGAGTTGATTTTACCAATTTAGCACCATCTTTTGCTCTTGCTACTGATCCACTTGGACCTTCTGGTTCAGGGCCTTGTAATTCCGGGGTTGGGTGTAGTTATTATGGCACTGGTGTTTATATGTTTATGCAAAATTTTTCAAACGCAATCACACCATTAATTAATAATCCTGAGGGAATTTTCTGTTCCGCGTCTGGTTTACCCCAAGGTTTTAATATGGATCAAAACACTTGTGCGATTACTAGAGGTGGCACACCTTCGAGTGGTGTAAATCAATATCCAGTGACGATTACCGTGACTAAAGCTGGATTTGCTGCCATTAGTACAACATTTACGATTAAATGGTAAAAAAATGAAAGATCAATTGAACACCATCACGCCTTACCAGCTTTTTGATGAGTTCCTCGATGGAGTGTTTATTTTTAATGAGGCAAAAGAAATTGTTTATTGCAATGAAATTGCTGCCACCATTTTTGGAACCCGCAGTAAAAGAGTGATTGGTAAAAAAACCTTCGATATTTTTAAAATAGAAAATGAAACTCTATTTTGCACTGAAAAAGGAATCGAAGGAAAAATAGCTGCTAGCTCTTATGTGGAAGTTCCGTTCATCGGTAAAGAAAACAACGGCTACGTTCAAATCATGGTGAAGCCATGCATGATCACTAAGGATCAACACCATTGGCTAGGATATTTTCATAACGTTACGGAAGAACATTCGCTCTCCAGTAAATACCGCAAAGAATCGGTAGAAAAAGAAAAAGCGAATAATTTAGCAACCACGGATGCAATGACCGGGCTAAGAAATTTTAGAAGTTTCACTCTACAAATAGCAGATGAAATGAAAATTTCAATCAGCGATAAAGAATCGCTAGGATTAGTGATTGTGGATGTGGATAAATTTAAAAAATTTAACGATACCTATGGCCACCAGCAAGGGGATGCGGTTTTAAAAGTAGTGGCTCAAACTTTGAAAGAAAGTGTTCGTAAGGCGGATTTTGTTGCCCGTTACGGTGGAGAAGAGTTTGTAGTGATCTTGCCTAAAACGGGGCTAGAAGGTATCAAGAATGTTTGCGAAAAAATTCGCGCGAATATTGAGAATTCAAAAGTACTCAATCTCGCTGATGCAAATAGTTTTTTATCGGTTACTGCTAGTTTTGGAGCAGTTTGCATTGGATATGATTTTCTGAAAAATAATTTAGATAAGGATTATAAATTTTTCCTAGAGTTCGCGGATAAAAATTTGTATCAGGCCAAAGAAGGCGGACGGAACAAATCCGTTGTATCGAAAATAGAATAATTTATTTTATCTAGAATAAGTTGCAGTGATAGAAGCTTTAGCAAGAGCATTTTTTTGAATATAAAAACCTACCATTGCTCCAGAGGCATCCTTATTTAAAGGAATTTTTTTAACTTTAAGTGCAAAAACAGTAATTAAGTATCGATGAGGTTTACTACCTTTAGGGGGGCAGGCACCACCGTATTTAGAATCTCCATAATCGTTTCTTGCTTGAATGGATCCTGGTGGGAAAACGTGCATTTCTTCTTTAAGAGAAGTGACATCACTTGGAATATTAAAAAGTATCCAATGCCACCAACCACTACCTGAGGGAGCATCGGGATCATAAACGGTTACCGCATAGCTCAAAGTACCACGTGGCCCGTCTGTCCATTCTAAAGCGGGGGAATCATTGTTCCCTTTACAATCATTAAAATTCGCCACTTGTTTCAGTGGAAGTTTTGCTCCGTCATCAAATGAAGGACTACTCAGAGTAAAAATAGATTCTGCATTCACATTGAACGATAAAACTGGAATCAAAAGGATTAGCACTAAAATAGATTTCATCTTTTTTTACCTTTTTAAAAACTTAAAATATTGTTCTTCAATTGCATCAAAATCCAGATTGTAATCGGTTCCATCAATGTTGGTATTGATCACCGGTGCCTTAAAATTAACAATATCGGCTGAATTGAGTAAAATCTGTTTTTCCTCATCTAAATCTTCGATAAAGTAGGGAGCAAAAAAAGAAGTTACTTTTGCATTTTTGGTGAGCAATCCTGAAATCATGTTCATTTGTTGGATCACAATTTGAGGAACATTGATGTATTCTAGATGAACGGTGTTTCCTAAAAATTCAATGAATCGAATCCATTCGCGGATTCCGCATGAATTAATCATTTTTACTTGTTCAAGATCAAATATAATTTTTGGACTTGTGAGATGAGTTAGTTTTTCAATTTGAAGATCTTCATTGATGGATCCCATTACCGTCACGAATAGAGTGTCTTCAGTGCCTTCAATGTTAAGGGTTAATTGACCCATTTCAATTGTGTTCATGACAATTTCCTTTGATAGAGATGATATGATTTTTCAAGTGTTTCATAATGAAAAAAACGTTTAAATTTATGAAGGACAATGATGAACTCCGTTAACTTGCCAGGATCTAAATTAATAATTAATTTATGTGCATGGTTTAAAATGAGATACATCCCCAAGCCCGCTCCGCCATCCTTATCCGATACTTTACCTTCAGTAAGATAATGATCAATAATTTCTTTGGTCAGGGAGCCGTAATAATCTTTAACACTTAGAATTATTTTTTCTTCATCTTCAACAATTTCAAGGGTGGGAGCATTCTTAACATCAGTGGTAATTATTTTTCTTCTGTTTTGATTGCGATAAAGAAAATTACCTTTTTCATCAACTGGCGCGTTATAAAGAGCATTTGTTAACGCTTCGTTTAAGATTTGTATTAAAATTAATTTAAATCCTTCAAATGTTTTTGAAAAATCATGTGTTTGAATTGCGGTTTCAATTTGCTGATCAAGATGATCTGAAGTGCTAAAACTTGTTAAGCTTTTGTTGATCACGGGAGCGGTGATTAATGTTTCTGAGTTCCAAAATTTATTTTCAATACTGGCCACGATGTAAGATTTAATGTCATTGAGTGTGTGTGTTCCAGACATTCCAAAAAGATGAGAAACTTTTGTGGCTTTAATGATTTCAATCATTTCCTGATGATTGGTTAATGTTGCAAATATGCTTAATTTATCTAAATAGTTAAAAACTGATTTTAATTCGGTTTGGTTTTTTAAATAGTAACCATAATCAAGAATGATGAATTCCGACTCTTCAAAATCTGTTTTGTAGATTTTTTGAGGTGAGATGAATTTAATTTTAATCTGAGGTTCGGAATCAAATAGTTTCTCTAGAGAGGGTAGAAGCGAGGAAGATGAATCAGAGAGTAATAATACTTGATGTAACTTCATGTCAGTTCCCTCTTGGCAATGATGAGAGTGACGTCATCATCGGGTAAGCATCCTTCGAGATAATCTTCTGAATCTACAATGATCCCTGATAATAGATCCTCTGGAGTGCTTTTCACATTTCTAAGAACGCTTTTAAGAAATCTTCTTTCACCATAAGGTTTATGATCACTATTTTCAGCTTCAATAATTCCATCCGTAACCATAATCAAAACATCTTGATCATTCATTTGAATGCTTCCTTCGGTGTATACAGGATTTTCTATATGCCCTAGGCGTTCTCCCTCAGCATCGAGTAAAAGGGTAATGTCTGATTTTTGAGGTTCATGCTCTTGATAACGGTAAAGGTAAGGTGGGTTATGAGAGGCATTTGCATATTTTAAAGTTTTTGTTTTTTGATCATAGACCCCAATAAAGAAGGTCATCAAAATTTTACCCCCCACTTTATAAACTGCAGAGTTGAAATATTCGAGAATCTTAGCAGGAGATTTTAATAGTTCTGGATTTTCTTCACAAATTTGAGGAAGCAGGTTGGCAACGCAGTTTGCGGTGGCGGTAATGAGGGCTGCTGGAACTCCGTGTCCGGTTGCATCGCCGATGAACAGAAGATTTTTATCTAGAATGGTTCGGGTTCCCCACCAATCCCCGCCGCACTCTGAAGCGGATGAATAATGCCCAACTACACTGAATTGATCGTTGACTACTTTTTTATCAGGGAAAAAGCTGGATTGAACTAACTGAGCAACAGCTAATTCATTTTCCATGCGTGACTTCTCTTTCACTTCTTCGATGTACCGAAGAAGTTCCTTATTCATATAGTTGAATGAATCAGCGAGCTGCCCCAGTTCATCTTCAGCACGTTTTGGGATTAAATGATGAAAGTTTCCACGACCAATTTCCTCAGTGCCTTCCACAAGATCATCAATACGACTGGTAAGCGTTTTAGCTAACAAGGTTCCAAAGATAATGCCTAATGAAATAATGATGCCCGCAAAGGCGATTGTTTTCTTAAGAAGATAATAGGCAATTTTATAAGCTTCAGCTTCGTCAATCACGCTAAGGGCTAACCAGTCATCGCGTAGAATCTTTGAAAAGGCGATGAGATAGTTCTTACCATCAATACCCTGAGTGACCACACCTTCAGATAAACCTGCGAGAGAAAGTTTTTGAAGAATTTCAGAAGGAATCTTAATTTTGGTATTAGATTCTAAAATATTTCCAGAAATGCTCATGAGTGTATTGGTAAAGCTGGAGCCTTTAGAGAATCGATCTACAATGTCATCAGCAATATAGACAGCATAGTGAAGAGAGTGGTTTGAAGCATCATAGTGGAAAATTTGAACTATAGGCACAGAGCCAATATGGATAAAATCGGTATAGTTTTTCCGTAAAACAATGGAAGGAAAGCGTTCCCATGGAGTTTTAATGATTTCTTCCAGCTCGCTCTTTTCCAGAGTGTGATTACGGAGCGCAGGCTCATAAACGGTTGAAACTACTTTCTTAAATTGACCGTCAAAATTATAGCGCTCATATTGAAGTAGGTTCTCTTTCAGTGCACTTTTTTTAAAAGATTCACCTAGGAAGTAGGTTTGATCCTGAAGCGAGTAAGCGATTAAGTCTTTGCCTTTGTTTTCTAAAAGATGCGAAATGTTGGTTTGAATTTCGTGGGATTCATTTAAAACCGTATCGTAGATATAGGCTTTTTTATCTTCTAAAAAAGTCTTTAAAATATAGGGTAAATAGGTACCAAAACTGAGAATGATTAAGCCGGTACCTAGAAAAAGAATTTTCGTGCGAATTGAAAACTGAAAAGCCTTTTTAATAATATCTTTTACCATAGTAGACTCTTTCACATTGTATGGTTACCATTGGATTAATGCCAGGTAAAAAGCACAGAAATATTCTCATCATCGTAGCCAGTTTGATTATTCTGATGCTCTCTGTTTTTTATTTTTTCTGGGGGATTCAATTTCAGGAAAAAGGAAATTTTCCTACCATCGGTGAAGTCTTTAAAAAAGATAATGAACTTAGGCGTAGAATTGATGGAAATCTTTCTTGGGTAGACATCGAACATTCAGCAAAACTATATCCGGGCGATAAGGTTTTCACTGGAGATGCATCATTAGCGCAACTTAATTTACTCGATTTAGCTGAAATTGGGATGAATTCATCCACTCTTTTAAAAATTGATCCAAAGGCGCTTGAGGGTTTAAGTGTACAAGGTGGACTAGGATTTTTTACAGCAAAGCTTTCGGGAAAAATGTCAAAAGCTTCCTTTAAATTACAAAACGCATCTCTTGAATTGAATAGTATTGGTAGTGAAATTCATGTGAATGGTTTTGAAGAAAAAACCATGGTTTCCGCAATTGATGGCAAAATTAGTTTTAAAAGTCTTGCGCCAGGCGGAAATAGTTCCATTCAAACACTTGCCCCAAACCAGCTGTTAGGGATGAATCGTGCTGGAACGGCTACGATCATGAATTTACCGGTTAAGCTGATAGCTCCTGCATCAAGGGAAGAGTTGGTATTGATGCCGGAAATTCCCATTCATTTTAAATGGCAAACATTAATCCAAGGAATTCCTCTTTCACTGGAATTATCTAAAACTCCAACATTTGAATCTACCTTTTTCAAAAAAGATGTTTCAGGAATTTCTGAAGTTGATATTCCAGTTGCTGCAGCTATGGGCGGAGCCATTTATTGGAGAGTGGTTCAACCGGAGCATGATGTTTATTATCATGCACAAGATTTTGAGTATGAACCGGTCATTCCACCAGTTATTTTTGATCCTTCTTTTCGACAAAACTACCCATCAGGGTTGCCTATTGGTCCGGAGTTTGCTTGGGAAAAAAGATTTGATTTTATTTATGATGGTGAAATTCAGCAACTTGATGGGGGGATTAGTGGTGCTCAAAAGTTCACTGGTCCTAATACCAAGTATTTAGTGAGTAAATTATCAGATGGTCATTATCAATTTAGAGTACGCGCATCTAAAAACAAACTGATTTCCGGTTGGTCACCTTGGCAGCCATTTACGGTGGGCGATGTGGATCGCAATGGTATTGAGTTAGTTTCCCCAGCGGATATGGCAACTGCAACATTCATTTTTCCCAAAAAAGAAATTGTTTTTGAATGGAATGGTGGAGATGCACAATCACAAATTCAAATTGCAACGGATGAAAAATTTACGAATATTGTGAGTGAAGCCATTACTGATCAACATTCTTTTAATTGGCATCCTGGAAATGAAGGTAAGTTTTTTTGGCATGTGAAGAAAAATCCAAAAGCAAAAGTAGGCGCGACTCGGAGCTTGTTTGTTGTTGAGCCTAAAATCTCATTGCTCACCCCAAAAAATAAAATAGCTTATCTATTTAGAGATCAAGATTACATGAATATTGATTTTACTTGGGAAGATGTAAGCTTAAGTGATCAGTACCGAATTGAATTTTCTAATACCAATGATTTCAAAAGGATCATTGAAAGTGCTCAATTGAGTAAACCCCAGTTTGAATTTAAAATCTTAAAGCGCAACGAAGTTGTTTACTGGCGAATCAAAACAGATCACCAAGTGAGCGAAACTCGCCAGTTTAGAATTTTTAAGGCTGCAGGACTATTGGCTCCGGTTTTAGGAGAGGTCACGGCTAAAATTGTTGAGGATACGACCATTTTTGGTGGCACCACTAATCGTAGCCAGGCAAAATTAGGAACCGATTTTGTAGAGATATTTTTACCTCAGATTGAAAATGCAGCAACCTTTCACTTGGAGATTACTCGTGATCGCGAATTCAAAAATTTAGTGATCAGTAAAACATTAAATTCGCCTATTTTCCGCTGGAATAATCCAGAGCCCGGAGAATATTACTGGAAAGTATCTTATAAGGATTCAGCTGGCCATCTTAGTCCTCAAAGTGGAATTGCTCATCTAGTGATTGAGCCTAAGGATGTTCCAAAACCAAAAGTGAAAGCAAATGATAAGCCAGTGAAGAAAAATTTGGATGAATCCATTCCTTATTAATCACTCAATATATTCTAATGCTTTTGCCGCTAAGAGAATGTGCTCTTTTTCTTCTTCAGCAATTTTTCTAAAAATTTCAGCAGTAATTGGATCAATTTTTAGCAGAGTTTCATAAAATTGTTCGCCTGCTTGTCTGCCTCGGTCTTCGGCCTTAGCCATGAAATTTGCAAATTCTAATGCTGTTTTGCAGTGATCAAAAGATTGCCAAAGCGCTAAACTTTGAGGGCGCTCATCCACGGATACATTTAATTCTTTCATTCTTTGGATGAGCCAAGAGAGATGTTTTTCTTCTTCTTTAGAGAGTGCTAGCCAAAGCTCACGTGTCTGAATGGGGGAATCTGAAAAAATTTCTGCAGCCGATGAGAAAGCAACTACGGCTTGTTTTTCTGCAAAAGCTACGAATCTTAATCGATCGCCGAGTCCTTCTTTGGTGGTGAGTGCACGAGGGTAGGGGGCTTTTTCACCCGGAGCACAAATTCTAAAAGGATTCCAATCGATCGGGAGTGATGAAAAAAGACCCAATGGTTTTTCCATTTTATTTTCCCATTTTCAAAATAGCATTGAAATCTTTTTCGCCCACGGGCATGCACGATAAACGTGATTGCTTCAAGAGTGGGAGCGCTTTGAGACTTGGCGTGGTTTTAATTACCTCTAATGTTACGGGATTACTGAACTTCGTAACAAAGCCAATGTCTACTTGCACCCACTCACCGGGGCGTGTCTTGTCTAATTCTGGATAAGCTTCTTCTGTGATCTTTGCTACGCCCACCACCGCTTTGCCAATATTGCTGTGGTAGATAAAAACTAAATCACCTTTTTTGCAGGTCTTTAAAAAATTACGAGCCTGATAGTTACGAATTCCGGTCCATGCGGTTTTTTTATCTTTCGCTAGATCATCAATCGAATAAACATTCGGCTCAGATTTAAATAACCAGTAATTCATAGTTTCTCAAAAAAATTTATGTGTGGCAGAAACAAATAGCACGTCCTGTCATTTAATGCAATAAAAACATCTTTGAATATCGTCAATTTACTAGCTAAGGCTTTAGAATTAATGGATTTTTTTAAGTGTTCCGATAAAGATGCATGAGCTTAAAATTTATAATTTTAATGATTTTATTCGGCACCAATGCAAATGCTGCTTATCAATTGAGCATTACCAATCGAAAATATCCATTAGGAAATCAAGCGGCCCTGGATGTAATTGCCGATAACTTAGAAACTCAATTCAACACCACTTTAGCTGCTTCAGATAATGAAGGTTTTTTAACTCAAGTGGGAAATGCAAATGCAGGATCCACTCGTTCTTTTCTTGCTCCAGGAATTATTGGTGAAGCCAGATACAGTGGTTCATTCGGACTGAGTGGTGCTTATTCAGGTGGAACTAATCCAACGGTGAAACCCAACTCATTACCTTCAGTGGGAGTGGCGGCGCAATCCGGAATCACGATTGGTGCAAATGGAGAGATCATTCATTTGTTTCCAGGATTAGATCGAAAAAAAGTAATGTTTCATGTTTCGTTTTACACCATGGATTTGAGTTCTTATTTTAGTAACGGAATTACCCTAAATTCGATGCAGTTTTCAACAGGGGTTTCTTATCAAGTTTATAATCCAAGAGATTGGATACCAGGAATTCGCTTCAATGGAATTCGCGTATCCTCTGGAGTTTCATATGGAAGCTTCAGCGGATCGTACACCACGCCATTCACCATTTCTTCAGGTGGGATTGATATGAAGAGTAACGTTAAGCTTTCTGTGGATTCAACAGTTTATACTTTTAGTAATGAAGCAACCACGGGACTTCGTTTTTTATATCTCCTCGATTTGTTCACGGGCTTAGGTGTGGATTTTAATTTTGGTTCTACTTCACTTTCAGGGACAAACTCCGATGGGGCTGTTTCTGCATCGCAGGCAGGGGTTTCGGTATTTTCGGGAGATGCTAATGTGACTGGATCTCCTTATACTTCTTCTCCTACGACAGCCCAGCTGCGCTGGTTTATCGGATCTCAAATTAACTTGGGTCCGGTTGGAATCTACGCACAGGCTCAAGTTTCTACCCCGGCTGTGTATAGTCTAAATCTTGGCGCTAAACTTTCCTTTTAATTTTGTGCTAAAATAAACTCAATGAAAGCGCTCACCCCATTATTGTTTTTACTTGGCATGATTGGATGTACTCGTTCTGATTCCTATAAAAAGGATGAAGAGTTTTATGAAGAAACTCCGAGTGGATATTATAACTCCGGTGGGCCGGGTGGTATGGGTGCGGCAACGAGCACAGAGCGCATTGAAAAAATTAAACAACCGAAAAAGAAAGTTCTCGTACTTGGTTTTTGGAATGATACCCCAGTGGGTGATGATTCTATTGGGGCCTTCGCAGCAGAAGAATTAAAACGAGAATTATTTCTCAGTAAAAAAGTAATTTTCCCAGAAGAAAAATCTGCAACCGCCGTGACTCGTGATTTTGTAGACGGTGATCATGTGCAAACGGCACAGCTCATTCGTGAAGGTAAACGAGTGGGCGTGAACACGATTATCATTGGCCGCATTTCAAAAATTGTTTTTCGCCAAAATAGAGAAGAAGTAGGAATTTTGCGTGAAGCCCAAAGTGCGGTGGCAGTAGATATTGAAATGAAAGTTTTTGATGCGATTACCGGACGCGAAGTGCATTCGGCAAAACGCAGTGGAGCTTCATTTAATACTTCTCACATTGTATTTGATGAGGATGCATTAGCGAGTAAGGCTGCTCGAAGTGAAATCGCAAAAGATGCAGTTTCTGATGCAATTAAGAAACTTGTTCCTCAGGCTTTTTTATCGATGGAAAAAATGGATTGGCAGGGTCGGATTGCCAAACTCATTGGAAATAAAGTTTATATCAATGCAGGGCGTGCATCCGGATTGCTTGCGGGTGATATTTTAAAAGTAATGAGCCCAGGTGAAGAAATCGTAGATCCGGTGACTAAATCCTATTTAGGGCGTTCTGAAGGAATGCTCAAGGGAACTCTGGAGGTCACAGAATTCATCGGCCAAGATAGTGCGATGACATTAATCCATACTGGTGGTAACTTCCAGGAAGGTGATGTGGTCCGTCTGTATTAATCGCAATTTATCGTTCGAGCGACTTCTTGAAATTCAAGAAGAGAAACTCCGTTTGTTAAAACCAAATCAGGAAAGCATGCTGCTTTTCGCAGAGTTGAATCCAACCATTACTTTAGGTAGCAGACAAGTGCATGAGAATGCCCAATTTGATCGCTTGAATCAGGTGAGAGTATCGGCTGAGGAAAATGGAATTGATGTGGTTCATGGACATCGAGGCGGCAATGAAACCTGGCACGGACCAGGTCAGTGGGTGGGGTTTGTGATCACGCCACTTGAAAAATTTACGGGTGATCCAAAGGGTGTACGTAAGGCTGTTTGCGGAATTCTGAATCACGTAGCACAAGTGGTGAGAGAATATATACCTGATGCGGTGGTAGAGAATGATGATCGCATGGGGATTTGGAGTACTTCTGGAAAAGTAGTTTCCGTAGGAATTAAAATCCGTGAGGGGTACATCACCAGTGGATTTGCATTAAATTGCTTTCCAACCAAGACCAGTTTCTTTTCAATCAATCCATGTGGAATTGAGGGCGCAATCCCTGATTTTATTTTTAAGCATGGTGTTAGCCAAGAAAAATGGCAGCAAGAGTTTGAAAATATCCCTGGTAAGATAGTTAAAGCTTTTGAAAAAAGCATGTTAAAAGTTTAGTTCATTCTTTTAACAACATCTGAAAGGTTTACTTGTGAATAAAAAATTAAATTTCCTATCTGTATTGATCGCTTTGGTTTCAGTGAATAGTGCATTTGCTACTTCATCTGAATCAAAATATAATAATGATTATATGAACTACTCCGTGAGTGGTTCTTCTAAATTGGTAACGATTGCTGAATCAAAATATAATAACGATTATGCAAATTATAAAGTTGCAGGCCCTTCTGAATTAGTAACGATGTCTGAACCACGTTACAATAATGATTACGCAAATGGTGGTGGCAAAAAACAAACTATTGCAGCTGTAAATTCGGCACCAACAAAACATATGGTTGATTCAGATGGAGATGGTGTGAATGACGATATGGATAAATGCCCTAATACACCTAATGGAGTTAAGGTAAATTCATTGGGATGCCCGGTGGATCAAAAAGTTGAAATGAAGATCAACATTCAATTTGATAATGGCAAAGCAGTGATCAAACCAGAGTTTAAAGATGAGATTGAATCCATCGCTAAAATTCTTGAATCTCACACTGATTTAGGTGCTGAAGTTCAAGGTCATACTGATAATACAGGCAATGCGGCTTCAAACACTAAGTTATCAGATGAGCGCGCTAATGCTGTAAAAGAATACATCATTTCAAATTATAAAGTGGAACGTATGCATTTAACTGCTAAAGGTTATGGATCTAAAAAGCCAATTGCTTCAAATAAAACAGCGGAAGGTCGCGAACAAAATCGCCGTGTTGTTGCTGTGATTCACTCACTTTCTGAAGTGAAAGAATTAAAAGCAAACAAAAAAGCTGAAGAAGCATCATTAGAGAAAAAAGCTAAAAAGAAATAATCATTATTAGTTCGGGTTATATTGAAAGCGCTGTTTTCGTATGAAAATAGCGCTTTTTTTATTGAATAACACAATCAGTGATACTTCTAAACACACTTTGGATTGGTGTGAGGCTGGAACGTAAGCTCACTTGTATTCCATTTTGATCTTGTTTCATGGTTAGTTTTTCAACTGCATAGGGCGATTTTGAACCATCAGTAAGAACGGGTACTTTGGTGGTGTATATTACTGAGTTTTCGTCCATTTCACAAGTTACGATCGCTTTCACTCTGCCATCGGTAAAAGTTGGGTCCTCACCATTGAGGATGATGGTTTCAAATTTTTTCGTCGTTAACATGGGTTCATCTGCCGGAGTGGCATCTTTAAACTTTGCAACCGTGAGAAATTTATCCGTTAATTCAACACCACACAGGCGATCTTTACTCATGTGATAAAGATCAATTCTGTTAGTTTTTGAAACAATCACGAAGCTCGTGTGCACTTGATCCAACATTTTTTTAATTTTTTGCTCACAATCCTTAAGTTCGCTTGCAATAGCCGAAGTGGATGATGTCAAAAGTAAAAGTATTCCCAGAGTTTTTTTCATGTTGTTTCCTTATTAATCAATTCCCAATTTCTCAGAAGAGATTACTTTTGAATCCAAGTTTAGAGTTCCGAACTCGATATCAATTTTCCCTGGATTGATTACTTTTGCTCTGAGATCAGCAATATTTACCGTAATTTTTTTAATGGAAGATTTAAGCATGATGTCTTTCACTTGAACTTCGATTTGAACTGTATTTTTATCTTTCATTTTTGCAGAACGAAGACTGTAGATTCTTCCTAAGTCAAAAGTTGCGGCAAGATTGATCATCTCACCATCTTTGAATAGGGTTAAAAGGAGTTCAGAGGGTTCAGCGGCGCTAGAAATATCGGTACTTCCACCAAGATCCACTTCAACTACGTTTAATCTTCCATCGGTACGATCTACAGTGATCGAGCGTTCAATGGTAGAGATGCTGAAATCTTTAGCATCTGTAGATTTGATCTCAATGCTAGAAGCATGAGCCATCGATCCAATAGTGAGAGCGGTGAGTGTTAGGGTGGAAATATTTTTTTTGTTTTTCATAGCAATCCTCTTTTATTTAATTAGGTCACTGAGTGCTTTTCTAGCCGCTTCATTTGCTTTAGAGGTAGTGCCATCAATTTGAGCTACCACTTCGATTTCAGATCCTAAGAATGAAACAGCAAGTAAGGTTTGTGTTTTTTTATTTGGATTTTTCTCATTATTGATATCTACACCACTGATGCGGTAGATTGCGCCTACTGGAACAATTTTTTCATCCTGAAGGTAGTAACGTAATTCAATTTTTTTGTTCGTGAGGTAAGGGAATGCAGATTTTCCTGCGCCAATGCCAGCAACCGCTGTTGGCTCTTTATCACCAGTGCGTTGAAAAGATAACCATTCGCGAGCATCGCCACTTTCATCAAAAATACGAATTCCTGCTAGCGAAGCACATTCACCTTTCCAATAACCTTCTTGTTCAGGTTCGGAAACAATTTCCACACATTTGCTCACATTGAGGTAAGTGCTTAACAGTTTTTTATCGGTATTGGCTTGAGCCAACGTTCCGATGGTAAGGGTGCTAAGAATAAGGGTAGTGATGATAGTTTTGTTTTTCATAATTTTCTCCTGGTTAATCTTGTTCACATAAAAAAGTATTGTCGTTCATTTTTAATATTCCTGCTTTGCGATTAGGCGTAAGCTTAAAAGAAATATTTAAATCCTGTAAAGATTGGCTTGAAGTATAAAGTGCTTGAAGATCGTTAGAGTCAGCGATGGTGAGTTTAAAGGTAGGTTGCTTGATCGCACCCGGATACACCACGCGAGAGAACATCTGAGCGCTTAATTGATCTTCGGAAATTTCAATAAAAGTGGAAGAGCCGTAAGTTCTTTGATTGTTACTTAGATTGAGTGAATCGCAAGTGTAGCCAGTTACAGCTGCATTAGCTGACATTCCAAATAGAATTGAAAATAAATAAAAAAGTTTCATATCAAACTCCAAACGCTAATCTTTGATCGGATCTTACAGGAATCAAGAGTAGATTGCAATTTATAAATAAAAGCAGTGTAGGATATTGCTGTTTTATGCAGCAATGATTATCGTTGATTTTTAATCTTTAAAGATTTCATTGATTCCATTCAGCACGTCTTGGCTTGAGAGTAATTTTGTACTTAAGCCAGGACCATAAGGTAAGCGGTTTTCATCACGAAGTGGAATCGATTTTATTGCTGTTCCATTTTCAGTGAGTTCCATTTTGATGGTCACCAATGGAGCACAAAAAGTTTTTAATTTATAACCGTTTTTTTCTATTAAATCCCAATTTACCTTTAAATCACCATTTCTAAAAAGACCCTTAATGCATTCTTTTTCAGTGTAACTCCCAGGAATACCAAATTGATCCATTCCAGTATCATACCTTTGAAAATAGATCTTAACTGTGAGTTGTTGCCCCTCTTTTAAATGTGCACTCGCTTCTTGATCAAGCGCTTGGCGATTCACTTGGTAGAGATCAGCAAACATCAATGCGAAAAGTTTTTTTGATTTTAATTCATCAAAAACTTTAGAGCGTTCGTTGCCTCCAGATCTAAATTTCTTAGGATCTCCCAGCGTATCTTTGTTCCAAACTACTTCAAACATGATCGGGCGATTTGGATTAAATAAATCTTCAATTTGTTCCGTGCTCATTTGTGGTTTAGGGATGACTTCATCATCAGTAGTAGGTGTTATACTCGGTATTTCTACGATTAGGTCATTAACAGCCGTAACTGGAGTGGGTGCTGGTGTAGGAATGGGTGTCGGCGTAGGACTGGGTAAATGCGCTGGTATCAATACTGCTATTTTATTTTCTTCGCAGGGCGGAACACTGCGATCGAGCTCTTGTTTTCGTGATTCGATTTTTTGAGTGAGTTCAAGGATGAGATTTGATTGTACTGGAATGATGGAGATAACGGGTGCGGATGGCTGAGAGAAGAGTTCTTCGGTAAAAACTAAATTATTAGAATAAAATCCAAATTCTTGCATATCTTCTTTGTTTTTAGTAAATGCAACACCATCTAAATACACACCGGGAGCAATTTTAAAAAGCATAGAATCACCCAAATCACCACCTACTCGATAGGATTTATCATCATCAATAGTCGATTTTTCAAATACAAAAATTTGATTATCCTCTCGAACACTTAACGCTGTTGTATTGAATTGATCTGTAGATTCGATATGATTTTCATTTTTTGCAATTTGAGTTCCGAAATACCATGTTTTATCACTATCATTATATCCGCACCAAAAAGCTGGATTTTTTTCTTTGGATAAAATGTTGATCATATCAATTTTTTCATGTTCTTTACCTTGATATAAACTCATCGAAACATTTTTAAATTCATTCCATCCTTTAACATTATTCGTAGGGCACTTTCGAGTTTTGTAAACATCCACAATAATTTGATTTAAGCTTGCTGATAATTCTGGATATTTCTCAATTTCTTTTGCAGCATTTGCTAAGATCGCAGAATCTTCGGCGGTGACTTGCTTGTTCGGATTTTGATTTTGTAAACTTTGCAATTCACTTTCTAATGATTTCAATGCTACATCACTGGAATAAATTGCGGCAACTTTTTCTTTTCTCTCCTTAGCGCAGTCTTTTTTTACTTCTGGGATGATGATCGGTGCTGGGTGAAATGGCATTTGGGTACTTACAGCCGGCTTTTTCTTTGGCGCCAGATGTATATTAATTTGTTCCAATTGAATGGGTGATCTAACATCGGCTAGTCCTGCTGGTTTTAATTCTTGTTTCGCTTCAATTATTTTTCTATCGATTGGGCAATGAGGAATCTCAAGGTGATGAGTGAGGTTAGTGCCTAACCATCTCCCGCTCGTATCAAAACTTCCTTCTTGAAGAATTTTTACCGCGCATTCTGTATCCGCGCTTTCGCCATAATGAACGCTTTGATTTAAAACTACTTTACGCTTCACTCTGGTGGGAGTGTTAGAATCACTTGGATAAACAGTATAATCTTGATCTAAGATAATGGTTCTGCCTTGCGATCGAGCCATACTCACCGCCAAGCTTGATTTTCTAGCTTCTTGATAAAGTTCTAAAAGTGCTTTTGGTTTTAAATCAGTAGCGATCCCACTTCCTAAAACAGTGCTCGATTGTTCAATCAGAAGGGGGTTGCTCAAAACTTGTGCGTTAGAAATAGAGGTGAAGATTATAGAGCACAATAGAATTGATGGTAAGAGATAATTCTTGATCATATTCGAAGGATTATAAATGTCTGACGATTGAAGTGGGGGAAAAAATTATCCAATCAATTTGGGATTTCCGATTGAAATCAAATTCGTTTAGACAGCGGCTAACATGGAAAAAGTTCTTGAGGCTTGTATCATGCACCCGCGGAAATGACTGCTTTTATTAAACATTAGTGGGCTGTACCAAAACTTTATGATAAGGTTTTAACTATGATGCGCAGAAAAAAATTCCTCATTTATCCTAGTTTTCAACTGGTTCTCATCTTTGGAGGCGTGGTGGGAATCATTGCTTGCTTTGGAATGAGTGTGGCATTATTTGCGAGTGCTTTTTCAGAAATGAAAGAATTGGGATTGAAGGCTGGATTTGGTGTAGATCATGCTTATTTTCATTTTCTATCCATGCAAGCTAGTGATTTATTCCGAAAACTAGGGGCGGCATTATTGTTTGCATTACTTTTTAATATTGGCTTTTTACTTTGGATTTCTCATCGAGTAGTAGGGCCGGTGATCGGATTGAATGGCTATTTAATTCGTTATCAAGAAGCAAAGGCAAGAGGTGAAAAAATTGAGCCCATTGCCTTTCGTAAAAATGATTTTTTTCATGATTTAGTGAGTAACGTGAATAAAGCTTTAAATGAGAACGATCGTCAATCATGAAGCTTAGTTCGTTCCGGATTAATATTTGGTATGCAATCGGCATGGCGTTCATTTTTTGGACTCTCGCTGCCGCCATCAATATTTATCATTTTTTCATGATTTTTCATGTTGAGGAAAAACCTGATGTTCCTGCGGCGGTTGCTCAGCAATCAAAGATCGAATTGGTAACCCAGTTTGGTGCAGCCTTACAGGAAGCTCAAGGGGGGCAGATCATTCGATCACTTGAAAGCCCAGCTCAGGCCACTGATCATGGCGTTCCTTACCAAAATGCAGAAGCAAGAATGCTAGTGCAGGAATTTGTAACTAGAGCTGAACTGAGAGAGCCAGTTGAAGAGCTGAAAAAAGTAATGGGTGGCCAAGCTTCGGATGATTTGATTGCTCTGCTGTTAGGAGATCGCGAAGTAGTTCAGGCGGCAAACGTAACTTTTCAAGAGAATCCAACCAAATCATTTTCTGAACTAAAATTTGCACTTCAAAGACTTGAAAATTTTCCGGATAGGGTCAAAGAAATGAAGCAGCTATTTGAGGTGATTCGTTCTCTGGTGAGTTCATCAGCAGAATTAAGAACGACAGAGAATTTGCAGTTCCTAGAAAATATTGAATCTCATCTTAATTCAGTTTTATGAACTGATTCAATGTAGGTTCATCACTTTCTTTTGGGTGCGTGTACAGATCAAAGCCATTCGCTTCAAATATCTTTTGAATTTTTTTCAGGAGCTCTTCATTGTTTTCGTCGGGGTTTACTTTTATTGATGAAATGATTTTATTTTCCATAAATGACTCTATTCGGGTTTAAAGTTCGAACTATATTAATTGGCAGAACCTTGAAATGGGGGAAAAAATTATCCAATGAGCAAAGCTCAAGTTTTTGACGCTATTGCCGATAAGTAATTGATGAGACTCGTCTTCATGTGTTCTATCTTATTGATTTCATTGGCATCTACCGCTCAAATTGTGAGTGGAGGGGGTACTGTTGACCGGCCTGAAGAGGGTGGAACGGTAGGACCGGATGCCTTTTTAACTCAAATTCTGGCTTATACCCATGAACTGAAAGTTCGTGAGCCATACTGCTCTAAATCACCAAAAATTGTGAATACGGACCTCATGCAGGTTTACTTGAAGCTCAGTTTAGAAAAACTCAATACCTATGGTCATTTGGACTGCAATGCGATCAATGATTATTTTAAGTGCTTAAATACTCCTCCCAATAAAAAACTTTTTCAAGAGCTCAAGAAAAATCCTAATTTCTCAAAAGTCTTGCAAGAGAAGTATGGCATTACTAAAAAAGAAGCGGATAAGATCATTTCGTTTTTTGAACTTTTAGATCAGCCGAAAAAATAAGAGGGATTTGTGGAGCAAAAAACCTTTTACCGCATATTGCTTGAACTGAGTAGAACTCCACAAAAATCAAAACAATATTTGTCGGATCAAAGACTCAGCTTAGCGGAAAAGAAAATCATCGAAGGACATCTTCTTATACGGAATAATCAAAACGATAAGGTAATTGATTTATTGAAGCCAATTGTAGGTGTATTTCCCTCCTTTGTGGAAGCTCAAAAAAATCTACTTTTAGGAGTCGCATTCAATAATCTTTCTCGTTTTGATGAGGCGGGTGAACATCTTCGATTAGCGGCGCTTATTTTGGATGAAACTCCTTTTCATCACTTTCGATTCAATGCTTGGTTTAATTTGTTTTTGACCTATTTTAACCAGGGAAAACAGCTGAAAATGAAGTCTGCACTTGGGGTTTTAAAAGAGATTCCCCAATTAAATGAAACTTCAAAAATTCGTTTATTGCGCTGTCAGTTTTTATTTCATTTTGAAATCGATGAGTTTGAAAAGGCGCGAGAGTATCTTTATCTCATTCGTAATTTTAAAAATAAAATGGTGGAAAGCGATCTCATTTCTCATTTAGTGGCTGAATTCATGTTCTATGTTAAAGTTGAAGAATTCAAAAACTGTGAAAACGTTCTACAGGAGATGAAAAAGCATCGAAAATTTCAACTGACAGAAAATTTTAATTTTATGAAGGTGCTTCTCGATCATCTCTGCGAAGATACGCCAATCTATGCATACGATGATACTTTTAAGAATACTCCTGTTCTATTTCATCAATTGAAACTACTTCAGTCTTTTGAATCGGGAGATGCAAAAGCCTCTTTGTTTCATTGGGAACAACTTCAGGATTTAATGTCAGAACATTTTGCAGAACCTTATTCTTACGTGGGTCCTAAAAACTTATTTTCCTTATGTTTGAATAAACATTTGTTGATGAATTCTAATGAGAAAAAAATGTTGCAGGTGGTGGGTTCAACAAAAAAAGAAATTCTTCTTTCAATATTGATTCATCAAAAATCACCGATCACTAAAGAAACTTTGTTTGAAATGGTGTGGGGGAGATCAGCTCAATGCAAAGATGATCTTCAGATGCTTACCCGGCTCATTTCTAGAGTGCGCAAAGAAAATCATGTTCAGGTTCAAACGCGTAAGGGAGCATATTTTGTGAAGGCTGCCGGATAATTACTTTGTAGCGCCCGCTTTGATCCAATCGTAAATCATTTTCTTCTCGTCAGTGCTAGCAGAATCGCCTTCAGGCATCTGCGTTAATCCTTTTCGAGCAGCTGAATCATTTAAAAGAACGAGATAGATGGCGGAGTTTTCAGGCTCAAAAGGAGTGAGAAAAGGAATTCCATTGGATGTTGAGCCTTTACTTCCAAGTTTGAAGCCTCCAGATTGTACAGAGTCATTATGGCAACCCATGCAATGAGTTTCCAAATAGTTCTGAGCAGTGGGCGGGTAAGTGCTCACCGAATTTAACAACTCCATGGAGTTCTTAATCCAATTAAGAATCACCTGATTTTCAGCTCTATCTAAAAGTTTGCCATCCAACTCATGAAATATTTTAAAACTTTTAAGAGGCATTGTTTTGTTTACGATGACCCCTTTTATTGAGGTGAGATAATAAGCCGGCTCAGAACTGATGGCAGACCAATATGGAAAAGGTTTACTAAAATCTAGAACCTTGGTTCCCTCGCGAATATGTTTTAATTCAATTCCTCTAACTATAGGTAAATGACCAATGCCTTCAGGAACTGCATTTGCGTTATGACAATCCATGCATGCTTTTTGAACTAAGGGTTTTACGTAAAGTTCAAAATCAGCACGTATATCTAAAATCACTGGTGATTCAGGAGTTGGAGTAGGTGAAGCAGAAGGGGTTGGGGTGGCTCCAGGTTCAGGTGTTTGTTCTGGTGCTCCATTGTTGATCCATTGCGAAAGTAGCTCCACTTGAAATGCATTCAGTGCAGGTACTGGGGCAATGGGCATGTGATGTGTGGTAATCGATTCTTGCTTGATGCCTGCAAGATGAATGTAAACGGAAGTGTAAGTATCTAGTTTCACTTTTCCTGCTGAGCTTGAAGAGTTATGGCAAGAAACGCAGCTGGGACTGAAAACATATTGGTTCACTTGTTTGTAACCAATGGGCTGATTTAAGATGGCGTAACTTTCAGGACTAATGGGGCTTGATTTAGATTTATAAAATCCGCAAGAAGTGCAAATAAGAATTAAAATTAAAATACGTAAATTAAAAATAATATTTTTTATCATAAATCTATTAACTAATTAACATGCGAGTGATTCTTCAACAACTGAAATAAAAGCTAAAATCCTAGGAAATTTATGGTAAAAATTACAATTTCTACTCGCTATTAAGAATCGTTTTCAATAGTGAGCTCCTGAGATTGTTTTTACAGGGCATTCATCCTGTGCTAAGTTTGCGTTGGATTAAGGGGATAGTAGGATGAAAGAAAAACTCAAAGTTGGAGTCATCGGAGGAGGCCCTGCCGGATCAATGGTAGCTTATTTGCTCTCTTTAGATGGTCATGACGTCACTCTCTTTGAAAAACAAAAAGCACTCTCCAGAAAACTTTGTGGTGAATACCTTTGTCCAAAGGGTGTTGAATTACTTGAAAATCTTGGATTAAAAGAAACTCTTTGTAGTCAGTTTTTGCCTTTGAGTGGAATGATTTTATCATCACCTCAAGGAGTAGTTGTTCAATGTACCTTTCCTCAAATTGAAAAAGCTTGGTCAGGAATTTCATTAAATCGCCAACAATTTGATCAAAATTTATTGAATTTAGCAATTACAAAAAATGTAAAAGTTAAATTAGGATTCAATATCAAAGAAGTTTTAAAAATTAAAAAGGGTTGGCAACTGTTGAGTGATTCTTTTGAAGAGTTTGATTGCGATCTTTTAGTTGCTGCCGATGGAAGAGTTTCACCCATAGCAAAAAAATTAAAACACAGTGGAAAACTAAATACATCAAGGGTGGCAATTCACTTTTATCTTCCTAGAATTGCGCACAAAGATTTACGTTACGGAGAAATGCATATTTTTAATGATGGTACTTATTGCGGTATTGATCCGATTTCTGATGAGGAAGTGAATGTTTCATTTGTGGTTGATGCTAAAAAAATAAGATCAAAAAATTTACATCAGTTATGTCAAGGGTACTTTCAGCAATCGCCTCGTTTAGTTGAAATGTTTGGAAATTTGCCATTAAATATTGAACTTAAAACAGTTTCGCCACTAAAAAACATCAATAACTTTGTAGCTGGAAATTCATTGGCTTATGTGGGCGATGCATCGGGTTTTATAGATCCATTGACTGGTGAGGGAATTTACAATGCGATCCTAAGTGCTCATCTCTTAGCTGATTCGATTCGTATGGAGCAAAATCTCGAAAATGCACTCAAGATTTATAAAAAAAATAAAAAGAAAATACAGCTTCAAAAAAAGTTTCTCAATACAGCTTTTCAATCGGTGATCAAAAGTCCGATTTTATGCAAACTCATTGCTGGCTTCATTCAAAAGAAGAAGAAGAGAGCAGATTTTTTTATTGGAATTATAGGAAATATCGATACTCCACTGAAGGGGATCGTAAAAATGCTTTTGACTTAGTTAGTTTAAATATAGGGAGGAATTATGGCTAAAATAGTTGCTGTTCAATGTTCATTTCCTGAGGGAAATCGAACGAGCCAGAAAGAGATTCAATCCTTATTGGAAAAAATGTGGCCAGATAAAAAAAACTACATTCGTCAATTTGGAGAAAGATCAGGAGTTGATTTTAGAGATCTTTCTATTCCAATTGATGAATACGAAAACTTAGGAGATATTGAAAAACGAAATAAGGTTTGGATTGATTTAGCTCTTCATCTACAGCAAAAAAACCTTCAGCTTTTGTTTGAAAAAACTGGAATTAACATTCTTGATATTTCTCAAATCATCTCTACCTCCGTTACCGGGTTATCCATTCCATCACTTGAAGCTAAGTTAATGAATCGTTTTCCATTCTCTGAGAATACTAAAAGGATTCCGATATTTGGATTAGGTTGTCTGGGTGGAGTGGCTGGTATTAATCGTTTAAATGATTATTTAAAATTTAGGCCTAAAGAAGCGGGTTTGCTCCTCGCAACGGAATTGTGTTCTTTAACATTTCAGTTTCAGGATAAATCGGTTGCTAATTTAGTGGGTACTTCTTTGTTTGGTGATGGCGCAGCAGCATTACTCATGGTGGGTGACGAACATCCCTTGGCTGTTGATGCACAATTTGATGTGTTAAACGGAGAAAGCTATTTCTATCCTGATACAGAGAGAACGATGGGATGGGATATTATTTCATCCGGCTTTCAAATTGTTTTATCTGGAGATGTGCCTAAGATTATCACCACAAAAGCTTCTAAAAATTTATCTGATTTTTTAATCAAATATGACCAAAAGATTGAAGACGTTACCTTTATGGTAAGCCATCCGGGCGGGCCAAAAGTGCTGGAGGGGTTAATTGAAATTACCCAAAAATCTTCAGAGCATTTCCAATATAGTTGGGAGAGTTTGAGTGAGCATGGAAACATGTCTTCGGTTTCTGTATTGAATGTGATGGAAAAAACAATTGAAAAAGCAAATCTTAAAAAAGCAGAGTTAGGGTTGATGATCGCAATGGGCCCTGCGTTTTGTTCTGAGTTTTTATTCATTAGAAAATTATGATGAATCATCATCTATTAATTATTGTTTTTGCTATCTATTTGGTTCAGCGATTGAGCGAATTATGGATTAGTTCGATTAACTTTAAAAAATTAAAAGTGGATTATCATGCAAAATTAGCCAGTAAGTGGGATTCCGTTAGAATGAAGTTGCTTCATTTATCTTGGTTTATTTGTTGGCCAATTGAAGCCTTGATGACCAATAGAAAAGTTAACTTCGGTTTGATTGTCTCTCTTTTTACAATATTATTTATTTGCCAGTTAGTGAGATTGCATTCTATGAAGATGTTGGGAAAATTCTGGACCATCAATGTATATCAAATGGTTGCTCATCCTATCGTCACTAGTGGTTTATATCGCTACATTAGGCATCCAAATTATTTAATCGTTTATTTTGAATTACTTTTTATCCCAATTATTTTTGGTTCGTATTGTACAGCGATTGTATTTTTTATCTTCAATTCTTATGTGATTCGCCAGAGAATAAATTTAGAAGAAAAATTACTTTCACAAGAAAGTGATTACCTCGTTCACTTTAAAAATATTAATCGCTTCATTCCAATTTAAGTGCATCATTAATTCACCGTTTTACAGGTGTTTAAGGCCTTTTCAAAGTTCATTTTGAGATCCTCGGCTGGGTAAACGATGAATGCACAGCTGTAAACCGTATCGGCTTCTCTAGATTCGGAATCAAAAATTTGATTGTGCTTTCGACTTGAAAGATTATCGATGTTTACAAAATGAAGTAACTCATGAAGCACTCTATATTTGCTGATGAGGCTTTCTTGGTTTTGGTTTTCAGATAATCCTAAAATAATCATCACTGGTTGATATTCTATTTTGGTAGTGACAGCGCTTACATTTTTAATGTCTTTTTTCATTTCCTCATCTGATTCGCAATCGATGATCAGGCGTTTGTGTTCCAGTTGCTTTTTCATCTTTTCAGCAATCAGTGGGACAGAGGATTCAAATGCCAATAAAGATTCTTGAATGATTTTACTCACCATCGATTCTGTTTGAGCTTTTAGCTCAGGAGACGGGCATTGATATCGAATCTTGTAATTCTCACTGGCGAAGGAGGATTTTCCCAAAATGAGGAACAAAACTGAGGCTATGGTAATGAGTTTGGTTGTAAGCATGGCCCAATTTAGCAATTAAAACCACTTTGGTCAAGTAATAAAGTCTTAAGTTATTGTTATTCTTGCATAATTAAACAAAACTCGTTTAGCCCCTTAACTTTTGCGTTAAAATACCCGATAAGAATGGTAGGATATTATAAGGGGTTGATCCGTGAAAAGCGTTAGAACTTATCTCTGTTTTGTAGGGTTGTTGGTACTTGGGCTCGCTTGCGCGCCTAAGGTGACTGACGTCTATAAAGAGTGCGTCGTTAACACCGATCAAACCACATTATTTAAAGGCCATTGGCCTCAACATCCAATTCCACTCGCAGTAGAAGCGGTTGATTTTTCCGCATCAGAGCTAGTGGAAGTGCAAGCTGCAATCGAAAAATGGAATGATTTTTTCGATTCATCCAAAGGATTTAAATTATATTTAACAGGCTCTAGCCCCTTAGCGACGATCAATTCAGGCGGCGCAAGAGTGACCAGAGGTACGGTTTGTTCTCAAACGATCGTAACGCCAAGTGGATTTTCCAATTCGATCAAAATTTATAAAACTCGCTCCGGATGGACTTATGGCTCCCAAGTGATGGCTCTCACTAGTCTTTGTCCGGTCACCGTTTCAGGTGCTCAATTCCGAAATTTGGTAGCTGCCGTGATGGAAATTAATTATCAGGATTATTTTTCAACGAGTCTTCACCCGGATTTACAGAGTTTAGTGGTTCATGAGCTGGGCCATATCTTAGGACTCGATCACTCTTGTAATGGCGCTGGATGCACCGATGCTCCCGATGAATATCGATCAGCCCTCATGTATCCCGCACTTGGGTTTGATGGCACTATTGGTCGTGTAAAGCGTGATGTAGGAATGAATGATCAGCAACGCGCGAATTGCCTATATTGATAAGTTTTGTTAGCCTTTGACTCATGTCAAAAGCCTATCCTAGTGTTCAAGTTACCGATCCAAACTCGCTTCCTAAAACTTTGGAATTTCCAGAGATGGAAGCCCGACTTCTTGAGAAATGGACGGCAGAAAAAACTTACGCCTTTGATGAAAATGGAACAAAGCCCATTTACGCGATTGATACTCCACCGCCCACTGTTTCTGGATCCCTGCACGTGGGACACATTTTTTCTTACACTCAAACCGATATCATCGCTCGTTACCAACGCATGTTGGGCAAGAATGTTTTTTACCCGATGGGGTGGGACGATAACGGCTTACCCACCGAACGCCGCGTGCAGAATTATTTTCACATTCGTTGTGAAGCAAACGAACCTTATGTTCCAGGCCTAGATCTTCCTCCGATCCTCTCCACCATGACGGATAAAGAGCTTCAAGAAAAACGTCTTCCTCAAAGAAATCTTTCTCGTAAAAACTTCATCGAGCATTGCCATAAATTAACGGTGGAAGACGAAAAGGTTTTCAAAAAAATCTGGAGCCACATTGGTTTATCGGTAGATTGGAATTTAGAATATTCCACGATCGATGATCGTTCACGCACGATTGCACAACTCAGTTTTATAGATCTCCACAATAAAAAAGAAATGTATCAAGTGGAAGCGCCTTGTTTATGGGATTGCGATTTTCAAACCGCAGTAGCACAAGCAGAGCTGGAAGATCGTGAATTGCCAGCAGCTTTTCACGACATTGAATTTCAAGTAGAGGGCGGCGGAAGTTTCACGATTTCTACCACTCGTCCGGAACTCCTGGCAGCATGTGTGGGCGTAACCACTCATCCGGATGATGCTCGTTTTAAGGGATTAATTGGGAAATTTGCGATTGCTCCTTTGTTTAATCTTCGGGTGCCTATTTTTGGTAGTGAAGTAGTGAACCCTGAAAAGGGAACGGGTATTTTGATGGTGTGTACCTTCGGAGATCAAACCGATGTGCAGTGGTGGAGAGAGCAAAAACTAGCGCTACGCCAAATCATCGGCCGAGATGGACGCATTCAATTTACAGAATTCACGGATCCAGAAGCGACTGAAAATTTTTCTAAAATTTTAGGTAAGAATGTAAAACAAGCTCAAAAAATTATGGTGGAAATGTTGCAAGCTTCGGGCGCGATGAAAAATCCTCCGAAACCGATTCAGCATGCAGTGAAGTTTTATGAAAAAGGGGATCGTCCGGCTGAGATTCTCACCACACGCCAATGGTTTGTTAAGCTCGTAGATAAAAAAGAAAAGATGATCAAGCTCGGTAACCAAGTGAAATGGCATCCAGAATACATGGAAGCTCGTTTTAAAAACTGGACTGAAAATTTGAGCATTGATTGGTGTGTGAGTCGCCAACGTTTCTTCGGGGTGAGTATCCCTGTTTGGTACCCGATCAATGAACAAGGGCTAATTGATTACGATCACGTAATCGTGGCGAGTAAAGATCAATTGCCGGTGGATCCGATGTCGGATTTACCGAAAGGGTTTACTGAGGCCCAACGTGGGAAACCAGGCGGATTCATCGGGGAATCAGATGTATTTGATACATGGTTCACCAGTTCTCTTACCCCTCAATTGGGATCCCATTGGGAACTCAATCCCGCTCGCCATAAAAAATTATTTCCAATGGATCTTCGTCCTCAGGGACACGACATCATTCGTACTTGGGCTTTCTACACGATTGCTAAAGCGATGATTCATGAAAGCTCCATCCCTTGGAAACACATCGCGCTTTCGGGTTGGATTTTAGATCCAGACCGTAAAAAAATGTCGAAATCAAAAGGCAACGTTGTCACTCCTTCTCAGTATTTAGATGAGTATAGCGCCGATGCGGTGAGATACTGGGCGGGCTTGGCTCGTTATGGTGTGGATACGGCGTTTGATCCAGGCATCATGAAAATTGGTCGTCGTTTAGCGATGAAGCTTTTTAATGCAGGAAAATTTGTACTTCAAAATTCTGCAATCGCAGGTGAAATCACGGAACCTCTTGATTTGGCGTTTTTAGCAAAACTAAAAGCGGTGAGTGAAGAAGCAGTAAAATCTTTTGAAGCATTCGAACCCGGTCAAGCATTGATGGAAGTGGAAAAGTTTTTTTGGTCTCACTACACGGATTCCTATCTCGAGTTAGTGAAAACTCGTACTTGGGGAGAAAAAGAAACCGATCAAGAAAAACGAGTGAAGGCATCAGCCGTGCATGCACTTCGTTTAGGTTTGAAAACTTTCTTAAAACTCTTTGCTCCCTTCCTTCCATACACCACGGAAGAAGTGTGGGGCTGGGCTTTTGCTTCTGAATCCAAAAGTGTGCATCATGCAATGTTTGCCAGCACCGCTGATTTTGAGGGGATTACCAATGGAAATCCTTCAGTATTTGATGCGGCCATGGCTGCTCAAACCGTGATCAATCAACAAAAAACGGTAGCAAAAGTTTCCATCGCTCGCCCGATTGTGATGCTGAAATTAAAAGCGAATGCAGAAACGATTGAAAATTTCAAACTCGCGCAATTTGATGTGTGTGGCGCCACGAAGACTGAAAAGTTAGAGCTCATTACAGATGCTTCGATGGAAAAAAATCAATTTGTGATTGAAGAGTGTGAATTTGGCCCGGATGCAAAAAAGTAAATTTCTTGCATTTAGTTGTCTCTCAAAAATGCCTTAACATCATTTTCTTTGCCAATCTTGATCAGCGCGAGCATCGATTGGTTTC
>CANBTI010000013.1 GCA_947372355.1 Bdellovibrionales bacterium | reverse complement strand
ATGCCTGCAGTTGCATCAATGGAATTGCTCACGAGGTTAATGATCACTTGAGAAATTTGAACTTTTCTACAATTAACTTTCAAATCAGAAGGAATAGGATCTACATTCAAAATCACAGAAGCATATTTTAATCGCTCAGTACAAAAGCCCAAAGAGTATTCAATGAGTTCAGAAACGGGTACATCTTCAAAAGGATCTTGGTCCACGTTTCTAGAAAAACTCTTCACTCCTTTAATAATTTTATTGATTCTTTTCACATTCAATTGCATTTTTTCCAGCCACTGCAATTGTAGTTCATGATCAATTTTATTTCCTTTTATTTCAGTGGCCATCAACTCTAATCGGGCATGAATATTTGAAATCGGATTATTGATTTCATGGATAATTTCAGAGGCCATTTGACCCAAAGTGGCCAATCTAGACGCATTGAGAATCACTTCATTTTGATTGTGAATCACTTGATGAAGCCATTGATTTTCAAGGTGCAACTCAATTTGATCTTTTACAATGGCAATGCATTCCAATTCTTTGTTACTCAAATTTAGGTGATTAGATTTAATGATACAAAGAAATCCTTTTTGAAATAAGTGCTCTTGCTTGATTGGAAAACCGTAAAAATTTTCAAATTGTAATGATTGATCCTTTTGCTTGAGGTTTTCAAAAAAATTAAGAAACTGATCTTCTTCCCCATTTAAATCACCCCAAACAGATCTAATCCAAGTTTGATCCTCTTTTAAAAATGAGGCAATGATACAAGAAGCTTGAACACTCCCACTCAATTGATCGAGAAGATTTATCAGTCCTCGATTCTGCATCAAAAAACTTAATTCAGGAGTTTTAAAAGTAGTCAAAATTTCACCATTATTCTATTTAGAATACTTTTTTGAAGTAAAAGTGTAAAGAATAAAATTCCAAAATGAATAATAATTAAAGCTTCTCGGGAGAGAATCCGATGTATTCGGAATGGAATACTTAGAAAATAAACTTAAACTATTTGAATTTGACTGTCCCTTTGATCACTTAGATCAACGAAACGAACGGGATCTCTTTTCAGCAATTTTACACTTGCGCAAACAAGGGTATTTGAGTCGCCATCAATATGGCGTATTACCCACTGATACTTATGACTTTATTGGAAAACACTATGGAGTGATGACCGAAACGAATGAAGGACTGGAGATCTTAATGAGCTACAGAACGATAACATTAGCTCGTTGTAGTGAA
Source organism: Bdellovibrionales bacterium (assembly GCA_947372355.1). Lineage (GTDB taxonomy): Bacteria > Bdellovibrionota > UBA1018 > UBA1018 > CAIMNF01 > CAIMNF01. The sequence continues at coordinate 50,427 of CANBTI010000013.1, read as the reverse complement.
TTCAAGCTCGCTTTACCCATAGAAAATATTTTTAAAGGAACCGAAGCACTAGAACATCTAAATTTGCTAGAAAAAATCAAAACCCAAAGCGTTCAAGAAAATAAACCTCTCGTCTATACAAGCTCTTGGACTGTATCGCCAAAATTAAGAAAGAATCCGAAAACATATGAACATGTTTATCAATTGCTCACTACGATGAATGTTCATTCTTTTCATGAGGATTTAAATCAAATCAAACTTGCCTGCGGGTCACTGAGATTAAAAACACATGAATACATCCAATGGCTAGGTTATGAGCTTTTTAAAGATGAAGCTAAAAACTTAAATAGTTTCAAACAATACAATCTTAATAATGAAGATGTTGTTGCTTTGCGGTTAACAAAACACAGTGATGATTCAATTGAAGTAGCTGAAAAATTTAAAATTCAATGGAAAAACAGACTCATCTTTAATCGACCAATTTTAGATCAGTTCATTAAAAAGGCAGCTTAAAAAAAGACATGGTAAACACAGGCAGGATCTCCACGATGCATACACAGGGGATGATTTACTTTTTTAACTTTTTTTCCAACATATAAAGAAAAAGAACCCGCTACACCACTTCGGACATCACAAGTTGCCATACTGCCAAAACATTTTTTACTCAATGAATCTTGAACCAATTGACTGGTTTTAGCTTCGATCCAACATTCATTTTTATTCAATTTTAAAATTTTATAATGATGATTCTTTTCAAAAAAATCACCCATCACAGGAACGAGCTTTTCATAAACTTCTGTCACCGTTCGACATTCACTAAAAAACTCCCCAACTCTACCCACTCTATTTGAAAAAGCTGAAAATTCACCCATTTTTTGAAGTGTAATGGGGTTTACTTTTCTAAATGAAAGTAAATTTGCAATATCGATCACAAGCCTCATGCTAATATTTTCATCTTGGTTTTCAAGATGCTTATTTTTCACCTGCAAAGTTTTAAGAATTCTATTTTTATAATCTTCACCAAAATAAGACTCAATAAATTGAAAAAGACTGGAAGAAGTTCTTATTTTACTAAAAGCAGCCATCTGATAGCGTTTAGGTAATTGAATTTGATCTTTTTTTGACTTTAAAACATCTAAATCAAACATTCCTTGAGCAAATGTCTCGACACTGCAATCGAGCTCTTCTGATAGTCTAGATAGTTGATCCAGCCTTAAATCATTGATCGATTTGTTTTTATTTAGGAAATTTTTACTCACGCCCAAAATTCCAGAAAGTTCTTGATCCGTGTAAGAACCTGCTTCTTTAATTTCAGAAAGTAAAACATTATATTTCATTAGCTTTAACTATAGCTCATTTCATAAATGCTGCGTTTTTGTTCATGAGAAATGCAATTTACGTTTTTAATAGAAATTTTATTGGTATTGAGCTGATCAACTAAACTCTTAAAATATCCACCACGATAATCATTCAAAAACTCTTGAGCTTCAATAAACATTAGATCTTTATTTTTTAATAAATGCTCTTTAGGGGATACTGAAAATGAAATCTTCTTGTGATTACTCTCTTCAATTTTATAATTGAAGTTCACTTCGTAAAATTCAGATTTAGAAAATGCAACTTTCAAAATGGATTCACAATTATTTGCATTTTGATAATTCGTAAACAAACCACCATGAGATTTCTGAGAAGCAACTTGATGAGTAAATTGTTTTAAATCTGCTTTTTTATAAAGACCTTTCTTTTTCATCGACTGAAAAAGATCCACAAAAAACCTAAAATTGATTTGATTATCCAAATCTACAAAATAATCAGGATCTACACCCAATTCTTTTAAAAATTTCTTTGCCTTTACATCTCCAATTTCAGAGTACAGTAATTGAATCAAAGGTGCTAGACTTCGAGCCGATGAGCCAGCATCTACGCGGTAAATGTCTTTAATTTTAAAATCATTTTGATCAATTTTTTCTTGAAACCGAATTAATTCCAGACGATCTAAATACCCATGAACATGACTATCTGCTGGAATTCCAGCACTAGAGCAAAATTCAAACCATTGATGAACAGAGGGTATCAAAATACCACTTTCCATTTTTGAGAGTGCACTTTGGGAAATTCCAATTTTCTGTGCTACATCCACTTGATTCCATCCTCTCAGCTTTCGTGCTGTTCGAATGATAGTTGCCGTTTTAACTGCTGCTTTTTTTTCTTCTGGTGTCACACTCTTTTTATATACAGATCACAAATTAATGTCAATCAATGCCAATTGGAATATCTAACAAATTACTCTGCCAAAGCCCAGTCTAAGAACTCTTGAGCTTCTTCTAAGTGAGTGAAATGACCACTATTCTTAAAAACACGACTCACACTATTTTTAAAGATGGTTGAAGTTGGCTCATTTTGATCTAAATATGTTGCAACTGGATCCTTTTCACCATATGCAATTTTTGTTGTGATCAGAATTGCTTCAGGAACTTCGGGTAAAGAAAATCGTTCCATGGATGAAATTACCTTTTCAAAAGAATCCATTTTTAATCCAACTTGCGCTTGACTCCAAATTTCAAAAAAATGATTCATCACCTCTTTGTTACACCAGTAATTTAAAAACAAAGTTGGATCCTCTGCTGCTAAAGCTAATCCTTTTTGAATCGCTTCATCATAAAATTTTTTATTTTTCTGATGTAATTCTGATAATAACAACGCTTTTTCAGGGCTAGAAATGGTGAAATCATTTTCAGCGATTTTTAATATGTTTCGATAAGCTTGATTTAAATTGGTAACCGGTGAAATAATGGTTAAACGTGAAATTCGGTTTTTTAACTCTGCGTGTAGATGTAAAACTGGCTGCACTGCAAATGAATGTGCGATCAGATGAATATTCTCCTCCCCTAACTCATCCAAAGAAGAAATGAGTGATTCACACCAATAGTTAAATGCATTGTTGCTCTTTGAAGGTGATTCCACACCTTCAAACGATGGCTCATTCCAAAACACAACCCTTTTATTCTTTGATCTTAGCAGGGGCGAGAGAATCTCTGATTCAGCAACAGAATTGAACCCCGGCCCACCATGGATGAAAAAGACAACTTCTGAATTATTCAATTTCGAATATTCTCCACTTTTTTTAGTTAATTAATTCTATTAAAAACCGATAGGCAATCAAAGGATCACTATGTCAAATTACGTACTTGAAAACAACGAAGAAGCGGCGCGTCTTGAAAAACAATCCACCCAATCGGCATATCAGTTAAAAGAAGAATTGAGCCTCATTCGTACCAAACCAGGCGATCGAATTTTAGATTGCGGTTGTGGAACAGGTTTAGTTGCTCGATTTTTGGCTGATCACACCATTGGAACTCAAATTGAGGGTTGCGATTTTTCTGCAACTAGAATCGAAAATGCTCGCGAACAAACGAAATTAAATTTGAATCAAAATATTCGATATTTCGAAACCTCTCTCGATGCAATTAATTCTGAATCTAATAGATACGATTTAATTACCTGTCGATATGTGATCGAACATCTTTCTGAACCTGAAAAAGCGGTTCAAGAATTTTATAGAGTTTTAAAAAATGGTGGAAAAGCTTATGTGATTAACTTTGACGGTGTTTTATATAATCTTTTTCCAATGAGTACAGAACTTAACCTGATGATGGAAATTCTTAAAAATAAAGCTCCTTTTGATTTGTACGCCGGTAGAAAAATTCCTGAACTATTAAAAAATGCAGGTTTTAAAAATATTCAATGGAACATTACTGCTCATAGCTTTCAAGGTGAAGATCTACTCAATGAGTATAAAATGAACGCAGAGCGACTCACTTTTGCGATCCCTTTATTGAGCCAAATCTTTGGATCAGAAACAAAAGCTTATCGATTTAAAAAAATATTTTTAGAAGAAATGATGAAGCCTGCTGCCACACTTTTTTATAATAAATTTGTGGTTACCGGTGAGAAGTAAGTGCTACTCAAAACCCAAAATATCTACATAAGTAGTGCCCGGCGAAATAGATGATGCCGGACGCGCAGGCTGACCCTTAATTAAAATACGTTTTTCTTTAAATAAGGTCTTGAATGCGCCGCGGGATAAGGTTTTAAGGTCTAAATTCTTACCCTGATTTCTTAATGCTTCCATTAAAACCGAATCTAATCGAGGAGAACCAGAAGGAAGGGTTAAAATCACTCGATATGAATTGGCTGGCTGTGCTGGAATGTTGCTCATAGAATCAAACTACCTTTAATGTTAAGATAATCCCAATGATTTTTACCATTTTATTGCTCTTGTTTGATACTTATCTCTCAGCCGCACTCCTCCATCCTCTCCAAAACAATCATTTTTTGCTCTTTTGGATCAGTTTTACATTTCTTCAAATTGTATTCATTTCCTTGGGTTGGTTATTTTTTGTGTTTTTTAAAAGTACCTCTGAACAAATCATTCCTTTTGAAAAACCAATTCGAAATTTTGCATTTTATGGAATGGGAGCCATCAGCTTTCTCTTTAGCTTCACGCTCTTCAGAGATCTCATCGGCTTAATCCTTCTGCCTTTCGGTTATTCGTCGTATTTATATGGGGAAAAATGTTCAATCATCATTTTAAGTTTGAGTTTCATTTGTTTCATTTTGGGTGTGATGAATGCACAAATGAGACTCTTCATGCCTAGAATTGAAATCCCAATTGATCAATTGCCTGCATCACTAGAAGGTCTTAAAATTGCTCAACTCAGTGATATTCACCTCGGTACCGGCCCCAATCCAAAACAAGTAGCAAAACTGGTGGATCGCACCTTACTCTTGAATCCTGATTTGATCGTTCTCACTGGAGATATCATTGATGGAAATACTTCAGAGATCACGGCCGAACTTGCAGAGATAGCACGATTAAAAGCTCCTCAAGGCGTATACTTTGTTCTCGGCAATCATGAGTGTTATTGGAAGCATCAAGATGCCATTGATTCGATGAAAAAAATTGGGATCACTGTTTTAGAAAATCAAGGAATTGAAAAAGTGATTGGAGGGAACACGATCTTCATCGCCGGCATCAATGATCCAGCAATCACTCAATTCAAAGGAGTAGGACCAATCATTCCCATCATTCCTTCGCATTCTAAATTAAACATGATCTTAGTTCATCAACCTCATTTTGCTAAAGAAATTGCCGAACATCACTACCACCTTCAACTTTCGGGGCATACTCACGGTGGGCAGTTTTTTCCTTGGAATTTGGCAGTAAAACGCATGTATCAATTTGATAAGGGACTAGGGAAATTAAAAAACCTCTGGGTCTATGTAAACATGGGAAGTGGATACTGGGGCCCTCCTATCCGTCTAGGAACACAGTGCGAAATCACTGAACTCGTTTTTGTAAAGGCATGATGATCAATCAAGCCATTCATGATTTAGAAAAAAATGGATTCACCATCATTGATGATTTTTTAACTGGGGAAGAACTCACCCTCATCCAAAAAGATTATCTCGATTTACGGAATGAGGGAAAATTCAAGCGCGCGGGAATTGGAAAAGGCAGCGATCTTCATTTGAACGATCAAGTTCGCAGCGATGAAACCTATTGGCTCGATTCACTTGCATTGAATTCCTCTCAGCAAACCCTTTGGAATAAACTTGAACTCTTAAAACAAGAACTCAATCAAGGTTTTTATTTAGGCCTATGGGATTTTGAAGCCCACTACTCTTACTATCCCATCGGTGGATTGTATCAAGCACATCTCGATCGATTTAGTAAGGATGATGCCCGCACCATTTCCATGGTTTTATATCTCAACGATGAATGGGCACTCAGCAATGGAGGTGAACTTCGCATTCATCAAAAAGATCCATCACTCCCCCCGATGGATGTCGTCCCAACCGGTGGAAAATTAGTCTGTTTTTTTAGTGCCGAGATCCTTCATGAAGTTCTACCTGCAAAAAAACCTCGGATGGGTTTTGCCGGATGGTGGAAGAGACGGTGAAAGTTTAAAAATTTTGAAAATTTATTTCAGAATTTTTCTGTTTGGGATATTATTGTTCGGTGCCAAAGAAAAATACAAAATCATCCTCAAAAAAAACAAAAGTGAGGAAAACCCACAAAAGGAAGGAACTTCCAAAAGAACCACTACCTCCTGTTCATGCTTGGCGCATTTGTCCTTATGGTGAACATTGGGTAAGAAAGCATCCATTACAAATTCCTCCAAGTAAAACCTATCCTGAAGGTCACACAGTAACGCGGCGAGAACACTGTGCACGAAATCCATCTGGCCTTGATCAACTTTATCCGGAAGAAATGGGTGAAATGGCAAATCAGCATTTTTCTGAGGTAAAGAACAAGCCTTGTCCTATTGACTTAGGATTTAAGGGAAATGGTGATCAATATGATGAACTGATCGCTGGATGGGTTCAATACTGGAATGATATTTTAAATCCCGATGAACCTCTTGATCCTAATCTCGTTAAAGCGCTGATTGCTTCAGAGTCGAAGTTTATCCCGACCATATTGGCTAATCAAAAAAATTCAGATAGCGCTCGAGGACTCACTCAAATAACGAACGACACAAGAAAACTCTTGGGCGGGTTTCATGGCGACTTGAAAGATCATTTAATAACTGTCACTAAAGAGGAATTGAACGATCCAAATGTAAATATCTGTGCAGGAGTAAGATGGCTTTTTGAGAAAAGACGTTTAATCACTAATTCTTTGAAAAGGCCGTCGTCTTGGATAGAAACTGTCTGGGAATATAAATCTGTAAAGCAAGCAAAAACTAAGAAAGATGCTGATAAGATCAGGAAAATATTCAATGACTTCTATGAGGATCTTCAAAAATGCAAATAAAAGTAATTTTTTGTATTTCCCTTTTAGTAGTGTCTTTTTTTTCATTTATTTCCAACGCAACTCCGAGTCGACATCTTTATGAATTGAAATTAAGATTTCCTTACGGGATCTTGACTGATGACTATGGGACTTTGACCAAAAATGACTTAGCCATCAATGCTTGTCTTGCCACTCCTATTCCAATTACACCGAAGTCTCACTCTTATTCATATTGGCAATGCTTTGAAAGTAAGAGAGTTTCTTTTGACTGTGAGAGTAATGGGGTTCCAGATGAACACGAAGGAATCATGGCATTAGTAGTAGTTAAAGCAGCCACTGATCGTATTCTACATGAATATATTGAACGTAGGTTTTGGCCCATAAAGGATTGTAAGCGATTTATTAAGGATGCAGCGGGGGTTTTGAAAGGAACGCGATATGCGTGTATTTCAGGTTCATTTATTAGTAAGGATGTCTATGTGCCTGAAAAAGAATCGATGAGTTGGACATTTGAGAGAATAAAAACCCAGAGAGGCTGTGAAGGGCGCGATTGTGATTTCACCAAAGAGTTCAAGCGAACTCACTGCCCGAATCTGAAACTATGATTTTAAAGTGGTATGCTCGCTATTGGTAAAAAAAGAGTGAGTGCATCATCAGCTAATAAAATGAAACCATATTTTTCATAAAATTTTCGAACCTGATCGTCCTTTGCATCTACAACGATTGCATAGGCTCCAATCGACTGGCTTGCATCACGAATTCGAGTCATTGCATTTACCAGAAGTTCACGACCTAAACCCTGACCCTGCATTGATTGGCTTACCGCTAATCGCCCGATCCGACCAACCGGAACAGGATGTTTTGGAAGTGATTTAATTTGATCTTTTGGGAGAGTCGCTAAATCTATTTGACCCATACTAATAGAATAGTAACCTTGGACGACCTTTTTAGGATCACCCTCAATAATAGCCACGTAAGTTCTATTGAAACCTTTAGACTGCGCCTGACGAGCCTGAGCTTTTAGAAACGCATTGAGTGGCGGGGTTCCACAATCGAAGGGTTCGCGATCAAAAGACTTATCAAGTAGGAAGAATTCAAAACGGTGCATTTCCAAAATTACCGTTTAGCCTTTGCATACTTTGCTTCATAATTTGAGAAAGCCTTTTTGAGTGCGTGATTTGCGTCTGGAGCTTTTTCAAGTGCAGCCATAAATACTTGTGCGTCTCGTAGGCTGAGTGAATAGTTTCGAACTTCATCAAGTTCTCGATGAGCTGCTTGAACTGCATGCTCAAGCACAAAGGAGGTAACGGATTGGCCAGACACTTCAGCAGCTTTTTCAAGCAAGCGTTTCTGAGTTGGTTCAACCCGCATATTTAACATATCTATTCTTTTTCTTGCAGTAGACATAAACTAAGTTTAACACCGCGTGATGACAATGTATACACATATATTTAAATGGAAAATCAATGTATTAGCTGAATTTCGACATTATTATACATTTAAAGTAGGTCTTAGATCGATTGACCCATGATTGGTGATTGGGTTGGCAATTCAACTATCGGTCGTGAAAGCGCCTTCAGAGTTCTTACATGAGAACGAATTGCTGTAATTAAAGTAAGATTTTCGTGATAGGGAACTCCGTACTTTTTAGCCACTTCTTTCACGATTGGGCGAATCATTGGATAATGAGTGCTACAAACACGTGGAAAAAGATGATGTTCGATTTGAAAATTTAGTCCACCCACATAAAAAGTTAAAAATTTATTTTCACAGTCAAAATTAGCTGTGGTGTGCATTTGATGAATGTACCAACTATCGATAAAATTTTCTTTTCCAGTTGGAAGAACATGTGAAGTTTCTTGAACCAAATGAGCAAGTTGAAAAATAACGCCGATAATGATTCCTGTAGTTAAATGCATCGCTAAATAACCAATGATGAACTGGCCTACGGTGATGGGAAGAATCATTAATGGTAAAGCGATGAATAAGAAATAGTAAATTGCCTTATAAAAAAACAATAAAAACACTTCTTTTTTAGGATGTTTTTTGTTTTTAAATGGTCCTAAATCTTTTTTCAAGAAGTAGGTATAATCCTTAGAGATTGCCCAAACCAATGTTGCCAAACTATAAGCAGGGATTGCATACCAATGTTGAAAACGGTGAAATTTTTTATATTTCGCATAAGGCGACATGCGAAGGAGAGGAGTAGAATCTAAATCATCATCGAGTGGATAAATATTGGTGTAAGTATGATGAATAGAATTATGAGTGAGTTTCCACATATAAGTGTTTGCACCCAAAAGCTCAAAAGAGAAACCAAGTAAATTATTGACCCATGGTTTTTTTGAAATCGAACCATGAAGTGCATCATGACCCACACCAAATCCAATACCTGCCATGGTCATACCCATTAAGATACAGAGAAAAAATGAAATGGTGAGAGAAACTCCAGAAAAAAGAACCGTGAAGTAAATTCCAAAAAATAATGTAAAAAGAACCAGAATTCTAATATATGCAGCTGTATCAGCCTGCTCTGAAATATTGTTCTCTTTAAAAAACTGATGAACCTTATCCTGAACTTCTTTACCAAAACTATTTACGTCAATCATTGTAGTTACCTTACCATAATTTTGAGCACACTAGGTATTGTTCTGACTATGATGAGAGGATGCGCATTAGGTGGCATTTGAGTCACGAAACTAAAGACACTCTGCAAAAAAACATTAAAATTGAATCGAGTCCGACTAGCCCTTCGATTTGATTCCTTCTTTTAATAGGAGTGGGCGAATGATCTCTCTTTTATCACCTTGAATTTCAATCACGCCTTCTTTTCCATCCATAAGGTAGTTTCCGCCGCTTCCACATTTTTTCTTTAAGAGTGTGGTGAGGGTTTTTAGAAAAATTTCATTTTTTGGAAGTTGATCAATTACGGTAACCGTTTTGCCGCCCCTTCCCTGTTTCTCCATCCTCATCACTGCAACGAATTTATATGATTTTGGATCTACCTCTGGCACACAAGTACACTCAGAAACCACCTCTTTGCATTTAAGGCACTTTTTATTGAGTTCTGGATCGGAAGAGTAAACAAGACGAGTGGTTTTATTCATGATAAACTATGAGTATGAGTCAAATATGCTTCTTTTGTAAACGTGCACCTTCAGAACATCAATGTGAAACTTGCAAACGTTGGGTTTGCATCCAGTGCTCTGGTTCAGGCAATCACAATTGTTACGCTCGCGATTAGTTTTCTTCTTCAAATAGAACTCTGACTGAATCAGTATCGTTCTTGGCGAAGTCAAGATTATTGAAAACTACTGCATTTAAGCGATAATCGTAGGTCCAGTACCCACCGGCTTCGGTTGGTCCTGCTGGCAACTCTTTACCCTGATAGATCACTTGAAGCGTGGATGTATCCGGACGACCTTTGAGATAAATTGCAGAATAAGCAACTCTGGTTACAATATCGTGAGCAATATTGACCAGTGAGGTACCAAAATCCTTACACAATGGAAAGGTTTGGCCATTCATCGCCGTACTGATGAACCCCTCATAAGGGCTTCCTTTATAATTCCAAGCCCCCTCAGAAGAATCACAGCCAAAATCAGCAGAGGCGAAAACTCCATAGGCAAATATATTTCGACCTTGAGTGAGTAAAGATAATTGGGACACAAATGTTTGCGCAGAAATCGAAGATTGCTCTTCAGCATCCGTAACCATGATCACCGCTAAAGGTGTGTTGGGTCTTAAAAAATTAGGATCATTGGTTATTGATTGAATGATAGGAGTGAAAGTTCTTTCAGTTGAATCTCCATTTGTACTCAATTGATTCACTGCTTGCTGAAATGTTCCCACAGGATCTGAAACAGTTGCATCTAACTTAGCTGACCCACTGAATCCTGCATAAGGATGATCACTTTTATCTGTGGAAATCAGTCCCATTTTCCAATTGAGTTGCTGTTTGATGAAATCTTGCATGAAAGCATGAGAATTGGTGACCACCTGTTGTTGATACGAACTCATACTTCCGCTGTTATCAATCACCCATAAAATATCAACCGAACTAGATCCCTGCATTTCCTTCACTGGATAACTTTTATCCGTATGGTTACCTGCTTTTTGAACATAGATATAGTTTTCTTTACTGCAAGCAGTGAGAGAAATACCGATCAAGAAACAAAGAAAAACATGCGAAATAGATTTCATTATAATTTCCCCGCGCATTGTCCGTTAGAAACCGCTCTTAACTTAAAAAGCTCATCTGGCCAAACCACTCCATCAAAAGGAAAACTCTGATCACCTTGTTCATTGATTTTTGCTTTTGCAGATTTAATACTATCGTTTGAAGTTGGCTCTTTATTCGTGATTGCTTCGATCTGACTCACTTGGCTGAGTAACTCCACTTTTACAAATTGCATTTTACGAATCGCTGCCTGAAGGATGGCTTGATCGCTCTTCCATTGGCGTCTGAATTCCTCAGTTTGACGTTTCTTCGTCGTCTCTAACGTTAACTTTAATCCTTGGATCGCGGTTAACCAATGTTTTTGCTGTCCTACAGCAGGCAATGCAGCCGAAACACTTCTATTCGCTAAATCTTCTAAGGCTGCAATTTCAATATTTTGAGCTTTGACCGAATCTACAAAAAACTGAGAGAAATCATCGATCACTCTTGGTGTTGCACTTTCAGGATTTTGAATCGCTAATTCAATTTTCTTTGCCCAATCCTTATTTTTTTTCACAAATGCCGTAAAATCTTTTTCCACTTCAGAGTAATTGCACATTTTTAAATCTGAAATCGATTTTACTAATGCACTCTCGGGGCGAAATTGATCTGAAAGAATAGATGAATTCAAGGTAGCTAAATTCCCACGAAGTTGCTCCAAATTACCCTGACGTAGCCAACACCAAGAAAGCTCTTCTCTCGCCGTAATAAAATCAGAACTGCCTTTTGGAACTTTTTGATAATATTGAATGGCACCATCCAAAGATCCTGCTTGGTAAAGTAAACGTGCAATCTCTAAAGAATAGCGAGAGTTTGCCACCGCATCCTTTGATTGATTCATCCATGGTTCGTAATAAACCTTTAATGTTTTTCCAGCATTTCCCAAATCACCCTTCCGTGCATACGCAAGCGCTACGGTCATTGCAAGCTTTGGTCTGAATGGGCTGTTGATTGCTAATTTTGATAATACTTCTTCTGCTAAAATGCCTTTTCTTTGAAGAACAAAGGCATTGAATACCAACCAACTCGGATGGCGAGCAGGACCAATTTTTTTCACCAAAGCTTCTTGAGCAGCAGTGAGCTGAATTTTTTTAGTGATGAGCCATTGATCAAAAGATGCATCCTTCAGCAGATCACCACTCATGAGGGATTCATCTAACGCCACAGAAGCGGGAGAAGCCACAAATGAATCCTTCTCCATATTCATGAGCCAATCGCTGATGAAACTTTGAGAAAGATTTAAACGATAAAGACTATAGAGATAGGCCGCTTGAATTGAATTTTGGAAAGAAGTAGAACGATTTTCAACCGCAGCATTCATTGCAGTTTTTAAGTGAGCAAAGGTTTCAAATTTTCCAGATAAGAATTGTTGAACCCAAGCATTCACTTCGTAAGTGAGTCCTTTTTGATTGCTCCATTCATTAAATAATTGGCGAGCTACCGGGTTATCCAGATGAATTTCAGTTTGAATGGATGCGTTCACCGTAGTTGGAGTGGCGCTATTGGTAACTGATGTTCCGAGTGAGTTTAAAAGTGCATCCGCACCAGAAGAACTCGTTTGTGCATTAGCACTGAGAGAAAGAACTGAACCTGCAATGATTAAAATATGATTGGTTTTATTCATAAGCACTATCTGATCCCCCTAATAGGTAACCCACTTCGATGTGTCCGAGTAAATGATAAGCAAGATCGTTGTGAACCATTTTTTGCTCACGGAATACATCATTTTTTGCACCAAAACGAGCAGACCAGTTTTTTCCAAACCATAGGGCGAATCCTACGTCGGCAACCGCAGCTGGAACAGTTGCGTATTGTGTATTCACTAAACCAGGGCCCACTGAAACATATTGATCAAAGTAAAAAACTTGATCCATGTTCATGCGAAATTTTCCGTAAAAAAGATTGTAACTCGCCATTAAATCACTACGCCATTTGACGATAGCGGCATCAGGCATAATTCCATCATTCATCATCAATCGATTAGCTGAAGCAGTAAAATCATTGAAGCCATAACTTCCTGAAGCTGTTACTGACCAACGATCGTTAAAATGATAAGCAACACCTGCATTGATTTGACTCATTTGCAAAAAACCATTTCCCGTAAAGTTCTTTGCTCCACCAAGATTGAATTCGAATTTTTTATCCAATTTAATATATCGATTTTGAACCGAATAAAGCTTTTCCGAGGTAACACCTACAGGAGCAGTATTTGCAGGAATTTTCAGATCATCCAACTGGTTGGAAAGATTGGTATCCGATGCAAATGCTTGATGTGATGTAATGGCGAGGAGTAGAAATAAAGTTTTAGTCATTTTCATGATTAATTAGCCTTCCCTGTTAAAAATACATTCATCCATTTACCCATCAAGTTAGAATCACTTTGATTGAGCAATACATCTGCTAGTTCAAAACCTAAAACGGTAAGAGATTTTCCATCATTATGTTTACAAGTAAAACCTACCGCCAATGAAACAGCCGGTTTTTGAAGATTAAAAAGTGCTACACAATTAGAACTCATGCGAGATAGATCAAAAACCACTGGATCCATCGATTCTGAAGTTAAAGTACCCTTTAATCCTGCCGGAACCTTAGGACTCTCTAAACTTGATCTTGAATCCACCACTAAAGTTAAAGAAGAAAGATCAGCGTGGGATAACTGGCTGCTGAGTCTACCTAATACTTTAATTCCAAAAGTTTTTAGATCATCTTGAATTTTACCCTTGAGGTTGTTAGCCAAAGACGATGAAACAATCAAAGAGGAAACCTTTTGATACATTTTATTTTGTAGTGATTCATCTGCTTTGGCTAGCCCCAGAGCTTCAGTGGTGAAAACACAGCTTTCACGAAGTGCTAAATTGCGGTCAAAAACCTGAAACTTAGTTGAAAGTAATTCTACTGATGAAGTGAGTTTTGCAGTCTCAAGTGATTCACTTTGAACCGAATCACTAGTAAACATCACTGTTTTTGCCCAAGTCGAAGGCAAAACTTCTACCACGAAATCTTCATTCATTTTTTGACCGAAAATACTTTCGGCCTGAATTCCAAACTGCAAGATTCCTTCAGCGATTGGATTGATGGTTAATACACCGTTGCTCCAACTCACTGCATTTGCTTGATTTGAATTGATTTTTACATCCACTGGCATTTTTTGATCTTCTACATCGAAAATCGGCATGCCAATCGTGAATGGTGATCCCGCTTTTAAAAACTTAAGGTCTCCTAATTTCCAATTCACACGATCAATTTTTGGAGTTGGATGTAAGTCAGCTTTCAAAGTGACCATCACTATTTTTTGGGTACAAAAAGTGTAACTACCACTTCCCTTTTGTACGCACACTTCATAGTTGATTGGAGTTGACGTTCCAAGTTGGGATGTTTTCAGTTGATCCCATCTTACATTCACTACTTTTGATGGAAGTGTTCCACTTTGCCCAGTCGTTTCTGTTACGGTTGTGCTGGAAATACGACCAAAGGGAACCACTGAACTCACCGTGATTTTAGGTGACACTTCACCATTTAAATCTTCAGCACGGATAGAAAAGTTTACATCTAATCCTTGAGTGATGTTTTCAGGAGCTGAAATTGCTGGTACTTGTCTCACATCATCTACTGTCCAGGTAACATCTTTAGCAATCGATTGACCAACGGGTAAACTGGCGATGTAGGAGATCTTGACTGATTTAGGCTTATTATTTAGGGCAAATGAAAATCCCGGTGTGAATCGTACTTTAAATAAAGTACTGCTTCCACTCATTGGTTTAACTTCTGTGCCCACTGGTGCATTGATCGCGGAGAGAGAAAATGGTCCTTGAGGAAAATCATTACTCTTCACTTCTACCGTTTGTTCAAGAGTTTCCCCCTCTTTTACATTATCCGTTCCAGAAAAAACTAAATCCACTGGCTGCATTTTATTTTTAACAATGAGGGTGATGATCCGAGAAGTTTCGTTAATTGAATCGGCAGAACTTCGAACTGTTACGGTTAATGGAATATTAACCATCGATTGTTCAGGATGTTTAGATACATCCACCACATCAAAATCAGGCGTATAAGAAAATGCTCCTGTAGAAGCATCGTAAGTTGCACCACTAGGCAATCCCTTAATTTGAACAATTGCATTACCTGGATTTGGAACATGTCCTAAGATCGTTGTTCCGCAGGTTGCGGATTCATTACATTCTAAAACATCAGGAGCTTCGATCGAAAAAACTTTTGGAGCTTGATGATTATTTTCTGGATTTTCAGTAACCACTTTTTGTCCGGGAATGGAGGAAACATCTCCATAAGGATTTTGCTTACATCCGGTTAGCGCTAAACAAGCAATTAAACTAAGGACAAGAATTAGTGATTTCATTTATGCTCCTACCGGTCTTAATACGAATGGATAATTAACTTTAACATTCACGCCACCCACAGGTTTTGGGAATTTCCAATTCAACATTTTTGAAGAGATACAAGATTCAACACCGGCATTACCGAGTGAAGATTTAGCCACATTTGCTTGGGAAACATCGCCTTCTCCAGAAATTTGAAAAGCCATATTCACTTGGCCTTGCAATGCAGAGTTCGATTGTAATCCTGCCTCATAACATGCACGAACTTGGCTCAAGTATTTTGCAATCGTAGCTTGAATCACTGCTTTATCTAATCCACCTTCCAGCATGAGATCGTTGGAAAGAGCAACTTTAGAAAGCGAACTTCCTTCACCTGAACCAATTTTAGAATTTCCGTAGCCGCCCGCTCCACCACCAGCACCTTTAGTACCGATGCCGCCGAGACCACTCACTCCAGAATTTCCAACAGTTGCGTGCTTCACACCACGACCAAGACCAGTGAGATACTCTCCACCACTTCCTTCTTTTCCGCCGGCGCCTGCACCTGCAGAAGAATCTTTTAACTGAGTGGTTGCTCCACCGATTGCTTTGGTGATGCTTTTATTTCCAAGTAAACCAAGGAAACCTAAGTTTTGTTGAATAGCGCGTTTCACTACTTTATCTTGAGTTTGAATCGTTTTAGGAAGTTCAACTGGCATCGTGCTCGGCACCACCACTGTTTTTTGAACTTGTGGTTTTAGTTTCACTAAAATTGGTTCTTCCATCACTACTAATGGATCAGCTGTTTTTATTCGTCCCATCATGAGAGGGATTGCAAGCAAAAGCATGATCGCAATCGCTGCTGGTTTACGAAGTGAAGAAGCGGGAGTGGCATCAAAACTGTTTGTGATCGGAATTAACTTCGCATCACTCACAGGCAATAATTGAAATACACCACGTTCGGTAGTGATACTCCAGGTTTGATCTGAAGTTGCCTTCACATCGCAACCAGATATGGATTCAACCGTAAAGTTTTTTGCCGTTTTGGAAAGCTTCAACTGACAAATCCAAGCATTATCTTGCGTGCTAATCCCTTGAGCTTTTCTGCGCTGAACTCTTTCAGGCAAATTTTCTTTAAAGATAAAGCCGAAAACTTGGTGCAATCCAAATTCACCATTTTCGAGAGGTAAGATTTTAATCAATTCACCGTTATTATTTGCTAAAGCAATCATTCGGCAGACTCCTCTCCTGAATCAGATGTCACTCGATCTAAAAAGTTTTCACGGAGTTGAAGCAAGCCATCCGCCCCTTGCTTTACATTTCCAGTGACTACTGAAATTTCAGGACGTTTTAATTGTCCCTGAATGAGTAATTCTTCAAAATTCACATCTTTACCAGCAGAGTATTTCACTTCCGCTTTTGCACTCAATGTAAAACTAGTCAGCATGATCATCATGATCATTGAACGAGTAATCATAATCCTTGGATCCTTCCTTCGAAATATGCTGCCGGACGATTCATTCCAGCATTTGCAAACAACGCCTTCAATTGAGTGAGCGCTGCTACATTTTTCGGATTTTGATGTAGTTGATTGATTGAAACTTGATATTGATTTTCATCAAATGGCGTTTTTGCGCTCGATTGAGAAAGACTCACTTTTTGTTCTTCAGTGGACAATAATTTTTTTAGAGCTTCAACCTTGGTTTGAAAAGGCAATGCCATTTCAGCCAAACTTGCTTTCACTTGCGTGAGCTGCTCTTCATTTAGATTCGCGGGCAAAGGACTCGCTAGAATCTCATTTCCAATTCTTTCATGACTATCTTTAAGCAATGCCAACAATTTCGTTCTGGTGAGGGTATCGCTACCATTTAAATATTGATCAGAAAATTGATTGAGTTCTTTCAAGCGGTTCACTCGTTTTTGAAATGCCACTTGTCCATTACGGCCATAAAACTTAATTTTAGCTTCTTCATTGGCAAGTAATTCCGCTTTTTCTACCACTTTTTTAGACCAAGCAGAACCCTGATACTCAGTTTGTGACAGTAGAATTTGGCTGGTGATTTTATTCCCTAGATTTTGCTCTTCTAAGTTCTCCGCTAAAAATGTTTTTGATTCTTTCGATTGAACCACGTTGAGTAATCCTGAGTTGAGTAAATGAGTTTCAGCGAGGAAAGAAAGAACCGCTTTTTCTTCAGGTTCCATGAGTTTGATCTTTTTACTGATGATCAATTGGGTGAGTTGCTTCAAGGTTGCATCTCTTCCATTCACATCACGACCCACTTCATACATCAACGCAGTTTTGATTTGCGATTTGAAATCTGGAGCCTTAGTGTTCGCTTGATGAATCATCTCCGCAGTTTTTACAAAGTATCCACCCTCTTCATACTGTTCTAACAATTGAGTAGCAATGCTTGGATCTTTTTTAGCTTGAAGCTCTAAAATTGAGATCAATTTTGGATGTTGATTGAGTTTTACCGATAGTACTTTTGCATTATCGCAAGATTGAGGTAAGAACTTACCCGAACTGCAATAATCGAAAAATACAGCCAAAGATTCCAAGCTTTCACTTTGTTGAGTTGCTTTTTCAAACTCCGCTTGTTCAGCAATTTGGCTCATTTCTTTAATGTCTTGAGCAAATTTAGGATTTTTAATTAAACTTTCGTTTGTGGTCCAGAGTTTTGCTTGAGAGATGATTTTTGCTAAATCTTTTTGCTGATTGTAGATATCGAGCAAAAGATGTTGCGATTGAATCGCAAATGAATCGGGAATTCCTTGGATTTGCGCAAGATCTGTAAATTCAGCTGATGATGCTATGAAATCTTTTTGAGCATACTGTGCACGAGCACGCACATAACGATATTCACGAACCTTAGCCCCACCCTTTGCAATCAACGCGCTCATCTCTTCAATGATGGCTTGATTTAAACTTGGATCTTGATCTACTGATTTTTGCGCAATTGCTGCTCTCAACTCGCGAAGCTTCACTTCATCGTTCAAAGACAATGCAAACTGAGGTGCTGATAACCATATTTTTAATTGAGCAAGTTTTGCTTCTGATTTTGGTTCCGCAGTGATGAGTCCTTCCATGATTTTTGCCCGTTCAGTAGAACGAGGAAAAAGATCGAGGTAACTCAAGGTAAATTGTTTGAAATCCTCAAAGTGGGAAGCATCACTCGTGCGCTCACCATCTAACTGAGTGGCTAAGCGACGACCAATTTTTTCAATTTCAACGGAATCCTTATTTGATTCGTTAGCACTCACCGTAGTTGCTACCGGCGCCGCGGTTATTGAAACAGCATGAACCGATTGATTAAATTCTGCCAGCACTGCGCGGAACTGATCCCATTGACGTAAGCCATAATATTCTTCCATCAAGCGCATTTCGCCATTAATCGTTGGCGCGCGCGCGTGAGTGAGGGCAAGAACTTTCACTCCCGCAGCTTTATTTCCAGATGAAAAATAGGCGTAAGCAAGATCTTGCAAAAGAGCCGGACGACTCACTTTTGAGGAGAGTTGATCTAAATAAGGAATACTTTGTTCCACTAGAGTGGATGCCAATCCCATGAAACTCACTAGATCACGAATAGCCTCTTCACGAATTTGCCCTTTAGAATCCCAAAGTGCTAATTTCATTTCATCAATCGCTGCTGGTAAATTTTCACGGTTACGTTCAATCCAGCCCAAACGATAATGAGAATAAGAACAACTATCAGTACCCTCACATAGCACTAAAGCTTTGCGGTAATAATCAGCGGCAGTTGCAGATATTTTTGGAGAACTCTCCGCGATTTCAGCCAATCGTAAAATAGATTCACGTTTTAATTCTTTGACTTCAGAATTCACACTCACTTGTTCAAATAAATCGTGAGCAGATTTCGAAGCTGAACTGTCTCCCGTTTTTTCGGAAAATAATCGAGCCAATTGAAATTGAATTTTAAGTTTCGCTTCCCCGGTACGGGTTGGAAGAGTTTCCTGATAAAGTGCAATCGCTTCCGTGCGATCGGATTCAGATTTAACTTGAGTTTTACCCTTACCCACTAAATATTCATCTGCAATTCGATCCGCTAGACGAAGAGTGATTTCACCACGAGCAGGATCATTCACAGGGAGAGAAGCTTTTAACTTACGTAATTCATCAATCACCACACGATTAGCAAAAGCTGGAGTGAGTAAAAAAACCAAAGCAAACGATGCGAAAACCTTTTTCATCTAATTCCCCCCGGAAGTGACGATCAACTGAATAGAATCATAATTTTGAGTGGGCAACATTCCCATGATCTTTGCCACCACCACACTTGAAATTTCACGATGTGCTTGAAAATTTAACTCGCCCTTGAACTTTTGTTCTGGATGAGTTTTTTGCCATAATTCACGCATTGTCTTTAAGCGATCCATGAATTGATCAGGATTTTGAAGCACTTCAGCAACTGGTCCCACTAGCTTTTGATCTAAAAATAGACCTTCCTTAGTCACAGCCAATACTGGTGCATCTAAAATTTCTCTACCCGATTGTGCCGTTGGCAAGCGAACTTCTTTACTCACCATCAACATCTCTGGAGAAGTGGAAAAGGTTTGAAGAAGAAAAATCACGAGCAAACTGAACATATCCACCATGGAGGTGAGCGAAAGAGCAAGTAAGATGGTTCTTCTTGATTTACGTTTTGCGTGAGCTCTGGCAATGATGTGTTTTTGAAATGTTCTTGGAGCAATGCTTTGACTACCGACTTGCATAAATCACTCCAATATTTGACATTTCATTTTTACGAAAAATATCCATCATTGAAACCAATGAACCATAATCCACACCTTCATGGGCGGTAAGAAAAACAGAACTCACCTTTAAACCTTCTTTGGTAAGTTCTGATCTCATGCTTTGAAGTTGAGAATTGAGTTGATTGCCGATTTCAAGATCCGTTGCCCCAGCAACCTTCACCGTACGAGTGAGCTTGCCTGCCTTTTTCATGGTAATCACTGCTTCGTGAGTTCCAGAAAACTTAAGATCTAAATCTACGGTTTTTTGAGCAGCCGTTTGAGCCGCGTCCGTTCCATTTGCCTGCTTCACTTGAACTGCTCCGAGTTGAGTCCAAACTGCGGTCATCAACAAAAAACAGATGCACATTGAAAGCAAATCAATAAACGGAACTAGATTGATTTCCGCGTCTAAAGAACGCTTACGTCCTGAACCAAAAGATGCCCCACCACCAGATACAGATGCCATATTTCCCCCTATTTCTTACCAGCCCATCCAAAGAACAATTAGTTCATTGGATGTGCGTCGTTACGTGAAGAATTACTTGCAACTTGAGCAGGACGTTTTGTCGTTAAAAATAAAAGATCGTGAAAAATTTCACTAGTGAAACCAGTAATTTTTGAAACTAAACGATCTGTTTTGTTTTGATAAACCGCGAAAGCCACCAAGGCAGGAATCGCTACAATCAAACCAAAAGCAGTACAGTTCATCGCTTCAGAAATACCGCGAGAAAGCATGGTTGCACGATCAGCAGGATTGGCACTAGCAACTGCCGCAAATGAGTGAATCATTCCAGTGATGGTTCCGAGCAATCCAAGTAGAGTGGCAACGTTACCAAACATACCTAAAAAGCCTGTATTGCGATCGATATTATGAATTTCGTTTGTGAGCGCTTCATCCATGCGGGCTTGAATTTCTTCATCGCCAGCGCCTTGAGCGCGTAGTGTGCATCCGATTTTTGCAATTCTGGATAATGATGCACTCTCGGAAGCATTTTGATTTTCAGTGAATCGAATCGCTGAATTAAAATCACCTTGAGAAATGAAACTCAATAATTGATTTCTAAATGTGGCTTTAGGTTCTGATTCTTTTTTAAAAAGCGTGAAATAACGCTCAATAATTAATGTAAATGAAAGAACCCCAAAAATAGCGATGAAGTACATGAATACTCCACCTTCGTTAAACTTCTGCGCGAACCACATACTCATCTCCTTCGATTATGCAATTTTATAAAAAACATCCTGTTCACCTTATAATCGGCACACGTCAAGGCTGTGTCAAGCATGAAGATTGACGAAAGGAGAAAGTGAGATAAATAAGCTATTTAACTAATATTGCAGTCAGTAATCGTGGTCTGAGCGTCAAATTTTAGACGCCGCCCCAGGTTGCATCAAACTGATAAAGATCGCGTGGGTATTCGTACCAAGCAATGGGCTTACCATGATCAAAACGCCAAATGTGAACGGTTCTCATTTCCACATCTTTTCCATGCACAGTCACTTTGCTTGAAGCCAAAACAGCGGCATGTAAATCACTCGCTAAAATATCATGCACCTCAAGTTTAAAAGTTCCGCCCGATAATTCTTTTAATTTTTGAGCAAAACCCGTGAGAAAATTTGTTTTATTGTATTTTCCAGCGAGTGCACTTTTTCCAGCAACTTGAAAAGTAATATTATCGGCACAAGCATCGAGCACTTCAATGAAATTACCTTCGGTAAAGTGATGGTAAATCTTAGTAAGAAGAACTGCGTTTGGATGTTTCATTGTTTTTTTCCTAGCTCGCTCAAAGAACGGTCAATCGTTTGTAAAATAAAGTCTGCTTGTTTTTGATTTAAAGTTAATGGGGGCGCAATTCGAATCACATTTCCCTTGAGTCCACCCTTACCTAGAAGTAATCCTTTGTCTCTGCAAAGATCCATCAAGGCAAGTGTTTCTTGAGTTGCGTGTTCTTTAGTGACCGGATCTTTCACTAATTCAATTCCGATGAGCAAGCCGCGCCCGCGCACTTCACCCATCAAAGGATGCGAACGCATTAATTGCTTTAATCCGTCCATCAGATAAGCTCCCACCACTCGTGCATTCTCAATTAAATTTTCTTCTTCGATGATTTCAATCGTGAGAGCCGCTTGCATCGTTTGGTAAGGATCACTTCCAAAAGTATTAAAAAACATTTTTCCAGCTAATGATTCAGCCATCTCACTGCTCATCACTACGGCGCCAATTGCGGCTCCATTGCCTAGTCCCTTTGCAGTGGTGATTGCATCCGCCTTGATTTCAAGTTCAGTACTTAAAAACAAAGCCCCACCCGTACGCCCTGATCCTGTTTGCACTTCATCACTGATGAATTTACCGCCATATCTATGGGTGATTTTTACGATTTCTTCAAAGTATTCCTTAGGTGGAGTAATGAATCCACCCACTCCCATCACTGGCTCAGCAATCAAAGCGGCAATTTTTCCATGCGTAGTGGTTTGAATCGTGGCTTCAACATTGGCAGCACACTCAAGCGCACAACTTTCTGGTTTCTGCCCAAAGGGACAACGGTAACAGTAAGGCTCCATCGCTGAAGTCACATTCGTTACGGGTTGAGCGCGGAATTTCCAAGTATGGTGTCCACAATTGGCAAGCGTTCCTGCTGTGCCTCCATGATAGCTATGACGAAGATTCACCACCATCGTTTCACCCGTGGCATTTCTCGCGGCCATTAGGGCTGTTTCATTGGCTTCACTTCCAGAGTTAGTAAAATGAAATCGGGAAAGATGATCCGGCAAATGACGTAAAAGATTTTCTGCTAGGCGAACAGGATGGCGATTAAAGTAAAGAGTGCTCGTGTGTTGAATCTCATCATTCTCCAGCATCTCGATCATTGTTTTTTTTATCTTCGGATGATGGTGCCCCACTGAAATACAAACAATTCCACCAATGGCATCTAAGTACTCTTTGCCCTGCTCATCCCAAACCAAAGCGCCTTGAGCCTTTACTAACTGAAGAGGATGCTCATGATAGTGTCCTGCCGTAGGCAAAAAATGCTTTTTTCTTTGGTGAGCAATATCATCATTGGAAAGTTTTTTCATAACTCACTCATTATTTTTGAGACCAAATGTTGGCATCACTACCCCAGCGTTCCACAGTCACCTTTGTATCTGTATAAAATGTAATGCATGCATTTCCATGCGCCTTCACATCTCCAAAAAACGAATCCTTACTTCCCCCAAAAGAGAAGAACGACATCGGTGCTGGAACTCCGATATTGATACCAATCATGCTCGGATCCACTTCATATGAAAACTTACGAGCAGCTGCACCCGATGTCGTGAATAAGGTGGTGGTGTTGGCAAAAGATGAGGAATTGATCCACGAAATACAAGAATCAAGAGAATCGGATTCAGCAAGCAATACCACTGGTCCGAAGACTTCTTCTTTTGCAATTTTCATGTGCGGTAAAATACCCTTTAAAACAGTGGTTTTTAAGAAGTATCCTGGCAATTGATCTACCCCTTCGCGACCATCCACTAAAACTTTCGCACCATCATCAATCGCTGATTGAATGAGCGCTTTCACTCGATCTTTTGCGGCTTGAGAAATGAGCGGACCCATAGTCACTTTTGAATCTAGTCCACTTCCGATCACTGTTTCTTTCGCGCGCATCACTACTAATTCTTCGATTTTTTTCGCGGTATCAGCACCAACTGAAACTACTACCGAACCCGCCAAACATCGCTCACCCGCACAACCCGTGATGGATTCGTAAGCAGTGGCAGCAGCCTTATCCAATTGAGCATCGGGTAATACCACCATGAAATTTTTTGCTCCACCTAATGCTTGAGCCCGCTTTCCATGGCTGGTGGATGTGACATAAACATGTTTTGCAACCGGAGTGGATCCCACAAACGATACACCCTTCACATCAGGATGAGTGCACATTGCATTCACTACATCTTTTCCTCCGTGAACCATATTCACTACACCTTTAGGAAAGCCTGCCTTTTCAATGAGTTCAAAAATTTTCATCTGCGTAAGTGGAACACGTTCACTTGGTTTTAAAACTACCGTGTTTCCTGTTGCTACCCCAAACGGCCAAAACCAAAAAGGAACCATGGCTGGAAAATTAAAAGGAGCAATCACACCAAATACACCCATGGGGCGATTCACCGCTTTGCAATCAATACCGGGAGCGATGTCTTCAAAATGATCCCCCATCATTAAGGTAGGGATACCACAAGCAGTTTCCACCATTTGAATTCCGCGACGAATATCACCACGAGCTTCCGCGAGCGTTTTCCCATGCTCAAGTGTGATCAGTTTAGAAATCTCTTCAAAGTTTTCTTCCAGCAAATTTTTTAATTTAAAAAAATACTGAACACGATCTACGGCTGGTGTGGAACGCCAAGTTTTAAATGCAATCTTCGCAGCTTGAACTGCTTGATCGAGTTCTTTTGCTGTTCCAAGAGGACAATGAGCTAACACTTCGCCTGTTGCTGGATTATGAACCGCCAGCGATTCTTTTGATTCTGAGGTGAGCCAAGTACCGTTAATATAGTGTTTAATCATAGAAGCCAAAAAGTAACTTGATCAGTATTTTTTGACAAGAGATTGCTTTCATAACGACGCCTTGCAATGAAACTAAAAAGCCTATAAAATAATGAACGATGAGACTAATTTGTGAATATTTTAACGCACACACTTGTCGATCCTGCAATTGGATCGAACAGGATTACTCTCAGCAACTTTTACAAAAAGAATCCATCATCCGAAAAGAATTGAACGTTCAGTTTCCTTTTGAGAAATCGACGTCATCCTCAACAAAAGGCTTTCGTAACCGCGCAAAAATGAGCGTCACTGGTACCAGTTCTGATCCCATCATTGGATTAACGGGGGAAGACCATTTAGATCAAGGCCGTAAACTTCTTCATTGCCCGATACATCATCCAAAATTAAATACAGTGATCGAAGCGCTTCCCGATTTCATCCGCGAGTTCAACTTGATTCCATATCAAATTGAATCCAAACAAGGCGAACTCAAAGGACTCATCTTATTTTATTCCCCAGGTAGCGATCATATGTATTTACGTTTTGTTTTGAGATCAAAAGAGTGTGTTTCCCGAATCATCAAACTGCTTCCAAAACTTCAAAATCAATTTCCATTTTTAAAGTGTGTGACTGCAAACATTCAGCCCACTCCTCATGCCATTTTAGAGGGTAAGGAAGAAATTTTTATTACAGAACAAAAATTCATCGATCATTCATTAGGGCAAATCACTTTAGCACTTTCCCCTCAAGCTTTTGTTCAAACTAATGTGGAAGTGGCCACAAAACTTTATCAAACTGCTGCGGCTTGGATCGCTGAAATTAAACCCAATAAAATGCTTGAACTTTTTTGCGGTCAAGGAGCTTTTAGTTTTTTTGCAGCCCAATCTGCCAAAGAAATTCTTGGAATTGAAATCAACGAAGATGCGGTAAACACTGCAAATCAAACCGCTAAAAAACTACAACTTTCTCATGTTTCTTTTGAAGCAAAGGATGCTCACGATGCGCCCTCTATTGGCGCAGATCTCCTACTGGTGAATCCACCCCGCCGCGGACTCACCGATAGCATCAAAATTATTTTGGAATCCATGCCTCAGCATTTGATCTATTCCAGCTGCTCAGTGGAAACTCTTGCAAAAGATATCCAAAAACTATCCACTCAGTATAGAATGATAAAAATACAACTCTTTGATTTGTTTCCTCATACGGAACATTTTGAAACGCTCGTGATGCTAGAAAGAAAAAACTAAAATGAATTTGAAGGAAATACTGACCGTCATCATGATTTTATTTGCTGTGATTGATATCATTGGAGCCATCCCCGTCATTCTTCCTTTAAAACAAAAAATGGGTAAAATCGATGCAGGTAAAGCTTCCATTGCTTCACTTGGAATCATGCTCGCATTTTTATTTGTGGGAGAATCAATTTTAGGAATCATTGGAATTAAAGTGAGTGATTTTGCGATTGCGGGTTCTCTCATCCTCTTCTTCATCTCTTTGGAAATGATTTTGGGAATTAAGCTTTATAAAGAAGATGAACTTGCTACCGCATCCGTGGTACCTCTTGCGTTTCCGCTTATTGCCGGAACAGGAACACTCACCACACTTCTCTCGATTCGTGCGCAATATCAATTGTCTTCAATTTTAATCGCCATTTTTGTAAATATTATTTTTGTTTATTTTGTCCTAAAAAACCTTGATTTTCTTGAACGCTTGCTGGGAGTCAGTGGTATTGCGATTTTAAAAAAGATCTTTGGAGTGGTCGTACTTGCTATCGCGATCAAACTCTTTAGGACGCATACCGGCATTGGTCATTAATCATGATCTAGCTCATTGTTTATTATGCAACATCTCGGTATGATGCAGCTATGTCGATCACTAAGAAAATTTTCTATATTTCAATTCCAGCACTCATCATCATTTTGATTGGTTCATTCATTTATAAAAAAAATCATTCCGGCGAATGGGTTCAAATTAAAGAATCAAAAATTACGGATGCTATTTATGGATTAGCAACCATTGATTCAGATGAAATTTTTCGTTATCGCGTGGGTATCACTTCGTTAATTAAAAAATTAAATGTGAAGGAAGGCGATCAAGTTAAAAAAGGCGATGTCTTAATTCAACTCTCTGAAGGAGCAACCATTCGTTCTCCCATTGATGGTGTGGTTACACAACTCGACACCAAGGAAAGTGAAACCGTTTTTCCAAACATTAATCTGATCACAGTGATGAACCTCAATAAAGTAGCGCTCACGATCAATTTAGAGCAGGCATCGGCAATCCGTGTTCATCCCGCCCTTCCAGTGCGCGCACAATTTGAAAGTTTAAAAGGAACTCCCATTGATGGCATGGTTCGAAGTGTATATCCAAAAGATGGTCAATTTGTGATTAAGGTAGATTTGAAAGAATTCCCTAAATCCACCCTTCCAGGCATGACCGCTGATACTGCCATCATCACCGGAGAAAAAGAAAAGGCATTGATCGTACCCATCCGATCCGTTCAACGTGGAATGCTCATGATTCGTGAAAACGGAGAAACAAAAAAAATTCATGTCAAAATTGGGCTGCAAGATGCCGAGAATGTAGAACTACTGGAATCGAGTGATACCACCCTAAAAGTAGGCATGGAAGTTTGGGTTAGCAAACAGTGAATTTTTTAGCCATCCGATATCTGCTTTCAAAAAAGAAGCAAACGATCCTCACCCTCCTCGGTATCACCCTTGGAACGGCTGGGTATATTTCTATTTCAGGAATCATGCTCGGATTTCAAACTTACTTACTGGATCAATTCATCAATAGTGATTGTCACGTAAGAATTCAAGCCCGTGATGAACCGGTTACAGAACCAGAAGTTCGAAATTTATTATTTCCAGAAGGAAACTCGATTCATTGGATTACCCCACCTTCGGGCCGCAGAGGCGAAGACAACATTGATAACGTTCCCGGTTGGACAGAACGCCTCAGTAAGGATCCACGAGTTCTTGCTTATGCACTTCAATTGCAAATTCCTGTGATCACTCAATTTGCAAAAGTAACTACCACTACGCAACTCATCGGTATCAATCCTGATGATCAATTACGAGTTTCTAATCTTGAACCCTACATGACTGTTGGTTCATTTAAAGATCTCTCCAAAGGCGCAAATCAAATCATGGTGGGTGAAGCCTTACTTTCTAAAGTAGGCGCACGAATCGGCGATTATTTGGTGCTCTCGCTAGGAAACAAAGGGTCTCAACCCTTCAAAGTGATTGGTACTTTTAAATTTGGAATGAAACGAACCGATGAAGGAACGATCTACACCCGCTTAGTCGATGCCCAATCACTCAATCGATCTCCTAGTAAAGTGAGTGATATCACCGTAAAATTGATTGATCCTGAAATCTCACTTCCGTTTGCCCAAGAACTTTCAGCCAAAAGCCAAGAGCTCGTTCAAAGCTGGGAACAAATCAACGAGAGCACTCTTTCTGTATTTAAAACTCAAGATATTGTTCGATACTCCATGACCATCGCCATCTTAGTCGTGGCTGGATTTGGAATTTTTAACGTTCTCAGCATGACAGTGACTCAAAAGCGAAAAGAAATCGCCATTTTGAGATCGATTGGCTATGAGCCATTTGACATCACCGAGTTGTTTTTACTTCAAGGTATGATTCTTGGTTTTATTGGAGGGCTCATCGGCCTCATCATCGGCTTTATCATTTGCAAACTCCTCTCCACGATCGAAGTTTCACCAGGAAGAGCAATGGGAATGGGTAAAATGATGATCAGCTTTGCACCACGAATTTATCTCATTGGCTTTACCACCGCATTTGCATCATCCGCTTTTTCCAGTTTCATCCCCGCAAGATCTGCAGGAAAAATGGAACCAATGGATATCATGAGGTCTGACTAATGAAAATTGAAGCTCGCGGAATTAAAAAATCGTTCGGCATGCCTCCTCAAGAAGTTCTTCATGGAATTGATTTCATCATTAATTCCGGAGAATTCATCGCACTCACAGGCAGATCAGGATCAGGTAAATCCACATTACTCTATATTTTAAGTACCCTGGATCAAGCCAGCGAAGGCAAAGTGCTTTTTGATGATGAAGACGCATCTACTTGGGACTCAAAAAAAGTGCATGCATTTCGCAATCAAAAACTTGGATTTGTTTTTCAGTTCCATTATTTATTGCCTGAACTCTCGGTATTAGAAAACGTTCTACTGCCGACGATGAAAACGCACGCAGAAGAAAAAAATAAAACTCGGGCGATGGAATTACTCGATATCTTTGGGATCGCCGATAAGGCTGCCCGTTTTTCAGGACAACTCTCGGGTGGTGAACAACAGCGTGTTGCCATTGCTCGATCCATGATTTTAAGACCTAAAATTTTATTCGCCGATGAGCCTACAGGAAATCTCGATACTCACAACGGTGATTTAGTGATGAATCAGTTAAAGAAAATCCATGAGGAAGAAAAAACAACCATCGTACTCATCACGCATGATCCTGATTTTGCAAAATTGGCTGGTCGTCAAATCAACTTGATTGATGGTTCAATTGGGTGAAATGCCTAAAGCATTGTAGATAATCGTTTGAACTTTTTTGATGTAAAAGGGTTTATCAAAAACGGCCAAGGCTCCCATATCAATGAGTTCACAATGCGTTTTTACTGAATTTCCGGTTACGCAAATGATTTGAGCCTTATGATTAATGGTTTTAACATTTCTGATTAACTCGATTCCATCACCATCAGGCATACGGATATCGGTGATGATTAAATCGATCCTGTTTTCTTTAATCATAGCGAAAGCCTTATTACCACTTGATGCAGTGAGTACTTTAAAACCAGACATGGCCAGTTCTTCAGCGATGAGCTCTAATAGATCGGGCTCATCATCCACCACCAATATAGAAAACTCATGGGCTTTTCTATTATTTAATTCAATTGATGTTAAGTTATCGTTCATTTAAATATTACAATACTTTAGAAATTGTTTAGAGTAAATACTGACATAAATTTGACCTTATGAAAAAATTAAATACTTTTGTACACCAATGGATTCCGTCTTTATCTGGATCAAGAAAATCACTCATGATCGTACTTCATGGTCGTGGAGATTCGATTGAAGGCTTCACTTGGATGCCTAATGAATTAGCTCTTCCTGATTTGAATTATTTACTGCTTCAAGCTCCGGATGATTATTACGAGGGCTTTAGTTGGTATGATCTTCCGCCCAACCAACAACCCGGAATCCTCCGTTCTCGACAATTATTATCCGAGTTATTTATTGAACTAGAACTTCAAGGTTTTAAAGCAAACCAATGTTTCTTATTTGGTTTTTCGCAAGGTTGTTTAATGACCTTAGAATTTGGTTCTCGCTATCCACAAAAACTCAAGGGTTACATCGGCATCAGCGGTTACTGCTTTAATGTGGAAAATTTACTCTCGGAAGCTCGCCCCGAAAACATTCATGAAGGGGATTGGCTGATTACCCATGGAACCATCGATGATGTTCTCGACATCGAAACCACTCGGTCTCAAATGAAGGAACTCATGAGTCGCGGCTTTAAAATGGATTACCGTGAATATCGAAAATCTCATACGATAGATCCCAAACTAGAACTCAGTGATATTCGCAAATGGATCGAAGATAAACTTTAAGATAGGATTTGAAACCATGGCTAGTGCTCCAAAATTTTCGCAAGCAAGTCTTGATTTTATCGTGAAGGCCTCCCGTCAAAAAAAATCGGAGTGGCTGGATAAAAACCGCGAGGAGTATGAAAAAGTACTCGTGGAACCCATGCGAGATTTGATGGAGAAAGCAGCTTTAGCCATTAAGCCTGAAGCGCCGGGCTATCGTTTTCCCACCCGTCAGCATGCTCGACTTCGCCGCGGAGCAGATCAATCGATGGGCCCTTTTCGTGATTGGATCGGGGTTTCGGTATCCCGTGATTCTGGGAGTCGCTACGATAGTATGCCCAATCTTTATTTTCACATTTCGGGCGATGATCTCTTTTCAGCCGGCGGACTCTACATGCCTTCTGCGGATCAAACCAAACACATCCGAAAATGGATTGATCAAGATCCCTCAGCGCTTGAGGAACTATTTGAAGATCGTGATTTTAAAAAACTTTTTAAGGAACTGGGCACAGAGCGAATGCTCAAAACCAAACCTCGTGACTACCCCCTTGATCATCCCAAGTTTGAATGGCTAAAATTATCGGGCTGGTATGTGTGGCGCCCCATCAGCAAAAAGATTCTTTTTTCTAAAAATTTTTCAGATGTGTTGATTGAAGACTGGCATCAAATCATGCGTCTCAATCGCATCTTAGATCAATACACCCAATCCTGGCCTAAATCGAATTCGATCGATATCCTCCCAAAAGTTCAGTTGCGCAAAATGGACTGGGATGAGTAAAATTTGAAACATGAAAACATTAACTATCCTCGCACTCTTATTCACATCTGTTCCTTCATTTGCTGCTGATAAAAAAGTAGAAGCAAAGAAAAACCCCACTGCAGTAATCAAAACCAATATGGGAACCATCACGGTTACTTTATTTA
Organism: Bdellovibrionales bacterium; assembly: GCA_947372355.1. Lineage (GTDB taxonomy): Bacteria > Bdellovibrionota > UBA1018 > UBA1018 > CAIMNF01 > CAIMNF01. The sequence continues at coordinate 19,289 of CANBTI010000013.1, read as the reverse complement.
AAGATAAAGCTCCACTGACGGTTGAGAACTTTATTGGTCTTGCTACCGGAACCAAAGAATGGACAGATCCAAAAACTGGAAAATCCATGAAGGGTAAATCTCTCTACAATGGAACTATTTTCCACCGTGTGATTCCTGATTTCATGATTCAAGGTGGAGATCCACTTGGTCAAGGCATCGGCGGACCAGGATATAAATTTCAAGATGAAGTGGGTCCACTCGATAGCTTCTCTAAACCAGGAATTTTAGCGATGGCTAACTCTGGCCCGAATTCAAATGGATCACAATTTTTCATCACCGTTGCTCCCACTCAACACTTAAATGGCCATCACACTATTTTTGGTGAAGTCACTTCAGGCATGGATGTAGTGATGAAAATCTCTAAAGTAGATCGTGGATCAATGGATCGCCCGACTAAAGAAGTAAAGATTGAGAACATTAAAATTAATAAATAATTTATTTAAATCTAAAATCAAATATAGAGAAGCTGTTCATGAAAATGAACGGCTTTTTTATTTTTTTACGCTGTCCTTTTTGACCCACCTCGATTTTATTCAACTTTTTAATTAATATTTTTTACACAAAGTTTAAATATTAATTGACCCTAACAATTGAAGATGAGATACTAGTTTTAAGGGGGCTTGAATGAAAATAAACGCAGCAACTGAGCTGGCATCTAACGCAAAAGACGATAAAATTGTTCGAATATGTGTGAGGTTCCGACGGTAAGATAGGCACGAGTGAGGCGCTAGATATCAGCGAAGCTCGTGAACTGTAGTCTTCAGCCTGGCCAGGTTGATCAGCTACAGCTAGTGAAAATACAATTAAATATTAAATCATAGGGAATGGACGGTTAGGGAGCCTAAAAATGATATACTTCATTGGCGACGATCTACCCCCCCCCTTAAATAAATTGTCTTAATGACGTTTAGACCCGAGCATTTGTCTCGGGTCTTTTTTTTTGTTAAAATGAGCTATGAGCAATCCTAACAATGGTGACATAAAAATTGATGGCAAAAAAGAAGCTGCACTACTCTTGAGTGCACTTGATTCTGAACATCGTGAAAAAATTCTGCTCGGCATTGCCGCTCAAGATCCTGAGTTGGCAATCAAACTGAGAAAAGGTTTATTTAATTTTAACCAAGTTCTGGCGCTTGAATCGATCGAGCTTCAAAAAGTGATTCGAGCCCATCCCACTTCCCTTTTTGCTCTTTCACTCAGAGGATTGGAACCCGATTTAAAAACCAAATTATTTTCAAAATTAGGAGAGCGCCAAGCGCGAGCTCTTGAAGAGGAAATTCAATCCATTGGCCCGAGTAAACTCTCGGATGTAAAACTAGCTCAGGAAAAAATCACGGAACAGGCACGTGAGTTACATGAAAAGGGTGAGATTCATCTCGCTTGACGTAAAAATCCCATACAGCAATACCAAAGTTGCTCATACATTTCTTCAAACTGCTCCAGTTCCATATGATATGGATCTACTACTTCGTTCAATTTATCTTTCCGAGGATCGTATTCGGTAATGAGTCGCACTTTTGATTTTTGCTTTGCCGTTTTTGCGATGGCCATCACTGCTTGATGAATGGAATCATCCATCACCAATATTTCATCAAAATAATCCAGATCCTCTTCATCGATTTGGCGTCCTTCGTGGGTGAGAACAAAACCATGATTGGCTGCTACCGTTTGAGAGCGAGGATCAGGAGCTTGCCCGATGTGATTTGAATTGGTGCCGGCAGAATCAATTTCCAAATGATCAGCGAGTCCCTTAGCTTCAGCAGCGAAGTTCAGCAATCCCGCCGCTAGCGGAGATCTACAAATATTACCTAAACAAACGATGAGAACTTTATATTTCATGCTCAATTTGCGTACCTTAATTAAAATAGTAACTGAGCTGCGTTGCGTAAATACACAGGATTTTACATTTTAGGAAAAGTAAATTATACCTATCTCAAACAACCACCAGACTTGAACTCTGGAGAGGAGCCGATCATGACCTATTATATTTCCGCTTTCTATCATTTCACTCGCCTAGAGAATCTTGAAAACATTAAATCTGATCTTGAAAATAAGGCCGAAGAACTCAATGTTCGAGGATTACTCGTACTCGGAAACGAAGGCATCAACACCACTTGTTCCTCCCCTTCAAAAGAAAATTTAGAATTATTTAAGCAATGGATCTCCAGTTATTTTAAGGCTCCAAAAATTGCCTTTAAAGATTCCGAATGCGATCGTCCTCCTTTTCGCCGCTACAAAGTAAAAATCAGAGATGAAATCGTTACCGCAGGATTACCCGATGTGATGCCTCCGGAAGGAAAAAACCACCATCTTTCCCCCACCGAATGGAATAAAGTTTTAAAAGAAGAAAATGATTACGTGATGATCGATACCCGTAATTGGTATGAATACAATATCGGAACCTTCAAGGGCGCACTCAATCCGAACATTGAAAAATTCACTGATTTTCCTGAATACATTGAAAAACAAGGAATCAAAAAAGATAAAAAAATGCTTATTTTTTGCACCGGTGGCATTCGCTGTGAAAAAGGAATCTTAGAACTTCAAAAACAAGGATACGATGAAGTTTATCAGCTTGAAGGTGGAATTTTAAATTATCTCGCCGAGTATCCCAATGATCAATACGATGGGGAATGTTTTGTTTTTGATCACCGCGTTTCAGTTGATCAAAAACTAGGAGCATCCACCCGCTATACTCTTTGCCCACATTGTGGCCAACCTGCAGATACCGAAATTGAATGCAAAAGATGCGATTTCCATGAAAAAATTTGTGTCACTTGCACTCAAGAAGAAATCAAACAAGATACTTGTTCAAAAAACTGTGCTCATCAATGGCGACTTCACCCAGGAAGAAAGGGAGCCAGACAGCTGCTCCCTTTTGAACTTGAAAATTTAAGTGAAAAATTTGGTGATCAGGCTGAAGTGAAAGAAATCAGAGTCACTCGCACTAAAGTGACCCGTCTCAACCCTAAAGGACAGGCTGAGACGGTCATCGATCCCATTAAAAAGTAGCTAGTACATTGCTGTTACTTCAAGAACTTCGGTGATCACTTCTTCAGTGTCACTGATGCGGTTTACATAGTGAGAAACTTCGCGAATTTGGTATTGAATCCCCTTCGCACTTCTCGCTACCGCTGAAATCATGCCTTGATTCATGGTTACGATCAATTGATCTTGAGAAACATCTAAGTTTCTTGGATTCAGTAAATTGATTCGTACCTGAGCAAGAGTGTGAAGACTCAAACGCTCACCCACTGGAACCTGCTGAGGCTGCATACAAGGATATTGTTGCTGAGTGGTTACCGGAACTTCCATGCAAGACTGACGAGGAACATTGGTACACTCTTGTCTGGTTTCACTATGGCAAGATTGGTGAGTTTCTGTGTGACAAACAGGACGATTCACTTGCTCACATCTTTCACGAGATTCATTATGACAAACTTGATCGCTCTCCGTATGACATGCTTGTTCCGCATGACAAACTCTACGAGGAACAGTGGTGCAAGATTGGTTTGGAGGAGTTCCATGGCAAACTTGATCATTGACGGTTTCGCACTTTTGAACTGATTCGCAAACTCTACGTGGAATAGATTGGCAAACTGGAAACTGCTCCGTATGACAAACGCGATCAGGAACATTCACACAAACATTTTCCGATTCATTTCTACAAACAGGAAATGAAACATCTCTACATTGGCGATCATTTTCAGTGTGACACTCAGTACGAGTTCCACTTTGAACAACGCGGGTACAAGTAGAAGGAACATCCCTTGTTTCAAAAATGGTTTCCATTTCTTTATGGTTCATTTCGATTTGAGTGATCGCTTGTCCTAGTTGAATGGTTTGTTGTTCAGTACCACGATCAGCGGTGATCGGTGATGATTCTGGCAAACGTGAACTTACCGGCTGATCTTTTGATCCACATCCGAAAGCGGTTAAAAGTAGTATTGTTAATAAGATTTTTTGCTGATTCATATTTCCCCCCTTGAAAAAAGAATTCAATATTGGATCAGCAACCAACGTGCCAAGAGTAACACGAAAAAACTTAAGGAATATTAATAGGTTTGCATTGCGTTATACTTTGGTAGCAATAATGAACCATTTTGCACCAGTGCAAACTTACTCTATTGAAGGGTTGGAACCACTACCGGCATAATTTGAATGTTCAAACTTACCTCACTCGATATTTTTTCATGATCTTGATTCACCATCCGCACACGATAAACACCACTCAAGACAACTGGAATTTCGGTGATCACTCGCAATCTAGATCTGCGATGAACCGCTTGCATCACTGCTGGCATTTTAATTTCTTGGCCAATATTCATTCCATTTGGACCAATCACACTCATCACGAAACTCGAATTAATCGGGCCATTTTCTGTTTCTCTTTTAACAATCAAAATTGCATGAAAAGTTAAATTCAAAGGCATTCCGGCTGGCGCCTGAATTTGCATATCATCTAAAATTCCAAATACACTGAGGGTATTGGTATTGATATCAATTGAAGAATTATTTGCTAAAATAAAATGTTCGATTTGCATATTATTCCTTTACCACTAATTCACGTAGATAATCCAAACATTCATTTTGATTACCTTTAAAAATAATTCTATCAGCATTTTTCTTCAATGAATGATCGTAAAATGGATCATAATAATGAATCAAAAGATTTTGTACCCATGAATGATGGGCTTCTGGCAATTTCCAACGTTCGGGTTGATAAGCTTCAGTGAGTTGTTTTTTGATCAAATCATAATTTAATCCGCCTAGTTTTTTCTTAATCCGATTGAGGGCATTGAGCATGAATGGATAGGTGTGATTACTTTGATATACATATTCATGGATAATATGTTTCATCCGTTCTTCCATCGATTGTTCTAAAACAACCAGGGGAGACTCAGACATTTTTAAAAAAAGACTCCGAGGAACAATCATCGAACCAATCATGATGGATTCAGACTCAAAAAATGCTAAAGAATGCGACTTCAACTTCAAAAAATCAATAGCGATGAGATTTTCAAAGGAGATTTGCGCAGGTTGAACTCCCATCAAACCAAAACTTGATCCTTTATGATGAGCATGCTTTTCTAAATCAATAAAATTACTTTGAAATTCTTTCAGCAAAGAAGTTTTACCAGAACCCGTTCTTCCTGCCATGACCAAAAATTTTCTGTTCTTTGATTCCTCTTCAATCGTATCGATCATTAAACGACGAAGTTTTTTGTATCCTCCAGGAATGATTTCAATATCAATCCCAGCATCTTTGATCCATTGCAGAGAAGTTTTTGAACGAAGTCCTCCTCGAAAACAATAAAGCTGAGCATTGGGATGATCTTTGATGAAATCAAGCCAGTGCCTCACTCGCTCTTCTTTCACTATTCCACTCACTAATTCATGACCAAGCTTAATTGCAGCATCTTGACCTGATTCTTTATAACGAATACCCACAAGGTGGCGTTCTTCATTATTCATGATTGGAAGATTGATCGAAGTCGGAAAATGTCCTGCCTCGAATTCAACCGGAGCTCTAACATCAATCAATGGAATATTATTTTTGAATAATGATTTTAGGTCCATCTTGATTTTTCTGTATTGCCACACTTCCAATGATTGCAGCTCTTTTAAAACGTTTTTGTAATTTTACTAGAATGGAATCAGCAAATTTTGGATCCACTGAAAGTAGGAGTCCACCGCTCGTTTGTGGATCAAATAAAATTTGAGAGTGTGATGGATTTAATTCCGTTGAAAACTCCAAATAATTTTTTGTGTATGAAGCGTTGGTGCGATGAGCTTTAGTTAAATTATCAGCTTCGATTGAATCAAATGCTTTTTCTAAAACTGGTAGAGAAGAAAATGAAATTTGGAGTGAAACTTGAGATGCTTTTGAAACTTGCATGGCATGCCCCATTAATCCAAAACCAGTAACATCGGTACCGGCGTGAATACTTTGCAGTTCGTCTTCATTTAATAAATCCACCACCTGATTCAGTGTGATCATCGAATCAAGAGCTTCCTTAATATCAAATTCAGAGTAATCAGAATTTTTTAATCCGGCAGTTAGTGTTCCGGTTCCAAGTGCTTTAGTGAGTATGAGCTGATCACCTACTTTAGCTGTTTTATTGCTCCATAGGTGTTTCGGATTCACTAATCCGGTAACCGATAAACCAAATTTAATCGTGTCGTCATCAATGGAATGACCACCCACCATAGAAGCCCCTGACTCATTAATTTTATTTTGAGCTCCTGCTAAAATTTCACCCATAATTTCTGGATCAAGAGTAGCAAGCGGAAAAGCTAGAATCGCCATACAAGTTTTTGGTGTTCCACCCATAGCGTAAACATCACTCAATGCATTAGTGGCTGCGATTTGCCCGAATAGAAAAGGCGTATCCACAATGGGGGTGAAAAAATCCAAGGTTTGAACCAAAGCAATTTCTTCTGTTATTTTATAAATTCCCGCATCATCGAAATCTTTCCCATCGATGAGCACATTAGGATCTTTTGTGGAGAAATCAAGCTTCCCTAAAACCTCTCTGAGCACTTCAGCAGATATTTTTGCAGCACAACCACCTTTTTGAACCGTTTGAGTAAGACGAATCTTCATTCACTCCATTAAATCACAAATTGAATAGTGTGAATAGGAGAAGACTAAGAATGTTGAAGACCACCAATTTTTTTCGAGCTTGTTTTTTCCTTCATTGGAATTAAGAAAATCTTCTTCACTATGTTTGAATATGGGTGGGAGAAGAAAGATAAATAGATCAAAAGTACTGCGATACCTAATGGTAAATAAATGGCTTTGGGAGCTAAAAACGCGTGAAACATAAGTATATTAGCCACAATTGGTGCTAAAATCACTAAAGCTAAGGGAACATAAGCATCCACTAACAAAAGAACACCGCAGGTTACTTCCATTGATTTTAGAAATGGGAAAAAATACCCACTTGCTCCCAATCCGGCAAGAAAAGCGTTAGCTTTATCAGGCATGGGTGGCATAGCCATAAAATCAAAAAATCCATTTAAGCCAAAAACTAAAAAAATGGCTCCCAAAAGTATACGGGCAAACGCTGTCGGCACTTTATTCATAAGCTTCTCCTCGGTTTGAGGAGAAGCAAAATTTAGGCCATGATCAAGCGACTTGCAAATAGGCTTCTGGAATCCAATCTTCAAGTTGAAATGAAAGATGTTCCTGAAAAAATGATTTAGCAGTGGTAGTTTCAAGCCACTCTTCTCTTAAGGATTGAAGTTTAGAGAAGTGTTCACGTGTAAATTCGGTGATCCAAAATCCACATCGAGACAAAAGAATATCCTCAGGAATTTCGATCAAATCCTGCAATGTATTTGCACCAAAAGATCTGAGTAATTTAATTCGATGATTCTCATTCAATCTATTTTTATCTAATTCCAAAGGATTTAAAAAATCTGAAATTGCTTCTAATGGTAAAAATTCTGGGGAAAGAGTTTTCCATCTAGCCATCACCCACGATTCAGCAATGCTATTACCCACACCCCATTGCCAGTGTTCTGAGCTTAAATTTAACTTTTTGGAAATGACAGAAAGTTTAAGTTGAAATGAATAGAGAGACTTATTCCACTTACTTTGGCTAACATCTAAAAAAACTTTTTGATGACCAAAAATTACATGTGGAGTTATTTTTTTGAAGAAATACTGTAATTTTTTAGCAGAAACGAGATCGAGATTCTTTTGTCCAAAATGAATACACCACCATTTTGCTTGTTTTTTTGTGCTTAAATTTTCCATATATTCTCCTCATTATTTCTAAGTTGTTAAAAATAGGATACCGAACAAAAGCCGAACATTCAATATTTCTTTTTAATAAAATGCATTTATTTTTCGTCAAATTTTTGAAGTGTTCTAACGTGATGATTTATCTCAATAAGGGACACATTCAACACCCCATCCGTTTCCAATGAATCACATTCTACCCGACAACTGAGGCATAAGAATTGCTTCTAGTTTTGAGTACAATCAATAGGAAGGACGATATTTATGAAAGATCAATCAGTAGAGAACGACAAAACAGAACTCAGCAACAGACCCAGAGCTCAAGGCAAAGGGTTTGCAAAAGGCTTTTTAAAAACAGATGTTGTTTTTGTGGATCAAGATATGCCAATCATTGAAGTTGCAAAATTAATGCGCGATCGCTCAGTAGGCGATGTCATTGTCACCAAGTATTCTGAGAATAAATCAAAACCTGTTGGAATCATCACTGATCGAGATTTAGTGCTGACAATTATTGCAGATAAAAAATCTCCAGAAACAATGAGAGCAAGTGATTTGATGATTCATCCCGTTACGGTAGCGAAAGAAACCGATGGCATTTATGAATTAATTAAAACCATGAAAAAAGAAGGCATTGGTAGACTTCCCGTTGTCGATGAAGAAGGCGGATTAATTGGAATCATCACCGCAAAAAAATTACTCCAGCTATTATCTGAGGAGTTTAATGATCTCATTAACTTCAACAGAAAATCACCTCGTAAAGATATAACAATCCAACACTAGTTTGGTTCAGTTAACTGGCAATTGGAAATCAAAATCAAACTCATTTGATTTTGATTTCCAATTGCCACGCTCTACTACCCTAAGCGAGGAAGAATTGTTCATTTGTGAATGTGAGCTAATAGGGGGAACAGAACGATTAAATCTACAATTCTGAACTCCTAAGGCTAAAAAAACTGCCACTCCTAAAAAAAACATCCATTTTTTTTCCATATGAATCTCTCCTGACTCCATATTTATTTGCAAGAAATGTACAAGTTGATGCTAGAATCAATTCCATGTTTGATCCATCTAAGTTAAGTCCGCAGGCAATTGCTGAAATTTCTGAACTCATGAGAACACTCACCCCCGAGCAAATGATGAAAATGCAATCATTGATGCATAATTCAATGGCGGGTTTTGATGTTGCTAAAGAGGTGATGGCATTTGAACAAAGTATGCCAGCAAATTTTCGTGAGAAAATGGCCCGCATCATGTACATGACAAATGGTATTGAAGTGCCGAATCAAGCGCCCTCACCCACCACTCCCATTGCAGAGCCAAAAAATGAAAACGAAGCGAGACTTGTGATTTTGCAATCCGTTGCAGGTGGTTTCATGGCACCAGAAGCAGCACTCAAAGTATTGTTTCCGAATTAATCTAAAAGCTTAACCATCTCCATCAACTGAAGATCATCTCGTTTTGGAATTCCAAAACGTGGATCATCAGCAGGGAATTCTTCAAAATTTCCTGTTTTTACAAAACCTCTTCGTTCATAAAAAGAGACTAACTCTGTTCGCATGGGGATCACCGAGAGTTTTATTTTTTTTGCACCAAATGATCGCGCGAGTTGCTCCACATGAGCTAAAATATTTTTACCAAGACCCTTTGCTTGAAGGCCAGGATTAACCACCAGCATTCCAAAATAAAGCGTTTCTGGCTTTTCATTTCTAATATAAACACATCCGATGATTTCTTGAGTTTCAGAATCAATCGCTAGTTCAATTTGTAAGTCTTGCTCCTCAATCATTTCCACGATTTTCTCTCGGTCGGTTCGTTGTCCGCCAAGAAGATCGGCTTCGGTCGTCCACCCCACTTTCGAAGATTCTCCCCGATATGCAGAATTCACTAAGTTTGAAATTTTTTCAGCGTCTTGGATTTGAGCTGTGGAAAATTGAATCATGATTCAACGTTAACATATTTAATTTTAATTTGGCCTAGATCCTGCTTTGACGCACCTAACATCACAATGGTGTCAGACACTAAACACAATCAGGAGAACCTATGAAATTGTACTCAATATTATCCATCGTCTTTTTATTCACCCAATCAGCCCGAGCGAATCCCATGGAAACAATGATCATCCATGGAACAAATGTTATTTCTCAAGATTGGATTTCACACACCGTAGTGGCACTCATCTCTAAGAATCACGCTGGAGAATCGCTCTGCACTGCTTCACTCGTGGCTCCAGATTTAGCGATCACCGCCGCTCACTGTGTAACCAGTGAAGATCTTTCACTATCACTACTCCAATTGGTTTTTGCAAAAGATATCCATAGCGCGAGCGTTGAACAAATCCGCATGATTGATCGGGTAGAAATACCAGCGGAATGGAATCCGGCTCATTCACCCGAAAAAGATACCTCCGATGTAGCGCTCATTCACTTCGTAGGCGAACTCCCCACCGGCTACGCCCCTTCAGATCTTTTACCTTTTGATCATGAGTTCAACCGTGGTGAAAAAGCAACTCTCGCTGGATATGGAATCTCAAACGTGAGTGCGAATTCCGGTGCTGGAGTTTTAAGAAAAACAGATGTGAATGTTTTAAATCCAAATTACTCGAAGGCAGAAATTGAATTCGATCAATCAAAAGGTGGAGGCGCTTGCCATGGCGATTCAGGTGGACCAGCCTACCTCATGATCAATCAACATCCTTACCTTTTTGGAATCACCAGCCGAGGTGCAGGAAACTGCGATATCGACGTGATTTACACCAAAATATCGGCATATCAGGATTGGTTTACTGAGGCAGTGACTCGAATTCGAAAATAGGTGCCAAATAGGTCAGACACCTTGTTTTTCGTGCATATCCTTATTCTTGATCGTGATCACCATCACCACGCCAAGGATGGCGGCAAGAACCAGTGAGGAATAGACCGTACCAAGGTTGAGTCCACCTTTTTCTTTGGTCAGAAAATCACCCAAAGTTGCACCAAACGGACGTGTGAGTACGAACGCAAGCCAGAACAATAAAACTTTTGAAATTTTAGTGTAGAGGGCAAGGAGGGAAATGACGAGGATTAAGCCGCCAATAAGAAAGGCGCCACCGGCAAAACCGAGTCCGGAATCATCAGCAAGAAAATCTCCGAGAGCGGTGCCTAAAGTATTTGAAAATAAAATCGCAATCCAATAAAAAATTTCTACCCGAGTTGTTCTAATTTTATCCACTGAAAGTGAACCAGAGGTAAAACGCCATAATGCTAAAGTAGAAAGAAGAAGAGCCACTAAAATCGCACTTCCTTTTGCGTAACCTAGACCCAGGGTTCGATCCATGAAATCAGACATCGTGGTTCCAGCCGTGCTCGTGAGTAAAATCACACCCCAATAAAGGAGTGGACGATAGGTCTTTGAAACGAGTTGAAACACCAGTGCGATCACAAAAAACGAAAGCAGCACGATTGAACTCATTGCGTATCCGACTTTTAAGGTCATGGAAAAAAGATCACCCGCGGTTTCCCCTAAAGTGGTAGCGCAAATTTTCATGATCCAAAAATACAAAGTGATTCGTGGGAGTTTATTCATAGATTGACGCTCCTAGCATCACAAGGTGTCAGACAACTATTTTTTCTTCGCCAAAGCTGCAGCCATTTGGCCACCTAGTGTGCCCATAGAAGCTGTTGAATCTTGTTTATAAGAAGTTTTCCAGTCGTCTTCACTCGCATCCCCAGGCAAACCTAGTGAAATTTGGCGTTCGCCCAAACGGATTTCTACGATTTGCACTGCCACTTCATCGTTCACGCGCACTTTTTCAAAATGGAAATCTTTTGCATCATTGGTACGTGATTTATGAAGTAAACCTGTAATGCCCGGTTCAAGTTGAACAAATAAACCATAAGGCTCCTTACGATTTACTTTTCCAGTGAAGGTTTGTCCCACACTGAGTTTTGCCCATGGATCATCTTTTTTAGGGGCTGAATCTTTTGCCGCATCTACCGCTTTATCTTCACGTGGAGTCACTTGTTTGATGGATAAAGAAATTTTTGCGCGTCCATTGAGAACTTCACGTTTTAACAACTTCACGGTTACGGTTTGTCCCAAGGTTAATACTTCTGCAGGATCAGCGATGCGAGACCAAGAAATTTCAGAAATATGAACGAGTCCGTCTACTCCAGGAGCAAGTTCAATAAAAGCTCCGAAGGGTTCAAAACGAGTGACACGGCCAGTGGCAATATCGCCGTCTTTGGTTTCAGATAAGAAAGACGTGGTTCCCACTTCGCGTTCCGCATCGAGAAGTTTACGACGAGAAACCACGATGTTTTTTCCACCTTCAGTGATCTCTGTAATTTTAAATTCAAAACTTTTTCCCACGTACTCTTCTGCCGATTCAATGTGTTTAGAATCAATTTGGCTGATTGGGCAAAATGCCATTTTACCTTTGATGTTTACACGAACTCCACCTTTGCAAACTTCAACAATGCGTCCTTGGATGGGAAGATTGCTTTCATAAGCACTTTTAAAATCTTCAGCCATATTGCGATCAGTAGCATTTTTAGAAAGGCGAATTTCACTGCCCTTCACCATCGTCACATAAACTTCGGTAATGTCGCCCACTTTGTATTGGCAATTTCCTTCCGCATCGAGAAGATCACGGCGGCTCATGATTCCATCATGACGAGTGCCTGTAGTGACAAACACTTCTTCAGAACCAAGATTTAAAATTTTTCCACGAATCTTATCGCCTACTCTGAGTTTCTTTTCAGCACCCTTCAATGATTCAGAAAACATGGATGCAAAATCATCATCCTTTTTTGAGGTCGTCGTTTCCAACTCCTCATCCATATCTGTATTGAATTCGTTCATGTAATCAGTGTTACTTTTAGGCGATTTATTCTTTGTCATAAGTGGGTGTTAGGATAAGGGCATTTGTTCTATGGGTGTAAGCGTTATTAACGCATCAAGCATCAAAAAGGTGTCAGACACCTTTTACGAACAAAATCAATGTGCTCACGGAGCACATAAATATGCTCCGAGTACTCAATTGGCAGATTAAGTTGATTAACCTGGTCTTCAATTCGATCTAGCTTTGGCAAAAACGAACTTAAATCCTTTTGGTTGGAATGACTCTTAATCATGGTTTCTAGAAACTGTAGTTCACCATACTGTTTATGAATTTTATTTCTCACCCTTCGATCCAGAAGTTTAGGAATCATCTTCACCATGGGATAAACCACCGCGATCAAGGGCAACATCACAATCAGAAACCGTTCAATCAAAACAGCAATCCAAAAAGGAAGAAATCTCTGCCAGAATGGTGCACCTGATTTATAAAACCTTTTCGCCTCATCACTCAGTGCAAATTCATCATCTTTATCAATTGGAAATTCGTTCTTTTTTTCAAAAATACCTGGCTCGCCATGAACTTGCGATGCAGCCTTTAATAATAAGTTCACTAAAGCAGGATTCAATGAATCACGAACCACTAAAGTTGCGGTGGGAGAAACTAAATTCACATCCTTGGCAGGAATATTTTTACTCAAATTGATTGCCCCATGAGGTAAAACTAAGTGGTGTAAAAAGGATATTTTTCGAGTGATCGCCTCTGCCTGATCTACATTCATTAAATGAATATTTTTTTCCAGCATCATTTTTTGAATTAATGCATCCTCTGGAGTTGCAATAAAAAAAGCCGCATCCACTTTTCCTTGATTTAAAGCATCCAAGGCATCTTGCCATCCTAATTCAAAAAATTTCGCATTCTTTTCATCAATCTCACTTCCCTTTAACAAGCGTTTAGTCAGGATAGTCGTTCCACTATTCGGATGCCCGATCGCAATCCTTTTACCCAACAATTGCGAGAATCGGGTGAGATCCTTCACTCCTTGACCATAAAAAACCCAAACCGGTTCGTAATATAAACTACCCAAAGAAACTAAATCTGGTCCATTTTCAGAAGTAGCAGCCAATCCATCTTGTAAAAAACCGGCATCCACATCCGAATGAGGATCTTCCAATCGATGTAAATTCTCAACCGCACCCGCAGAAGGACGAATGATCAAATTCACGCCTTCGTCTTTAATGATGTCTTGATAAAGTTTGGCGTAGGTTTGGTAATCGCCTTCATCGGTACTGGTAGAAATCACGATCTGGTTGCCTGGTGGCTTGATGTATTTAAAGGCCACAACAATAGCAACGGCGAGTAGTAAAAAGGATGGGACCAACGCCAATAATTTTTTATTTTTCATTTTTTTCCCAAACAATCAAACAGCCAGTTTTTTTCACTAAAAATCTTCCCATTCACTTGAATAGAAATACGATGCATTCCTGGATAATAAACCATAGTGGTGATGAGTTTTAAAGAATGAGATTTATCAATTTTTTGCTTTTGATTTGGCATTAATTCCAAGGTTTTTAACTTGTAAACTTTCGGTTTTGCACTTCCGTTTGATTTCATAAAATGGATCAGATAATCCACAACTAGTTTTTGTTTAGTTTTTGCTGTGGAAGTAATTTCAAATGAAAACTGAAGTTGATCCCCTATTTTAAACTTACTTTGATTCAAAAGAATCGGGCTCATTTTAATTTTTGCATCCCCCTTCACTCCCATGAGCTTTAGTGCTTCGGGATTACCTTTTTTAATCAAAGTACGAAGAGCTTGGCGTTTGATCCAAATCATTTTAGGCTGATGTTTTGTTGGTGCATTTTTTTCCCAACGAGAAATAGTTTCAATCACTAATTTAGGATGATGTTTTGAAATATCATTGAGATGATTAGCCACACTTTTTCTCACATATAACTCTTCATCATATTTAAGCTGTTCAAGCAAAATCAAAGTGTCACTTGGATCTGTTACAAATTGAGGTAAACGCATTCCCCAAGGAAGAAGCGGACGTGATCCTTCTGAAACCCAACGACGCACGTGATGATTTTCGTCTTTAGTCCAAGTCTTAAAATATTTTAAAACTTTTTTTGAATCATGAATGAAAAATGGGCGAACAGCAAATTCAGAAGTGAATTTTTGAGTGAGCAAATGCATCGCCAGCATGGATAAGTCAAAATCAAGAATTCCGTATTTACTGATGTATTCAGAAAATGGCCAAAGCGCAAATCCTTCTAATTGATCTGAAGCTACAACTTGATTGATGATTTGTATTGATTTTGAATAGGATTCAGGCAAATGCTTTTTAAGCTCTTCCGCCACCGCAATCACTCGTGCTTTTAATTCTAACGCTGGTAGTTTTGATGCAACCTTTAAGAACTCTTTTTTATCAAACTGCGGATAAAACTTAGATATTTGTTGTGCAATAGTGCTGACTACTGCTGGATTGATTGAATTTTTCATTTAATATTTTTTAACATCATTTTGGTGTATAATCACTAAAACAAAGGAGTCTTCATATGTTAGATACAGGAACCACTTTTCCAAATTTTAGTTTAAAAAACCAAGACAATCGCACCACTACCCTAAAGGATTATGCTGGCAGCTGGCTTGTTCTTTATGTGTATCCAAAAGATGATACACCTGGCTGTACCATCCAAGGTAAATCATTTACCGCTACCAAAGAAGCATTCGATCAAGCAGGCATTAAGGTTGTGGGTTTAAGCGCTGATGATGTTGAATCTCATAAAAATTTCTGCAATAAATTTTCATTCACGATTGATTTATTGGCTGATCCTCAAGCTGAACTTTTAACCGCACTTCATGTGGGTCAAAGTGAATACAAGGGAACCAAATATTGGGACCGCACTACTTTCGTGGTGGATCCAAACGGCATCATTCGTAAGATTTATCAAAATGTGAGCCCAGAAGGTCATGAAAAAGTATTATTGAGCGATATTGAAGCACTTAAAAAATAATTCACGTGATCGCACGAATGCATTAACACTTCCCGAGCCTCAACGACTGACTAAAAAAGAAGAAGGCATATTAGCTAATGGGCTAAAACGCAAACTTCTGGATCAAGTTCACTCGAGTGATGCCTTGAACGATAATACTTTTGATCTCGTTTTTTCACCTGAAGTGAGAAATTTTTCACACATTCACTGGACCCCTCTTGCCGTTGCAACAAAAGCCGCTGAACTTTTAAAAGAAATGAAAGTGGAGCGATTGCTCGATGTGGGTTCAGGATGTGGAAAATTTTGTTTAATCACCTCTATTTTGAGTGAAATACAAGTTACGGGCGTGGAGCAACGGGAATTTCTGTCGCTTGCTGCAAAAAAAGCAAAGAACGCATTTCGATTGAATAATGTAAATTTCATTACCGGCAGTGCTTTTGATCTCAGCTGGAAAGAATTTGATTGTGTGTATTTTTTTAATCCATTTTGTGAGCAAAAAACCCCAGAGCGCCGCATGCGCAATGATGTTCCGATGAACGAATCGCTCTATGGTACATTTCTCCAATCCACCTTGGAGAGGCTCCGTGAACAAAAAAAAGGAAGCTTGGTCATGACCTATTACGGACTAGGTGCAACCCTACCTGATGAATACTCGCTTCATTATCAAAAAGCGCTTGGATCAGACTTTTTGAAAATCTGGAAAAAGACCTCTTAACGCACCTAGCATCCAAAAGTGGTCGGACACCTTTTGGATTTAGAGATTATCTTCTTCAGGCACTGGCTCTTCGTCTTCATTTTCGCCTTCAGGATCTGAATCAAAAATCAGGGAAAATGATTCATCCGCCACTTCTTCGGCTTCACAAAAATCGAGAGAATATTTAGCAGTTGAAAAACTGTTTACCGATTGAGGTTCAGTGTTTTCTTCTTCTCTTTTTTCGTTCTCGATTTGATCAATTTGTTCAAGAGTTGAGCCATTTGCTAGAAGAATATTAGGCCATTGCTTGGAGGCGGAGAAAAAAGATTTTACAGCATCATCTAGTTCGTAATCCCAACGGTCCCAATTTTTAAAGCGGTAAGTTTTTCTAAGAATCATAATATATGGTATGGTATAACAAATCACACTTAACGCGGCAAGCATCAAAAAGGTGTCAGACACCTGTTGGGAATAGATATGCATTTAATTGAACTTCGTTTGATCTCTAACACTAAAAGTCCGGGTGATCTTCTCGTAAACATCCAAGAGAAAACCTTTGAGTTTTTAAGTTCCGCAAAAGAGGATCAAGAGATTCGCGTCTCCGCTTATTTAGATCGCCCTTGGCCTAGCGTAGAAAAGCGATACCAAGAACTGTATATCTCGGAAAACGTGAAATTCAAGGTGGGTGCCATCACCCCCGGAAGTAAGACCCGTAAAATTTATCTTCCCAGTGAAATGCTTGAGGGAGAACAGTTAGTATTAGTAGTGAAAAAATAGTTCGTTATTCTACCAAACAATCTCTTTGATCCATGCACAAGTAGACTCACCCCGGTTGAGATTTGTGGTGCCAGTAAGTTTGTAAGTCGCATCAGGCTGAATGCTATAGTTTTCACCGATCAATTTATCCTCCAAAGGAACATAGTAAAGTTGATTAAAAGTTCCTGGTGAGGAATTAAAAATAAACTCATTTTGATCGCTGGCATTCATAGTTAAAAAACTATTTCGAAATAATCCTGATTGATGATTGATCATTTTCCCATTTTCAAGAATCACGGATTTGAAATTTTGTAAGGAAGGCCCTGAATTTGCTATATTTCCAATCCATAATTTCATTTTTAAATTTCGTCCACTATTCGTGCTCTCCCCCTCAAAACAACCCTTTAATTTAGGATTGATTCGCGTGATGGGGCCAGCATCAAAAAGTCCTTGTTTAGGGTTACTTAAAACGGATTTTTTTAAGAAGTCTTCATTTTGAGAATCAGTTCTAAGTTTTTCAACTAAATCTTTTGCTTCGGTATAATTAGTTTGGGGCGTAATCACTTTGGATTCTGCCTTAGGTGGACTTGGAACGATTGAAGGAGCAGGCACTGCATGAACCAAGTGAAGACCAAGATCTGCCATAAATATCGACATGATTTTAGTTAAAATTTCATCCGCCTTTTTGAATTTTTCAGCTTCAGTTTTTAATTGTAAATACTCTTCGTAATCAGCCTTTGCAATTACCTCAAATTTCTTTTTAATTGAATCCACACTTTCATTGGTGGGCAAACCACAATCTTCATGAATCGAAGGCTGCACCGTGGGGGCAAGCGCAGAATGAAGGCTATAACCAAGCCCCATAAATATTAAAATACCTAGCACGATAAGAAAACTCTTCATTGTTAATAGAATAAAGGAGAATGAAGACTGCAGCAAGAGATCCTCGCATTTTTCACCTGAGTCAGTTTATACTCATTTTATGAATCACTCGCCATCATCCCATTCACCGTTTGCGCCCTATATTTCAAAATTAAAAATGGATTGGGTTGTAGCTGAAAATGAAAACTTTATGGCGATTCTCGAAGAAAAACCTCTTGTTCTTGGTCATTGCGTGGTTTTTCCAAAACGCGAAGAAGATTCATTTTTTGACCTCACTGATGATGAACTTTCTAAAATCATGGTATTTGCAAAAGCAGTTGCTGTATCGATTAAAAAAGCGGTGCCTTGCCAAAAAATTGGAGTAGCCATCATTGGCTTACAAACTCGGCATGCTCATGTTCACCTTGTTCCCATCAATAGCCCCGATGACTTAAACTTTAACCGCCCGAGGGTTCATGCCGCAGAAGCTGATTTACGCAAGTTAGCCTCATTGATTTTAGTTTAATTCCAAATCAAAACCGACACATTCCATTCAATTGCGCTTTCTGAGATAATCGTGAGATGGGGATGTCTTCAAAAAAATCAAAGCGCATTTGGATTCTTTTTAGTTTAATCGTTAGCTATCTTTGGTGGGATAGCAGTTATAATATTATTGCTAATTCCTTCTCACATCCAATGATCAATCTTGCGATCTTAGCTCTTGGAGTGATCTTGTTTTCAATTGCATATTCTCTCCTTCCTTGGATTTTTAGGCCGTTTTACCATATTTCATTTAGATCAGGTGAACTAAGAGTTCGTATCAATAACGTCAAAAAGATCTATTTATTAAAACAAGGATCTTCTGCATTTTTATTCCTGGGTCATCTTCATGTTGAATTAATCAATGGAAGAAAGATGCACTTTCCTATCTTTAATAAAAAAAGAACAAATGATAGATTAGAAAAAGCAGGATTGCTCATTAAACGACCTTCAAGTAATCAACAAAATTTTGTTTACTTTGCATTCGGTTTCTTCATTTATTTTTTAATGTTCAAAGAATCCTCTATCGGGGATGAATATTTTGGTGCGTTGATACTCACCGCAGTTGTCTATTCTCTACGGAATAAACTTTCTGATCATCCAGATCAAATAATTAACTTGAGTAAAAATATCCATGCATTGAAAAAGAAGCAAATGAGAGATCGAACCGTAAAATTATTCGGTACACTTTTAATTGCCTCAATCGTCCTTGGGTTTATCAGCGATCTTCCCCTAAGCCGAGACGACCGAAGCTTTTATGTACAAAGTAAAATCTTTGAAAAACACCCTGATGCGGAAGGCCTTGAAGCAATGGTGTCGCTAGCATCAGCAGGTTTTAGCTCTACACAACTCAAT